>CAISWS010000147.1 GCA_903889265.1 uncultured Bacteroidota bacterium
ACCATTTCGCTCTGGATATTAAATTTAATAGTATTCATTAGAAACTACTCCAAAGGCATATCAAAGCGATAATTCCAATAGAGGGCCCTCAGGCTTTTTTTATAAAATGGAGAATGAGATATTTCTAGCTTATCAGAATTTCAGATTATGACTATTGCCTACCTTATTTCAATGGCCGCAATTATTTGTTTCGCCATTTTATTTTTGGCGATTTCAATCAGGAATTCTGGTGATAAACACCAATTAAAGGCACATAAGACATTATCGGAAAAGGGAAGGCGTTAGATGCCATTAAATTACCTTTAAAGGATTTTAAGTGTTTCAAAGTAAGTTGCCTGCTTATTGGGGGGAACGGCAGGTGTTAAAACCCTAAACATTAATTTGTTTGGGGTTTTTTATTTATATCAGGTGAATTTTCGCGGGTGGGTATTTCGTATTCCCTAACTGTCCTCCACTCAGCGCCCAGGTATTTTTTAAGGCATCTGATTCCCCCGGCCTTCTTATCAGCGCTTGAAAAATATATACTCACCTAAGTCAGACGAGCCATCCGGCCTTTATTTGTAGCTTGCTTAAAGTGAACAGCCCCTGCTAACATTTACGGGAAAATGATTTTTATGATAGATTGGGCTTTCTCCGGCATAGACAATGTATAATTGTAAATTGCATGAAACAACTTATATAAACTTGAAGTTCAATACACTTCCAATGCCTGAAAGCAAATGCCCGGTGCGGTTTATGGCCGTTATTATGTATTTTCTTCTTCTGGCAATTACAAAACCTACCTATTCGCAAGCTATGACTGAAGCAGAAGCCGACTCAACAGCACGGGAGATCATTAAAAAAATGAGTTTAAAGGAAAAGGTTTTCGAGATGCACGGGCATGGGGTTGTGCGTTTTGGGCTGTCTGTTATGTTTTCAAAAAACATTAAACCTGTTGCTGCAGGGGGTAACAAACACTTTAATATCCCCCCTACTGTTTTTCTCGATGGCCCCAGGGGGGTATCGCTTACTAAAGGCACAACAGCTTTTCCGGTAACTATGGCACGTGGTGCCAGTTGGGATATTGAATTGGAAGAGCGGGTTGGCGAAGCGATGGCGGAGGAGATACGCGCGCTTAAAGCCAATTATTCAGGCGCTGTATGTATGAATTTATTGCGGCACCCTGCCTGGGGGCGTGCGCAGGAAACTTACGGCGAAGATCCACATCACGTAGGTGAAATGGCAGCCGCTTTAGTGCGTGGCATTCAAAAGCATAATGTGCAGGCTTGTGTTAAGCACTTTGCCGCTAATAGTATGGAGAATAATCGTTTTGGGGGCAGCATGAATATGGATGAGCGCACTTTGCGCGAAGTTTACCTGCCGCACTTTAAAAAAGTAATTCAGCATGGAAAGGCTGCTTCGGTAATGAGTGCCTATAACAAGCTAAATGGAGAATATTGTGGCCACAGCAAAATATTGCTAACCGATATTTTGCGAAATGACTGGGGCTTTAAAGGCTATGTAACCAGCGATTGGCAGAATGGATTATTGGATACCAAAAAAGGAATTGAAGCGGGTATGAATATCGAAATGCCTGCATCGAATTTCTACTCCATTAAAAATATAAAAAGGTTATTGCAGAAAGGAGAAATTAGCGAGCAACAGATTGATGACCTGATATTGCCCATATTGAGCACAAAAATCCTTTTCGCTTCACGCAGAGATGAGCAGGCTTACCCTAAAAGTTTAGTGGGCTGCCGGGCGCATACAGACCTGGCAAGAGAAGTTGCAGAAAAAAGTGCGGTATTGCTAAAAAACGAAAACAACTTTTTACCGCTTGATAGGGGCAAGGTAAAGCGCATTGCTGTTATAGGCTCGCTGGCCAATGTTAAAGAAACAGGAGATCATGGTAGCAGCCGCGTATATCCGCGCTATATAATTTCGCCTTTAGAGGGCATTAAAAACTACTTTGCCGGCACCAAGGTTGAAATATTAACTGCACCGGTGGATGATACAATAGCTGTTAAAGAAATTTGCAAAAATGCAGATGCGGTAATTATAGTAGCCGGCACTACTTATATGGATGAGGGCGAATACATCGGCAATGGAACTATCCGCGACAGGAAAAACCCTGATAAGAAAAACTTTATTACCCGCACCTGTATTTTGGGTGTTGGCGGCGACCGTGAATATTTACACCTTCACCCAAAAGATATTGACATTATACACGCAGCAAGTGCTGTTAACAAAAATATAGCGGTGATTTTGGTAGCGGGAAGTGCTATAACTGTTGAAGAATGGCTTACCGAAGTGCCCGCAATCATGGAAACCTTTTACAACGGCATGGAGGGTGGCAATGCACTTGCCCGTATTCTGTTTGGTGAGGTAAATCCCTCCGGCAAATTGCCGTTTACCGTTCCAAAGTCAGAAACGGATTTGCCGGCATTTGATTCATACGCCAGCAATGCAGATTATGGTTATTATCATGGTTATACACTTTTTGATAAGGCTAAAAAAGCTGCCCGCTATCCGTTTGGTTTTGGATTAAGTTATACTTCTTTTGAAATTGGAAAACTGAAACTGACGGGGAGAAATTCAAATAACGGCCTTACGATTTCTGCAACGGACTCGGTCCGTGTTTCGGTAACCGTAAAAAATACCGGAATAAGGTCGGGGGAAGAAACGGTTCAGCTTTACATCGCTTTTCCTGAATCTAAAATTGATCGCCCGGTAAAATTGCTGAGGGGATTTAATAAAGTTTACCTGCAGCCTGGCGAAGAAAGAGAAGTTAGTTTTGTGGTTCCAGCCAGTGAGCTTGCCTGGTTTAATACAGAGAATAAATCGTGGGTTGTTGAAAAGGGGAATTATGAAGTAATGATTGGTAACAGTTCGCTTGATGAAAAGATGTTAAGGCATGGTTTTGAGATAGCAAACTGAAATCATAAAAAGTGAAGCTAATCGTTTCGTATTTATTATTAACGCAGAATACTAACTAATCGAATGCCCTATTGATCCGAGCGAACCCGCATTTTAAAAACACACTTTCAGGTCCACAAAGTGCCCTACAGAAATTCCGGACACTTTTGTTTTATGGAAGACCAAATAGTTTATATTTTTCAAGTCCTGAATCAGGATTCTTTTGAAGGGGACTATGCAGATCAGCAGTGCTATAGTACGTAGTTTGGGGGAAGTCCGTTTCTATAGCGGCTATCATTCATGTAAATCACAATTATGGCAGATCAATTAATTATCAGCATACAATCTGTAATAGACTTAAACCTCAAAGAGGTAGAATTAATAAATGAGCTTTTTAAGCAAAAATTGATCAAAAAAGGAGATTTCTTTTTAGCAGAGGGCCAGGTATGTAAGCAGGTGGGATTTATTACTAAAGGGCTAATGCGGTACTACATCAATAATGACGGCGAAGAGAAAGTATATGATTTTGCAAAGGAAAATAATTTTGTTTGCAACTATGAAAGTTTCATACCCCAAACGCCATCGTTAAAAATTATTCAAGCCCTGGAGGACTGTGAAATCCGGCAAATCTCGGTTGCCGACTTGCAACTATTTTATAAATCTATCAGAAGAGGGGAGCGCTTTGGCAGGCTTGTAATTGAACAGGTTTTTATAAAAATGTTACGGGACCTTAGCTCATTTTATACCGATACTCCTGAACATCGTTATAGAATGTTTATTGAAATGCATCCTGATTTACAGCAAAGAGTTTCTCAGTACCACATTGCATCTTATGTTGGTGTTAAGCCACAATCACTCAGTCGTATCCGCAAAAGAATCTTTAATCAAAAATGATTTGTTAACCCAGGTGCATGAATACGGGTTGTTGCAGGCATAATTTTGTGTCATTATTTAAAATAAAAACACAGGATTATGACAACGAAAGTTTCTTACGCAACCGCTTTTTTATTAGGACTTGGAATGATCTTTCTAGGGGTCCGTTTTTTTTTATCTCCTGAAGTAGCAACCGCCGGATTCGGTATTCACTTTAATGCAGATGGTGATTATTCCTTTCACCGCATAAAAGGTATCAGGGATATATTTTCAGGGGTGTTATTGTGCGCCCTTGTTTTGTTGAATGAAAGGCGTGCCCTGGGGGTGATGTTGTTTGTGGCGACTATCATTCCACTTTCCGATATGCTTGTTGTTCTCAGCAAAAGCTATAACGGGATTGCGCAGGCTATGCCCCATATCATTGCTATCATCATTTGTTCTGTTTTCGGAATCATTCTATTGATAACTAAACCTACAAAAAAAGCTTTATGAAAACACCAGGATATGTGAGGCTGATTCAATCAGCTGACACAAAAAAAAACAGCGTATTAGAAATGAATATTCTTCCGGGTGAAAAAACACCCTGGCACTATCATACGATGTTTTCGGAAACTTTTGAAATTTTAAAAGGCACGTTGGAAGTTGGGAAAGGGAATGACATTTACCACTTAAATGTGGGAGAGATTGCTACTATAAAGCCCCGCGAAAAGCATTATTTCCATAACATTTCTAAAGATGAATGCATTATAAAAGTTACACTTGAACCTGGAAACAAGAATTTTGAAAATTCTCTTTTAATTTATAAAGGACTGGCCAACAATGGCCTGGCAAGTGCTGCTGGTACCCCCAGCAAATTTTTGGACTTAGCGCTGTTTATTTACTTAAACAACTCCAGAATGGTTGGGTTTCAAAAAGTAGCGGAGCCCATATTTAACTATGTTGCGGGGGTGGCCATAAAAAATGGCAGGTTAAATGAATTGATGCAGAAATATTGCAATTAAAAGGTCAATGTCCAGGAGGCCGGATATTTTTAGTAATGAAAGAAAATATTCTGTCCTGTTATACCCATGTCTTGCAAACAAAAGTGCACTGAAGAAATCAGGGGCACTTTTGTTTGCAAGAGGAGCCAGTAACTCTTAATTTCCTAAAACGGTGGCTGTAAGCCTGATGTTGTTTCCGTTATAGGAACCCGAATAACAGGTTTTTACATACAAGGCAATCGTTTTGGTTCCGGCAGAATTGCAGGTCAAAACAAAATTGCCTGCAAAAGACGATGTTGTTCCCCAAGGAGAATTCTGACCATCGCCCTGGGTGCCGCTTTGAATTGTTTCGCCAATAATTCCATCGGTGTTATTCTCAACATAAAAATAAACACAGGCATCATCCTGGTTGGTTTCGTTGGAATAACCGCTGGTGGCCACTATAATTTTATCGGTGGCCAAAGTTGTTGTTACGGTAACGAAAAGAACCTGCGTGTAGGAAGTAGATTCAGAGTAAGGCCCGCCATCAAAATTAGTTGCGAAATCTTTGATCATAAAGGATCCCGCGGCACCTGTAGGTCCCGTAATTCCGGTTGCGCCGCTGGGCCCTGTTGAGCCCGGAGAACCGGGTAAGCCGGTTGGGCCAGCGTTGCCATCTGCTCCGCTGGGCCCGGTAATACCAGGCAAGCCATTTAATCCTGTTGGACCTGCCGCTCCGGCGATTCCAGTTGCGCCGGTTATACCTGGCGCGCCGTTAACGCCCGTTGGGCCTGTAACACCAGTAGAACCAATACTACCCGTTGGGCCTGACGCACCATTGCCCCCGCCCCCTGTGGGCCCTGTAATACCCGGAGTTCCATTTGCTCCGGTAGGCCCAGTTATACCTGTAATACCGTTTAAACCGGTACCGGTAGGGCCAGTAATGCCATTGCTACCTGTTACCCCGGTTGCACCAGTTATACCTGCAAAACCTGTTGGTCCGGGAAGCCCCACGCCAGTGGCACCCGCGGCACCGGTTGGCCCTGTCGCCCCTACCCTACCTGTAGGCCCGATAGGCCCGGCTGCACTATTGGCTGCATACAATGCATAAGGAACACTTATCAGCTGCGAAGTGCCCATGGGTATAAAGGTTCCGGTATTATTAATATCCGCATCTACCTCCAGAAATTTGGGATTGTTTCCCCAGCTTACGATGGCTAGATTGCCTAACTGGCCAATCTCAACATTCACCAGGCCAAACTGGTTGGTAGTTGCGCTTTGCGTTTCCATAAAAACAATGGGACCGGAGGCAATACTGTCGTGAATATTAAATTTCAAACTTACCGGTGAAGAAATTACCGGGCTGCCTGCGCTGTTACGCACCACGGCCTGATAGTTTAATTTTTGTGGGGCCTGGCTGAACATTGTAACGCTTGCAAGGAGTATTGCTGATAATATGTAGATTTTTTGCTTCACGTGCTTAAATTTTAAGTTTTATTCCTAGCTAAAATGTGGTACCGGAGCCATTAACACCATGCTCATGTAAACTTAATAAAATCCAAAATTAAACGGCAGAAAAAGGTTAAGACCGCTTATTGGTTTTTATTGCTTAAAATTAACGTACAATCAGAAACCACATGCTGGCATACATTGAAGACATTATAACAAGGTTTGGGGGCCGTTATTTTGGCAGCGGCCAGGAAAAGGCTGCGCAGCTTTATACAGCAGAAATTTTACGAAAATACTGCGATAAAGTGGATGTGGAGGAGTTTCAATCGGCCCTTGAAGCTCACTTTCAATCTTTAAAGGTTTTTTGCGTAGTGTATCTGCTCGTTATCGTATTACTGCGGGTAGATGTTCGTATTGCCGGAGTTTTAGGCATACTTAATTCTATCCTTTACCTGGGCCATTTTGTGACTTACAGGCATTGGCTTGATTTTTTATGGCCTAAAAAGCCATCATGGAATGTTATTGGCGATATTGAGCCAACCGACACAGTTAAGTCTACCCTTATCATTGCCGGGCATATTGACAGTGTAAAGGAATTTAAATGGTGGTACCGGTTTAAACACAATGGCGCTGTGCTTACGGTTATTGCGGGTTTCCTGATTCCTCTGCTAGGTATTTATGCCTTGCTGAGCATATTTATTACTGCAGCGTGGTTTACGTATTTGTGGTGGTTGTTTGCTTTGATGACACCGGTTTTAATTGTTTTCTACAACATGCATGGTGAAGAAGTAGTGGATGGCGCGAGTGATAATTTAACCGGGGTTGCAATGGCTGTTGAAATGGCCAAAGTATTTTCGGATGATAAGCTGAAACATACCCGGCTGAGGCTAATCAGTTTTGGTGCCGAAGAGGCCGGCCTACGGGGCGCATGGGCTTATGCCCGCCAACATAAGGCGCAACTGATAAAAGAGAAAGCCTTTTTGTTTAACCTGGATACTATAAAAGACCTTGAACATTTAACCATAGGCACCGGCGAGGCCAATACCCTGGTTTCTTATAAAAAGGAATACGTTGAGTTAGTCGAAGATGCTTTTAAAGTTACCGGAACCGGCTATAAAAAATTGCCGCTGATGGTTGGCGCTTCTGATGCTTCGGCTTTTTGCATAGAGGGCTTACCGGCGATTTGTGTAATTGGCATGGAGTCGGAAAAACTGGACCCCAGTTATCATACGCGTTTAGATGTGATAGAATACGTGAGACCTGAAGCTCTGGAAGCTATGAAAAAGGTAACCATACAATTTGCAAAAACCTGGGACACAAAGGAGCACTAGTTTTTATTTAAAATTACCAATGCAGCAATTACCCCGGGAACCCAGCCTGCCAGGGTTAACAGAAATACGATTAAAGTGCTGCCACAACCTTTGTCGATAACTGAAAGAGGCGGAAACAGGATTGCAAGGATTACACGGAATATGCTCATGATATTTTCTTTGTTGCTTAAAGATAGAAAGGAATTTTCAATTGTCTTTTTTGAGCAAAGCTCTGACAGTTATTCAATTTTTGTAACCGAAGCGTCAGAGCCCGAAGGCAATATGGCTTTGCCCGGTACCCTGTTTGTTGCGCACTTATTTAAGCGCCCAGGATAAAACTTAATGGAGTATATGATATGGCTCAATAGTATGAATAGCTGAATTAGTTATTTTTAAGTGAGTTTATGGCAGAAAAACTACGCCCCTTTTTGAAGCTTTATACCTCTGTGGCCCTATTCGCTGCAGTAATATTAAGCGGCACCACCGGATATATGGTTATAGAGCACTACACGCTACTGGAGGCAGTGTATATGACCATTATTACTTTATCGACAGTAGGTTATGGTGAAATAAGGCCTTTAAGTAATCCGGGGAGGGTATTTACTATTATCCTGATACTGGCTAACCTGGGCACTTTTGCCTACCTGGTAAGTTCACTCTCTTCTTATTTTATGGATGGAGAATTTATAAAGACAGTAAAACTTTACAAGATGAAAAATTCAATAAAGGATTTGAGGGGCCATATTATTATTTGCGGGTTTGGCAGAAATGGCCGTGAAGCGGCCCAGGTCTTTCATAGCCGGGGCAAGGATTTTGTTATTGTTGAAAAGACCAATATACGGCTCAACGATGTTCCTTACCCGGTCCGTTTTCACGTTGAAGATGATGCCACCCGCGATGAAACATTGATAGAAGCAGGAATTGAAAATGCCGCTGCCCTGGTAACAACGCTGCCTGATGACGCGGCTAATTTGTATGTGGTACTGACAGCAAGAGAGCTGAACCCCAACATTAAAATCATCAGCCGGGCATCGAACGATTCGGCAATAAAGAAACTGAGGACTGCAGGTGCGGATAATGTAATAATGCCTGATAAGATAGGAGGCGCGCATATGGCTGCCCTGGTATTGAGCCCCGATGTAAAAGAACTGATTGACTTAATGGCAACCCAAAACAGTGATAGCTTTGATATTGCTGAAATAGAAAACCGGAGAACCACGACTGTTGAAGATCTGGACTGTTGGCGTAAAACCGGTGCCACTATTTTAGGCGTTAAAACAGGGGCTTCGGAATATATATTAAATCCTACTGCTAAAACAGTTTTGAAGTCTGGTAATTACCTTATAGTAATGGGTTCAAAGGAGCAGCTGGCGGCGATCACACTTTTGGTGGATTAAGGCTCTTCGAAGCCAAATCAGGCCTGATCACCTTTCAGGAATTCAGCAATTTGTATAAAATAATAAAGCCGGGCATAAAAAATGCACCGGCTTTATTATTACAACCGTTGAAAATCAATAACCGAATATCTTGTTATACTGTAACTCTTGCACAGCGCCTATTGCCTTCAGTGCATCCAGATTCAGGTCTTCTTTTTTTCCGATAACCAGGTATGTGAATTTTTTGCCTTTTACGTGTGCATCGAAAAATTTGTGAACATCAGTAAGGGTAATGGTTTTAGCCTGTTCGTAAATGTCCTTTCTTACATCGTATTTTAAACCACGCTTGCGGGCGCGGTCCCATGCCCAGTAAATGTCGGCACCGGTTACCCAGTCGCTTTCTAAGTTTTTTACTACACTCTGGCGCGCGCCTTCAAATTGCTGAGGCACTTCGGGCATTGCATTCAGTAGTTTATTCATTTCGGCAAGTGCGGTGCCCATCTTATCGGCCTGTGTGCCTACATAAGAAGTAACGTAGTGCGACTCATTGGCGTATTGTGGTACCCCATAGCTACTGTAAACCGAATACGCCAGAGCCATTTTTTCGCGTATCTCCTGAAACATAATAGATGAAAGGCCAGACCCGTAATAGTCGTTATACATAAACAGGAAAGGGTAAAGGCTTTTGTCAAACAACACATCTTTGCCCATCATAATAATTTCGGCCTGTTTCATGGGATAATAGCACACATACACCTTGGTTTCGTTCAAAGGCAATTCAGGATATTTTTTAGCAACGGGATAATCCTGAAGAGGTGCTTTTACCGGGTGTAGTTTATTAATAACCTTTAATGCTTCTTCAGAACTTTTATTGCCGAAGTAAAAAATATGGTGCTTGTAAAGCTCCAAGGACTTGATTTGGGCTACCAGCTTATTTACATCTTCCGCTTTCAGTTCTTCTTCGCTCATTACATTGTTAAAGGGATTTACTTCGCCGTATTTGGCATAGTTGCCCATGCCGCTTGATAGTATGGCATTCTTATTCTTTTTGGCATTAGCCCTGCTTTGAGTAATATCCTGCACCATTGAATTGTAAATCTCTTTATCAGGCTTTACATTAGCCAGGATCTGTTCAAAAAGTTCAACTCCTTTTTCCAGGTTTTCCTCCAGACCCGACAGTGATATCGAAACCCTGTCGCGGCTGTTGCTTACACCAAAACTTAATCCCAGTTTATAGAATTCAGTTTTCAACTGGTCAACTGAATACTTATCAGTTCCCAGGTATTGAAGGTAGCTAATAGCAACACCCAGGTCGCGGATGTTATCGGTGCCCATATCAAAAATATACTGCACGGAAAAGGTTTTGTTCAGGTCGTTTTTAATATAGTCGAACGGAATATCGCCTTTAGCCAGTTTAAGGTGCGTTATGTCTTTATCAAAATCAAGGAACTTAGGCGTAAGAGATGGCTGTGGCAATAGTTCCCACTGCTTCATAAATGCCGACGTTACATCTTTGTTCATTACCACTGGCGTAATTTTGGGCTTTTCAACTTTATGCACTGTTGCATCGCCCTGGCGCTTGTAACAAACGGCATAGTTGTTTGCGTAGTGTTCATTCGCAAATTTTACGATGTCGGCCTTCGTTACTTTTTCTTCTTCTTTGATTTCGTCCACCCAATCTTTCCAGGCTATATTGTGCACAAAGCTTCCCATCATATAACCGGCGCGGCTGTTATTTTTTTCAGCTGCTTTCATTCGCTCCAGTTTCAGATTTGTGATGATGGCGGGTAAGAGCCAATCGCCGAAATCTCCTTTTTTTATTTTTTCAATCTCGCCTAATAAAAGGTCCTTCACCTGTTCAAGCGATTGTCCTTGTTTGGGCTCGCCGTACAGTTCGTGAAAAGTATAGTCAGTATTATCATCCACTGATGAATACCCGCGTAATACTTTCTGCTGCTGAACCAGATCGAGGTCTATTAATCCTGCTTCGCCGTTAGATAAAATTTCATCAACCAGTTTAACCATAAAGGCATCGTGCGAATTAGCACCATCAAACAGGTAACCTATATAAACATGTTCGGGCTGCGGGCCTTTGTATTCGCGGATGATTGGTGCGGTTATGGCAGGTTCCGGCTTTTTAACGAATTCAGGAATAGGGCCGGGCTGCCAGCCTCCAAAATATTTTTCAATCAGCGCTACTGTAGCATCCGGGTCAACATCGCCTGAAAGAATGATAGCTACATTGTTAGGGCGATAATAAGTTTTGAAATAATTATAGATGTTAACCATGGAGGGGTTTTTCAAATGCTCGCCTTCGCCTATAGTAGTTTGGGTTCCGTAAGGGTGATTGGGCAGTAGGGCGTTTTCAATCGCATGGTTACTCCATACCCTGTCGTTATCCTGGTTGCGGTTAAACTCTTCGTAAACAGTTTCAAGCTCAGTATGAAACAAGCGCAGCACGGCAGTTTGAAAACGATTGCTTTCCAGGTCTAAAAACTTTTCAAGACCGTTAGATGGGATATCGTTAATAAAAACCGTCATATCGGTTGATGTAAACGCATTGGTGCCTTTTGCACCGAGGGAAGTCATCATTTTATCATACTCATTTGGTATAGCCAGTTTTGAAGCCTCGTAAGAGAATGAATCTATTTTGGCATATAACAGGGCCTTTTTAGCCTCATCTTTTTCGTTTTTGTGATATTCGAAATAGGCAGAAACGGAATCGAGCAATACGCTTTCCTGCGCCCAGTTTTGGGTGCCAAAATCGTGCGAGCCCTTAAACATCATATGCTCCAGGTAATGTGCTAATCCTGTGGTTTGAGGAGGATCGAATTTAGAACCAGCCTTAACCGCAATCATGGTTTGAATACGTGGTGCAGTTTTGTTAACCGAGATATATACCTTCAATCCGTTTTTAAGTGTATATATCTTTGCATTGTAGGGGTCATCGGCTACCGTTTCAGCTTTTGGTTTATCAACTGCAGCTGCCTGAGGCGCCGCTACAGGCCTTTGATTGCTGGCAGCCGGTGTGGTGCGGGGCTGGTTGGGAGATGCTTGCGAAGCAAGCGGAGTTTTTTGCTGGCCACTGGCGGAGAAAAATAAAAGCCCCAAAAAGGCAATGGAAAAGAATTTTGCTTTCATGTAGTAAATTAATATTAATTGATAGGGTCAGTAATTGTTAATCGTAATCCAGCTCGAGGCCCAGCTTTTGCTGCAATAATTTAATGGCAGGCCTCTTCTGAATCATGCGTTCCAGCTTTTCTTTGGGTGTATAAGGCTTAGCTCCGCTTGAAACCTCTTTGTCGGCAATAACTTCAAACTCAAGCGTAGCGCCGGTCCTTTTCGATAAATAATTTTGCAGGCCGAGGCGTATTTCGTCTAACTGAAATTTTTGAATATCGCTTTGCACGGTTACTGAAATTTTACTTAAAGTAGCCGGATCTAAAACGGGCTGAAACGAATTGAAGGCAATTTTAAGCCCCCTCTTTTCTTCGGGTATCCTGGCGGCATAATCGCCCCAGAGTTTTGTAATGTTTTCCTGGTTGAGAATTAAAATTTCGCCCTCAAACCTTTCTTCAACCTGGTCTTCCGCACCATTCTTTTTTAAGGCTTCCTGTTCTTCCTGTATGCTATCGGCAGTAAGTACTTTCTTTGTTTTGGTAAGTGTGGCAGGCTTGACGGTGTTTACAACTTCAGTAGTTGCAGGTTTTACCAGTTTCTGAATTGGCTTTACCGGTTCCTCCTCAACAAGGCTTGCGGTATTATTGGTTCCGTTATAGCTAACCTCCGGTTTAGCCTGAGTATGGGCTTCTGGCAGAGCATTTTCAATCCTGGGTTGCTGCGCAATTTCACTTATCCGGTCAGAGTTGAGTTTTTTTTTACCGGCGTCCACGCCAACTAATGCATTGATGTAGCACATCTTTATCAGCGCCAGCTCAACCGTAAGCCGTTTGTTTTTTGAAACCTTGTATTGAACATCGCACTGGTTACCTATGCTAAGGCAGTTAACCAGAAAGTCGGATGAGGCCAGTGATGATTGAACAGCGTATTTCTGTTTCAGGCTTTCACTTACTTCCAGCAATTTTAAGGTGCCATCGTCCTTACAAAAAAGCAGGTTGCGGAAATGCTCGCAAAGGCCTAAAATAAAATCGTCTCCTTCAAAACCCTTCTTCAATATCTCATCAAAAAGCCTTACCGTTAATGACAGGTTTTCGCTTAACAGCGCTTCGGTTACTTTAAAGAAGTAATCATAATCCAGTACGTTCAGGTTTTCCAGTACAGAGGCATAAGTCAATTTGCCGCCGCTGAAACCCGATAGCCTGTCGAACATAGAAAGGGCATCTCGCATTCCGCCATCGGCTTTTTGGGCAATGATATGCAGTGCATCTTCCTCTGCTTCAATTTTTTCTACCTCGCAAATGTGTTTCAGATGCTTTACAATTACATCAATACCGATTCTTTTAAAATCAAAAATCTGGCAGCGCGAAAGTATAGTAGGAAGAATCTTGTGTTTTTCAGTAGTGGCAAGAATAAACTTGCAGTACGATGGGGGTTCTTCCAACGTTTTCAGAAATGCATTAAATGCACCGGCTGAAAGCATGTGAACCTCATCTATAATATAAATTTTATACTTGCCGCTTTGTGGCGGAAACCGGACCTGGTCTACCAGGGCGCGGATATCGTCAACCGAATTATTGGAAGCCGCATCCAGTTCATGAATGTTGAAAGAAGAATTTTGTTGAAAAGAAACACAGGAGTTGCACTGGCCGCAGGCTTCAAAATCGGCGGTGATGTTTTCGCAGTTGATGGTTTTGGCCAAAATACGGGCTGCGGTTGTTTTACCAACCCCACGTGGCCCGCAAAACAAAAACGAATGGGCAAGATGGCCTGTTCTGATGGCATTTTTAAGTGTGGTAGCTACCTGCTCCTGACCCACCATTTCGCTGAAACGGACGGGACGATATTTACGCGCACTAACTATATATTCTGCCATAGCTGGCGTAAAAATAAAAACCTCAGTGGTTTTTTTGTAAATGATTATTAACCTGGCTTTACAAAGGGTGCTTTGGTGTTAATAATTTGCCCTTTTTTACTGTAGGGAGTACGTTAATTAACAGCTAGCTTGTGTAATGGCAGCCGGCTGTTAATAATAATATCCCGGGATTGATTTAGGCTACTGCCAATGCCTGTTCGGACGGTTCGTGTTTGAAAAACTCAAGTACGGGAACTTCCAGAGATGCGCTAATTTTTGAAAGCGTAAGTACCGTAGGATTGGCCTGACCTGATTCAATTCTTGATAAATTGGCTTTTTCGATGCCGCATTTGGTGGCCAAGAGGGTTTGAGACATATTTTTTTCTAATCTTATCCTCTTAATCCTTTGTCCAAGGGCTTCCTGAAATTTACTATTTTCCATTGTAGTATTGTTTATGGGTTAACAATACAATATTAGCAACTTAGCGAACCATGTTATATGACAATTGTCGTAGCCCTATATGACAACAATCATCTGATTTTGCTTTAAACATTACCGAAAGTTTAATAAGTTCTCACGGCTCCTATCATTAAGTGAGCGTTCCTTCTTTAAAAGGGGAGACCTCTAAACCGATGAGGTCTTTAAAAAATATCAATAATACCAACCTGTACTACCCAGCCGTGAGGATATAAGGAGTACAGCTTATCGGTTACGGAGTATAATGCATTGTAAGAAAACATTACAGGTATAAAAATATTTTTGGTTTGCAACATATTATAGCCTGCACCCAGCAACATATCGGGTATTGTTTTCTGAATTTTAGGAAGGTAAATACTGGTAGTATTATTTTGCGGATTTACATTTACCGTAGCGTCATAAACGCCATCTATGGTTCGGTGCAAAATTTCAAATTTGTTACGCACAAAAAAGCCCCGCCAGATATTATACTGAAGGAGCACCCCACCTCCGTAGGTATTTCCACTGGCATTGGTATAATGTATTGCGCCGGATGCATCAGGATAACCGATGTTGTGGTAGCCCGTGTATAGATACGTTACTCCCGCTCCTGCATATAAATTCTTCCAGACTCTGTAGCCCAGGTAAGGCGATACCCCGATATTAAAACCGCCCTGCATAAAAGAAAGGTGCAGCCCTGGTTCAATTAAATAATTTGAAAGATCGATTGTTTTCTTTTTGGTGTATTGATGAAATCCCTGTTGGCCGGGCAGGCCAATTTCGGCCTGGGGATGGCTGCTTGGTGGCGGCAATTCATCATCCTGCGCCTTTAAAATGACGGAAGAAAAGGCCAGTAAGGAAAAAAGCATCAAAATCCGTTTCATAAAGTTCATTTCTACAAAATACTAACCAAACAGGATGAAGTAAGTTTAATCGCAGATACAGGTTTACGAAAATTTATGGAATTCGGTTCAAAATCAGGCCAGTTATTACCCAAACTGTGATTTATAGCTCCTAACCTACCTTAATAACGTTACTGTTCCGTTCTTAGTTTGCTGTGTATCATCTAAAAAAGTAACCACTGCCTCATAGGTGTAAACGCCTCCGTTTTGCATGACCCCTTTATAAGTGCCATCCCAGCCAGCCATGGAGTTGGTAGTTTCATAAACCTTTTCGCCCCAGCGGTTAAATATTTTAAGGCTGATAGTTTTTATATCCCCGCCATAAATCTGAAACAAATCATTATTCCCATCTCCGTTTGGCGAAAATGCATTGGGGAAAAAGGCCGTAAGGTGTGGCTCCACAATAACTGAAAGGTACGCGGTATCGTAACATGTTGCAGGGCCGTTTTCAACACTAACCACAAGCATATATTGCCCTGTTGTATAAGGGCTTACAACAGGGTTAGGGCAATCAACACAACTTAGCCCCACTGAGGGTGTCCAGTTATAGGTTGGATTATTGGCATTCTGGCAGGTTACCAAAACAGACTCGCTGTGGCCTAAGGGAAGCGTAACATTATCGGGGGTAATGTCAATAACAATTGGTGGCGGCTGTGGAACTACAAAAGGTATGGAATCCTTACACCCATTGCCATTGGTGGCAATAATAAAATGGGACCCGGCAGAGAGTTTCTGGAAATACCCGGTATCCTGCAAGACATATCCATCCAACAGGAAGTTGTAAGGGCCGTTTTGCGTTGTATATGGTGTAACTAAAGCTGCTCCATCGCTATAGTTGGGGCCGTAACATAAAGTGGAATCAACCAGGGTGGAAAAGCTATCCGGTATTGCAGGGGGTATATCCACCGAGGCTTGTATAATGCACCCAACGCTGTCGCTTATCCTGATATTATAGTATCCGGTATCAAGCCCTTCAAGAATTCCGTTTGTGGCATTGATGAAGTTGACGCTATCCTGTGTGGCACTGAAATCGTAAGGAGGAACGCCGCCCGAAGGAAAAATAAAAGCGGTGCCACTGTGCTGGCCAGCGCATTTTACAGCAGTTACCGAGTCTGTAATGTGGATTTGGGATGGTTGCCCAACAGAATCACTGATGGTCAGCATGCACCCCAATGCATCCTGTATAGTACAACTGTAAGGCCCCAAAGCAAGGTTACCATCTACCTGTGTTGTGGCGCCATTTGACCATATAAAAGTATATGGCGCTGTGCCACCGGATGGATTGGCATCAATAGAGCCATCAGTGCCGGAGAAGCATTTGGCGTTTTGGGTAACAGGCACAGAAACTAAAGGATCTGGCTGGGTTAGCAGGAAAGATTGGGTTACAGTGCAAAGATTGGTATCGGTTACGGTAAGATTGTAGTTGCCTGCGGTAAGGCCGCTGTCAATTAAGCCGGTTTGCAGATTATTCCATTTAAAAACATACCCCGGTGTGCCCCCGGTAACACTAGCTGAAATGTAACCATTGTTACCCGCGCTGCAAGAAATTTCACCCAGGCTAAGCTGATGAATAACCAATGGCTGTGGCTGGGTTATGTTAACCAGGCTCTCGCCCCGGCAATTATCAGAGTCTATTACAATCAGGTCTACAAGGCCGGCAGTTAAATTATTATAGGATGAATCGGTACCAGCTGTGTTATCCCACATAAACCGGTAGGGAGGCTTGCCGCTTAATATGGAAACAGAAATGCTTCCATTACTGCCATTGGCGCATGAAACGTTGATTGAGTCGTACGTATAAATCAGCTGAGGCACTGCAGAAATTGAGTAGGATGCTGTAACACTACAGCCATGCGCATCAGTAATAGTGACGGCATATATATCCGCCGACAGATTACTGATTGTTTGCGTGCTGTATGTTTGGCCCGAGGATTGTTGTACCCAACTGTAAGTATATGCCGGAGTTCCACCTGATGGATTAGCGGTAATTGACCCGGTTGTTCCGCCGGCGCATCCGATGTTGAGGATATCGGGAGTGCCGGGTAAAAGAATACCTGGCTGGGCAATAGTATAATCTACTAAAAGCAGGCAACTGTTGCTATCTGAAATACTGAGGTAATAAATACCGGCAGTAAGGTTTGAGTCGTTCTGGCTGGTATTACCGTTACTCCAGATGTAATGGTAAGGCGGAATGCCACCCGCATCTGTAATAGTTACGCTGCCATTGTTTCCACCTGCGCATGAAACATTTGCGATAGTAATGCTGCTAACCGAAATAGGTGTGGCTTCGAAAATAACAAACTGTGACGACACGGTGCAGCCCGCTGAATCAGTAACTGTAACCGAATATAGTCCGCCCGGTAATCCTGTAATGGAGGATGTGGTAACTGAAGAATTGCTACTCCATCCATAAGTGTAAGCACCGGTGCCTCCATGAGTATAAACCTGCGCCTGCCCGTTAGTGCCGGCACAAATAACATCGTTATGAATGATGGAGTCAATGACCAGTTGAGATGGGGTTTTTACCAGGTAGCTAGTGGTATCCGTACAGCCATTGCCATCGGTAACAGTTAGCTGGTAGGTACCTGCCGCAAGGTTATTGATGGCCTGGCCCGTAAGCTGAGTGCCGGCGGTTACGTTGGTCCACGTATAGGTCAGGTTTCCTACACCCCCGCTGGCATTGGCAACAATAGTGCCGTTGGTATTTCCATAGCAAACAATATTGGTAATTGCCGGCGCATGCAGGTTTATACCATTTGCAGGTTGCGTAACCGTATAAATGGCTGAAGCCGAACAACCCAGGCTATCGGTTGCTGTAACGGTGTAGCTGGCCGCTGATAAGGCAGTATCCTGCGCACCCACCTCGCCGTTTGACCATTGAAAAGTAACCGTGCCATTAAAGCCCGCACCGGCACTAACTACTATAGAGCCATTGTTTCCGCCAATACAGGTAACATTGGTTATGGAAACCTGATTGACTGCGGCTGCGGCTGGCTGAGTAAGTGTAAATGAGGCACTGGCTGAACAGCTATTAGCATCGCTTACGGTAACGTTATATGAGGCTGCACATAAGTTGATAGCAGTTTGGGATAGTTGTACGGGGTTGGTATTCCATAAATAATTATAAGGCCCTCCGGTGCCGCCGGTATCAATTGTTGCAATTGTTCCATTGCAGGCCCCGTGGCAAGCCGGGTTGGTTAAAGTGGCAGATATACCTACGGGGTTTGGCTGTATGATAGTAAATGAATCAATACGAACACAACCAGTTCCATCTCCGGCAGAAAATGAATAGGTACCTGGAGAAAGATTGTGAAGAGATAGTGCAGTTGAACCGGTGGACCAGCCATAAGTGACAGGGGGCGTTCCGCCACTTACATGTGCATACGCACTTCCGTTATTAAGCCCGAAGCAGGTAACATCTGGTGTTGAATCCAAGCCTGCATTTAAGGTGCCTGAAAGTGCAACAGTTATGGTATCGGCAACCGTTACCGGCACCCCGCCACTGCAGGGTATATAAACAGCCTGTGCGTTATAGGTTGTGGTTGTTCCGGGGCAAACCTGCACAACGCTATCAGTACTTATTTGCGTGGTGCCCTTGTACCAGGTAACAGAAACAATAGATGGCCCATTGGGGGTAAACCGCCATGCATCGTTGTAGGCCGTCCATTCGGTTGCATTTCTGCCGGGCACTGTAAATGCCACTGTTGCAGAGTTATTTTCGATACCCTCAACGGCTTTACCGCTGTTCCATTTATGAAGCACATCCTTTGACTCTATATAAACTTCAATTACGTTGGTGGTTTCGTATAATACTATCTGGCTGGTTCCAAATAAAGCAACGTTGGTATCGCAACTGGCGCAATTGCTGTTGGGGTCGCCGTAATAGCCACATCTGTCCCATGACACTACAAAGATACGGCATGGCGCAGCCCCAATAATCTGATAATAAATATTACCCTGGTGTGTTGGGTCAATATCTTCCCAAGGACCCATGATGGCGTTATTTATTTCAGAACTTATATCCGATGCAGTTGGAATGGGATTTGAAATAGGCCAGGGATTATATAACCCTGCATTAGCCGTGTTAAACGAAACCTCGCCGTTTGAACCAATGATTAGCTTGTCATAAACCGTATCGAAAAAGCAAAATTTAAAAGGAAGATTAACCACCCCTGACCAAAGGTCATCGGTATGTACTAACACATCAGTACCCGTAGTGTAGGAGAATGGATTATATTGAATTTGTGAAACTGCGTAACTATTGGCAGCACCTGCATCAAAGGGAATTGCTGTTAAATTGGCACAACTTGTACCGCATGGCAATTGCAGCGTACCTCCGTTAACAATGGCTGTGCCGTTATTAGCCACAGATACTGCCGGGCAACCCGGCTGGGCATCTGCGCATAAGCAAAAAAACAACATTATTGCCGTTAGTAAAGCCTGATGGATGGAAAGTAAAAATGGGGAGGAATTGCCGTGCCGCAGCTTCATAATACTTTAGATGAAAAAAGATGGTTCAGGGTTGTTTACTATTTGGTAATAAAAATTTAATCGTTTGTATAAAGCTACACAAAACGAATCGGTTTTTGACGATTAAATTTTACGAAGTGGTAATTATTTTGAAAAAACTAACCCAAGCGGGGTTATGCCAGGAACAGTGTTACAGATAAAAAAGTTTATCCTTTTAATGCCCATGTATTAAACCCTGATTTTTAAACTAAAAGATGAGCAACATTACTACTGGCCGTTTTTAACCAGGCGCAGTGTAGTTAAATTTTGCCCATTTCGCACCTCAACCAGGTAAACTCCTGAGGAAATTTGGAGAACAGGAAACTGTATCACCGGGCTAACAGGCTGCATTTGTTGCGTTTGTATCAACCTTCCGGTAATATCCATCAGGCTTATGCTATAGTCTTCTCCCGATTTAAAGCCACTTAAAGTAAAGTTATCAAGGCAGGGGTTGGGAAATAGTGTAATCGCTTCTGTTTTACCTGGTTCGTTAATTGCAGCGGGCACATCAGTATAAAACCAGAGCTGCTGCCCACTCATAGTATCGTACGAGGCGCTAAAAACAAGATCATTATTAAACAAGGTAAACCCATTGGTTGCCGCCAAAGGATTTAACGCTACACCGGATAGTATCAGGGCCTGTGTCCCGGCAGGCGTACCATCAGTAACCAGCATTTGTGCACCGTTAATTGAATCAGGCGTTGCAATAAAATAAAGGTTGTTATGGTAAATAGTGAAATAAGCAGGGCTTGAACTGTTACTGCCCGCGTTAATATCATCGAAAAGGAGGGTGCCTGCACTGGTGCCATCGGTAGACCATAATTCGGTTCCATGCAGGCTATCAGTAGCCTGAAAAAATAACTTGTTTTGATAAAGCTGAAAACCTTGCGGATAGGAACCTGTTGAACCCGGGTAAATATCTGCTACCAGCTGGGTTACACCTCCTGCACCTGTGGTGCTCCACAATTCAGGGCCATGGGTTCCGTCGTTAGCCTGGAACAGGAGCTTGTTACCCAATACGGCAAAATTTTGCGGGTCAGAGCTTTGATAGCCGGGAAAAATATCCTGCACCAGTTGGGTACCTGCGCCTGTGCCATCCGTTACCCATAATTCGGTGCCGTGCGCGCTGTCGGTTGCACTGAAATAGAGCTTACCATCAAAAACTGTAAGGTTAGAAGGGCTGGAACCAATTGAATCCGTTCCGATTTTTTTTACCAGATTGGTGCCCGCCGGGGTGCCGTCTGTAACCCATAGCTCGGGCCCGGTAGCGCCGTTATTGGCAACAAAAAATAGTTTGTTATTAAAAATGGTAAAATTAGAAGGGAATGAAGCAGCAACACCGGGATTAATATCATCCAATAACTGTGTTCCGTTTAAAGTTCCGTCACTGACCCAAAGTTCGGAGCCATGCGCACTGTCATCTGCCTGAAAATAGAGCTTCCCGTTAAAAACAAACAGGTTTTGAGGAAGCGAGGGGTTTTGACCCGGGTAGATATCTTTAACCAGGTATACGGTATCGCCATTTATCGCCCAAAGTTCTTGTCCATGCACGCTGTCGTTGGCTTGAAAAAACAATAAATTACTATCCACTGCAAAAGATTGAGGAAACGAACTACCAGGGCCGGGGAAAATATCTGCCAGCAACTGGCCGGTGCTTCCATCGGTAGACCAGGGCTCATAGCCATTGGCGCTATCGGTAGCCGAAAAAATTAGTTTACTGTCAAATAAGGTAAGCCCGGTAGGGAAAGAGCCCATCCCATAAGGATTTATAACAAACTCACTAAACTGTTGTGCATTGGCAAAACGCGCCATTAATAACAAAACAAAAACCGGTAAACACCTTTTATTCATGGTAAATCATTTCAAGGCAAATGTAACGGCATTTATAAATGAATATTGAGCGGGGGCAAAAATTAAATTTTAAAACGAGGTTGGCATTGCATTTATATTGCTACTGCGCCACTACTTTTCTCAACAACCGATACAAAGGATAACCGGCTAAAAATATGATACATCCGTACAATGCTGATTGGGTATCGGATATCAGAACATTGAACATAACTATCAGTAGCACCAGCATAAACAATAAAGGCACCCATGGGTAAAACCGGAGTTTGAAAATTTCTTTATTACCGCTTTGGCCATCCGCATTAGCCCTTTTTCGGAAAATGAAAATAGTGGCGGCAGCGGATACCAGCGAGAGGCTATCAATAAACATGACGTAATTGACAATCTTTTCGAAAGTGCCGAGCAGCACCAGCGATATGAGCATGAGGGCAACAAAAAATGAAAGGCCAAACTCCTGGGTCATGGTTTTTTCGTTTAGTTTTTTAAAGACCAGGGGGAGTATATTGTCTTCGGCCATGGCGTAATAAATACGGGGGTTACTCATCAGCGAGGTATTAATAAACCCCAGCACCGAAATAAAAATGGCGAGTGAAGCAAGCGTGTATCCCATGGGGCCGAAGAAAGACCCTGCCAGCTCTGCGGCCAATAGTTTAGAGTGTTGCACGTTTTCAAAACCCAGCACACTGTAATAGGCAAAATTGATAGTGAGGTATAATGCAATAACAATACCTATACCTGCAAAAATAGCCCTGGGCATATTACGTGCAGGTTGCCGGATATCGGCGCCAAAGTTGATGGTGTTCTGATAGCCACCATAGGTAAAAAAGATGGAAATTAAACTTACGCCCAAGGCCTTTATAAAACCGAAGCCTCCCTGAGCCTCAGCCAAAACAGGTTTTGCTAAAACATGGTGAGGCCCGAACAGAGCGCAGCAAAAAACTATGAGCATGGCTATTTTAACCAGGCTAAGAATATTTTGTGTGCGGGCACCCATTTTATTCCCAGAAAATTTAAGGCGTATAGAACAAGTATGGCGGCAACAGCGGTAAGTTTTATACCCATGTTGTTTTGCCATGCTAACGGCAGCAAAACGGGATTAATATACTCGGCCCCAACAATTGCTACCCCTACTGCGCTGGCCGCATTAATAATAACCAGCGACCAGTTAAGCATAAACGCATATGCAGGATGATAGCAATAAGAGAAGATTTTATAAAACCCACCCGCTGTTGGAAACCGCGAGCCTATTTCAGCAAAGGTAAGTGCGCCACAAATAGTGATAACACCTCCCAAAATCCATGCTGTAAAAAACACCGTGGGTGTGCCTGCTTTTTGCGCTACAATGGCCGGGCTGCGAAAAATACCAATGCCAATAACCAAACTGACAATAATCATGGTAAGGTCAAAAAGGCCGAGTTTTGGTTTTATGCTCACGCAGTGGCAAGGTTTGGTTGATATGTCCGAAAATACATCAAATAATTTCCTTACAGGGTTTTGGCACTTGCACCGCACTGAATTCAATTCAGAGTTTCTATCTTCGGATTATTCATTAGAAGGATTCAAAATTAATCAGAAATGCAGCAGCCATTGTGGGGTATTGACTTAGGCGGAACTAAAATAGAAGGCGCCATTCTTCCATCGCTTAACAAGCATGAACCTCTGTTACGAATCAGGGTAAACACAGAATCGAAACTGGGATATGAGCATATCTTAAAGCAAATTCGGTTGCTGGTTGAAGAAATGAAAACGCAGTCGGGGCTTAGTCCAACCACCATAGGCATTGGAACTCCGGGTGCAATGGAGCCCAGCACCGGCCTTATGAAAAACTGTAACAGCACCGCGCTTATAGGCAAGCCATTTAAAAAAGATATTGAAGCACTCTTAAAAATACCGGTTACCCTGGCTAACGATGCCAATTGTTTTGCGCTGGCAGAAACCCATTGGGGTGTGGTAAAACAGCGCTTCCCTGATGCTCGCATGGTTTTTGGTATTATTATGGGTACCGGTGTTGGAGGAGGAATAGTTATTGACGGAAAAGTATGGGACGGACACCACAGTATTGGCGGCGAATGGGGACATAATTTTTTAGATGCCTCGGGCGGTAAATGCTATTGCGGACGGGAGGGTTGCGTTGAAACCGTTATTTCGGGACCTGCGTTGGAAAAATATTACCTGGGCCTTAGCAGTAACGTTTTAAAGCTGCATGATATTTATGCCGCTTCTGAAACTGGCAAGGATGCAGCCGCCATACAAACCATGGAGCGCCTCTGCTTCTTTTTTGGTAAGGCAGTATCCGTGGTAACCAATATACTTGATCCGGATGTTATAGTAATAGGTGGCGGCGTAGGCAACATAGACCTGATTTATAAAAACGGGGTTGAAAGCCTGAAGCAGTTTATTTTTAATCCTATTGTAACGGTTCCGGTATTAAAACCGGAGTTGGGAGATAGTGCGGGTGTATTTGGTGCGGCAGCGCTGGTGGCCTGAAAATCTAACCAGTTTTTCTTTGGCTCCGGGCAGTCAAGGTTAATTTTAACATTGGTTTCAAATCAACCTTCGTATTCATTTACAACACGTTACAAGGTAATGGCTTAAATTGCTTTTCTTCGTGGCAAAAATTAAACCCGGGCAACCGAATTTTATTAAATCCGTTGCCGGTTAAAAGCCCCTATGCCTTAGTTGCGTAATGAATGTATTAAAAGTAACCTTCCTTATTTGGGTATTGCTGATATGCCTGCCGTGCTTTGGACAAACCACCACTATAGTAGAAGGAAGGGTTACCGATAAGAATACGCACCAGCCGATGGATTATGCCAATGTGAGGTTTAAAGGTTCATTAAGTGCTATACGGACTGATTCAGCTGGTTATTTCAGGTCAAGTACCACACAAAAAGTAAAGGCTGTTGTTGTTTCGTATCTGGGCTACCAGTCTTCTGAGTATCCTGTTCAGATGGGGGTATCCAACCATATTGATGCTCAGTTAAAGCCACAGAACATTGAATTAAGTGAGTTAATTGTAAGGCCGCACCGCAAAAAAAAGAGGGAGATTGATACCACGGCTTTATACATCTATCATAAGGTGGTAGATAATAAGGAGTTTAACAAGGCAACTACTTTTGATAGTTACCATTACAACGAATACTCAAAAATGGTGTACTCAGTTGCAAAACCAACCCAGCGGCTGTTGCAGGCAAAGGCTTTTCATCCGTATAAATTTTTCTTCGAAAAACCCGATACCAGCGAAAACGGGCAGCCATTTATACCCCTGTTTATTCAAGAGGACTACCTTGAAACTTACTACCGGAAAAACCCGCAGATGAAGATAAATGTGCTTCACTATAATCACATGTCGGGGGTAAAGCAACCCGCTTTTGTAAAGCTGATAGGATACCATTTTGAGGTAACCGATGCGTACGAAAACGTGCATGTGGTTTTGCAAAAGTCTTTTGTTTCCCCTTTCTCTCCGGAGGGTTCGGGGTTATACAGCTATCATGTAATTGACACCTCAAAAATTGATGGCCGCACCAGTTACCGGTTAAATTTTGTAGGCAGAAATAAAGAAGACCTGTGTGTAAAAGGCTTTGCGGATATTGACTCAGCTACCTGGGGCATTAAGTTTATATCGTACCGGCCCAACGAAAAAGCCAACCTTAATTATATCTACGATTTACAAGAGGAGCAGACATTTCAGCTGATAGAAAACCACTGGCTGATGACCCACGAAAATTTAACCCTGGAAGCCAATATATTGAAAGACCCTAAAAGGATGGCTATCAGAATTGCAAAAACCACTTTGCGAAATAATATAACTACCCATATTACCATCCCGGATTCTATAGCAAAAGTGAAAGATGATATTGTTGACCGTAATGCTTACCGGCGACCTTTAAACTATATTGATTCGATGCGGATAGATACATTAACCCCTTCTGAAAAGCTGGTTTATCATCATTTCGATACTTTGAAAACAGTGCCTTCGTATGAAGCAATCAGAATTCTTACCACTTTGGTTTCACAGGCTAACATAAAAGCCGGACCGGTTGATTTTGGGCGGTTGTATAGGGTAGCAAGCGTAAATAATGTGGAGGGCTACCGGTTCAGGTTAGGTATTTACAGCGACCCCGGGTGGGATGATAAAATGTATTTAGGGGGTTATGGTGCTTATGGGCTTAAAGATAAGCGATGGAAATACTCGGCTAATTTCCGTTACCTGTTGCCTGCCAAATACGACCGCTGGCATGCTATTGAACTGGAGTATAAGAGTGATATGCTGGTGCTGGGAGATGAAAACTCGGCATTGAGCTATGATAATATAACAACACTTATTACGGGTAATGTGCTTAGTAAAATAATGCGGACACAGGAGCTGAACCTGTATTATGAGCGTGACTGGTTAAAAGGCCTTTCGAGTAACATGGAGCTTTCAAGCCGCACTTTTTATTCAATACCGGGAGTTTTTAATTTTTCGAAACCCGATGGGCACGGCGGCTTTATTTACCTGCCAAGCTTTAACACCAATGAGTTTTCGACCGATTTACGTTATTGCAAAACAGATTATTATTTTCAAAGTTATACTTACCGGTACCCTTTGCAAACCAAAACGCCCAGCATAACCCTTAAATATGTAATGGGCGTTAAAGACAAGCTTTTTAATGGCGAGTACAACTATTATAAATTATCGGCGCTGTTATTATACCGCTGGCAATTACCTGTTGGATATTCAAAAATAAGGGTTAGGGCGGGCTATACTTTTGGTGATTCGCCTTACCCCGTTTCGTATTTTGCATCCAGCAACAGCGGAATTCTGAGAGATGATTTATCGTTTCAAAGTACTGCCCCTTTTGAGTTTGTAACTGATAAGTTTATTATGGCCTGGTGGGAGCATTACTTTGATGGATTTTTCTTTAACCGGATACCCTATATCAACCGGTTACATTTAAGGGAGTATTTACAGGTAAAAGCGCTTTACGGAGGATATAGTGCCCATAATGCATCGCTTATGCCATTGCCTGCGGGCACAGGAGTGCCATCGCCGTTGCCTTACATTGAAGTAGGTTGCGGGGTTGAAAATATTTTAAACGTGCTGCATATTGATTTTTTATGGCGGGTTACCTATCGCGATAATCCTAATGCCGCCAACTTTACGGTTAAGCTGGCGCTGTATCGGGGTTTTAGGCAGAGCAATTGGTGTGCTCAAATCCATGAATACAGTATCGCACGGAGAAAAATGTAGCGTAAACAGCCGTTATTAACTAGCGGCTTAAATAATTTTTGAGGAAATTTGTTCTCTTTTGCTTTTTCGCCTGTTTATGTTACGTTTGTTGCATCAGCGCGATTAGCTCAGTTGGCAGAGCATTTCCTTGACGTGGAAAGGGTCATAGGTTCGAGTCCTATATTGCGCACAAAATATGACCCCACATCGGGCAAGGGTGATACCATATTAAAGCGCCTTAGACATTGCCTTAACCGCAAAATCTATCACCTTGGCTACTATGGAAAATGCCTCATCAATCTTATCAATTTTTTTACTGCCATCGCCAATAATAGCGATGGCCTGGTTTATTTGCTCCAGGGCTTTAGTATAGTTTACCTCATCGGCTTGCATTTCTTTGGCAATTGCCTGGTTTGACAGGTCAATAAGCCTATCCTGCAAAGCAAGCAGGGATTTGCTGTTTGCATCGCCGTAGCATAGCGCCATTTTACCAATCCGGTCGGCAAGCGCTGATAATTGTTCATCCAGGGTTTCAGCCATATATGGTTAATTAGATTCCGATGATTTTAATTGAGAATAAAGCGTCGACAAATCGTTTGCCTCAGATATTACATAGGCTATAGCATCTTTTAAGGAACCCTTTTTATCAAGCATGGCCCTGGCCTGCCGGTGTGCATTGGGCAGGGTAGACACCAACTGAATTGAAGCCAGGTACGAATTATGCAAAGCCTCCATTTCGGCAATACGTGCATGGATGTATTTGTCCCACTTAACTCTTTCGGTTAAAGAACTACCGGAGTTTCTGGTGGCAATCAGTCTTTCAATTACAGCCTTATCGTTTGTTTGAAGCAAGCGTTCGGCTCTTTGTAAATCGAGGGCAATGTATTTACAAACCGAATCAATGCCGGGTTGTGCTTTATCCATCGCTAGTTTCAGGTATTTTAGTTGTACCCCCTGCGAAACCGAATGTGCAATAAAATCTGTAATAATGCTGAATCCTATGGTGAAATTTTTGGCTATCCCTTGGTTGCCGGCAGGGATGTATTTATCCAAACCAGACAAAGCAGCATTTAGCTTAGTGGCAGATTCATCAATACCCTGTCCGTTATTTTTGGTGGCAAGGGCTTGCAGAGAGCTGAAATAGGCGTCTAAAACAGTGATGTATTGTAAACGGGAACTGAAGATAGGTTTTAATGTTTCGGCTGTGGCATCGCTATAATCCGCCATAGTAATAAGGGTATCTGTATATTTTAACCACGTCCTTTCTTCCAGGATTGTAATTGTTTTATTGAAACTGACTTCCATGCTGGCGTGCAGGCCAGTTGCAGAGGTAGCCAGTTGGGAAAGCTGCCCTGTTGGAAGCGTTTTGCATGAGGCCATAAATATGGCTGACAATAAAAAGAAAGCTGGTTTTAAACTAAAGCGGTGCATAAATTATTTCGTTTTTCTACCCCGTAAATTCATTGTAATAAACCTGATGGTTCCGGTCACAAAAATATAACCGGCACAACAATTTACTATTTTTAAGCTATAAGATAAAAAAAATATTACGTCAGATACATGCTGCGTAAAAAAGGATGAAATGCCATGAGGCTATATAAATTTACATCCTAACCCGGTTTAACACGAAGAGCACAAAGGAAAACGCCAACACAAATGCCACTAAGAAAATATTTTTTGATGTTCTTTGTGTTAAACTGAATTTCTTTCCTCAAATTTTAAACCGCTCCTCAGCAGCTGTAGTTTTACAGTATATCGTAAATAAGCAACAAAATGTGTAGGTTTGATTCTAAATTCGCCGTATGAATTTCCTTGATTTTGAAAAACCGATTGCTGACCTGTATGCCGAAATGGACCTGCTGATTGAGAGCGGCCAGAGTCAGCACGTTACCGTTGAAGAGAAAAAACGCCAGCTGGAATACGATATAAGGGATAAGCAGAGAGAAATATACAGCAAGCTTACCGTGTGGCAGCGCATACAGGTTAGCAGGCATCCTGACCGGCCTTATAGCTTGTTTTACATTGAATATATCTGCGACCAGTTTATTGAACTTTTCGGTGACCGGAGTTTTAAAGATGATAAGGCCATTGTTGGCGGCCTGGGCAATATTGACGGCAAGACATACATGATAATTGGCCACCAAAAAGGCAGCAACACCAAAATGCGGCAATACCGCAATTTTGGTATGCCAAACCCCGAAGGATATCGTAAGGCGCTGCGCTTAATGAAGCTGGCTGAAAAATTCAACAAGCCTATTATTACTTTGATTGATACCCCAGGGGCTTTTCCGGGCGAGGAGGCTGAGGCACGCGGGCAGGGCGAAGCAATTGCCCGCAACCTGATGCAAATGGCTGCATTAAAAGTGCCGGTGCTGTGTATTGTTATTGGTGAAGGCGCATCGGGCGGCGCATTGGGGATTGGTGTGGGCGACAGGATGCTGATGTTGGAAAACACCTGGTATTCGGTGATATCGCCAGAGTCGTGTTCTTCTATTTTATGGCGGAGTTGGGATTTTAAGGAGAAGGCTGCTGAGGCATTGAAGCCAACGGCACACGACCTTTTACAGTTTGGTATTATTGACGGCATAGTAAAAGAACCTGTTGGCGGGGCGCATAGCAACCCTGAAGAAATGGCTAAAACACTAAAAAAGACCATCGTTAAAAATATTGCCGAACTGGAAGCGCTTAGCCCTACCGAAAGAATTAACCAGCGCATTGATAAATATTCGCGCATTGGTGTTTACGAAACGATGGATGAAAAGGAAGCGTAATGAAATATTGGGACAGGCTTAAAAATTATTTCTACAGACGGACTTTGGATGAGCGGGTTAAAAACCTGAACGTAAAGCACAACATCATAAACTGGAACGATGCCAAAAGCATTGGGATAGTTTACGACAGCACCAATGCCGATAACGATACCGTTATTGCCGGTTTTGCCCAAAGGCTCAGGGAACAGAACAAGGTAGTTGAAATACTAGGTTTTGTAAACGATAAAAAGATTGACACTAAAGACGGGGTTACTGTTTTTAATAAAAAGAACCTTACCTGGACTGAGGTGCCTGATGATGAGCGTGTAGAAAAATTTGTCGCTCAAAAGTTCGACCTTTTGCTGGGCTGCTTTATTGGCGAAAACCTACCGCTTGAATTTGTTACCCGTATTTCAAACGCCCGCTGGCGCGTGGGCGCTTATGTGGAAAATAAGACCGACTGCTACGATATGATGGTAAACGTTAGCGGTAAAACTGAACTGCCTTACCTGATTGAACAAACCACTTATTTTTTAAACCAAATCAAATATGATTCGTAGTAAATTACGGGGCACCGGTGTGGCCCTTGTTACCCCCTTTACTAAAAACGGAGAGGTAGATTATAACGGACTTGAAAAACTTATTGAGCACTGTATTAAAGGTGGAATTGAATACCTGGTAAGCCTGGGCACTACCGGCGAATCGGTTACCCTTTCGTCAGAAGAAAAGCTGGAGGTGCTGAATTTTACCATTGAAAAAGCTGCCAAACGGGTGCCCATTGTTGCTGGCTTTGGTGGTAACAATACCCACCATCTTATAAAACACGAAATTGAGAAGTTTCATTTTAAGGGGGTTGACGCCATTTTATCGGTATCGCCTGCTTATAACAAACCAACGCCTGAGGGCGTTTATCAGCACTATAAAGCTGTAGCTGAAGCTTCGCCGGTACCGGTATTGCTTTACAATGTGCCAGGCAGAACATCGAGCAACATAAAGGCTGAGACAACCTTAAGGCTGGCGAATGAGGTTGAAAACATCATCGGCATTAAAGAAGCATCGGGCGATTTTGGCCAGTGTATGCAGATAGTTAAAAACAAGCCGAAGGATTTTCTGGTTATTTCGGGCGATGATAATATTACCCTGGGGCTGATGGCTTACGGTTTCGATGGGGTAATTTCGGTGGTAGGGCAGGCGTTTCCCACTATCTTTTCCGAAATGGTAAGGCTTTGCCTTAAAAACGATTTTACCGGTGCCCGCAAATTACATTACGAGCTTAACGATATTACCGATATGCTTTTTGCCGAAGGCAACCCTGCAGGCGTAAAAGCTGCCCTTGCCATACTTGGCATCTGCGAAAACAACGTTCGCCTGCCATTGGTAGGTATTTCGGATGGACTTACAGGCAAGTTAAGGGCGGACATAGATAAGCTTTGGTTTATGAATGATGATTTATGATTGCTGATTTGAAAGGCAGCATTAGCACCACCTGGTACATTGATAAATCATCATTCAAAAATCAGCAATCGTTTAACTTTTACGCATTAAGAATCAAGCACTTAAAAAATTATTACAACAACGTGTAACCTTATAAACACAACCCCGTTAAAGATACATACATAGTGCTTTAAGTTTTAGAAAGAGTCGGGGGTCAGGGCCCGGCTCTTTTGTTTTGTACCCAACTGAATGCGGTTTTCTGAATTATGATTTTTGAATGAAATACAAGCTCCAGGTGCTAATCCGGCTGTTAAATCAGGATTCACAAATCATAAATCAGAATTTACTCTCCGCCTTATAATAATCCGGCGTAATCGCGTTTTATGCTTTATTAAGTCCGATTGGTTTCTTCAAACCAGCTAAAAATCTATATTTGCGAGCCTTTTTATGATGCAGACCCAAGTTTATTACCTAAAATCCATTTGCAGCCAGTCGGTTTTTTACCGGGGGCTTACAAATCAGTTGAAAGGCATAATGCGCGTTTTACCCGCCATTGCCTGCGGCCTGCTGCTTGTTGCTTTACTGGGCATAACAGGGTGCGATACCCCTGAAAAAGCCCTCAAAAGCACCGATATCAATTACAAAAAAGCCAAGGCAATTTCGTGGTATAATAAGAAGGAATACTACAAATGCATACCCGTATTTGAAGAACTGATAGGCCTGATGAAAGGCCGCCAAAGCACCGAAGATTTGTATTACATGTATGCCAATGCCAATTACCAGCAGGGCGATTACATGATTTCGGCATACCACTTCAAAAACTTTTACGACTTATACCCGAACAGCGAAAAAGCTGAGGAGTGCCTGTTTATGTATGCCAAAAGCTATGAGCGGATGTCGCCCAAGCCCAGCCTCGACCAGAGTTACACCATGAAGGCCTTGGATGCGTTTCAGCTTTTTTTAAATGCATTCCCCAATGGCAAGTATATCAGCGAGGTAAACGTAGCGGTTACCGGCATGCGTAAAAAGCTGGAAAAGAAGGCACTGAACACCGCCGAGCTATACTACAAAACCAGCAACTATAAGGCCGCAGCTACTACTTACATCAACATCCTGAAAAATTTTCCCGATATCAGCGAAGGCGAGTATGTAACCCTGATGATTATTAAATCGAACTTTGAATATGCCAAAAACTCAATCCCATCAAAAAAGGTTGACCGTTTTGAGCATGTTATAAAAAGCTACGGCGACTTTAAAGACAAGTTTGGCCAAAGCAAATATCTGGCTGAGGCAGCAGGTTACGAGCACAACGCCCATTACCTGGCCCCGCTAAGCGCTTTTGACTGGGCTGAAGTTTGCCCCCTGGAAGACCGCGAAAACAGCTTTAACATCTTCTTCCGCGAAGCCAAAGACAACCTGCCTGCTATTACCGATAAACAGGAAAACAACCAGATAACCCAACTGATTGAAAAGGGCTACTTTTTAATTGTAAAAAGCAATTTTCAGGCCAGTGAAGAGCGAAAAAAAGGCGATAAAGTGCCTTTTTTAGAGGAAACTGTGAAAACTTATTATACTTTTGTGGATAAATACCCCAAAAGCCGTTTTTCGAAAGAAGCGGAGAAAATGTTTAATATTTCAACCGAACAGCTTAAAAAATTTAAAAGTAATGGACAAAGTTAAGAAGATTAAAATGACCCAGATTAACCCGCTTATTGAAACCCAGAACCTGGAAGAAATGGCCCGTGAAAGTGGTAATGTGTACGAAGCCATTTATACTATTGCACGCCGTGCAAACCAGATAAGCAAAGAAATAAAAGAAGAACTGCACAGCAAATTGGAAGATTTTGCATCGCATACCGATAACCTGGAAGAAATACACGAAAACCGCGAGCAAATCGAAATCTCAAAGTTTTACGAAAAATTGCCTCACCCTACCATTTTAGCTACCAAGGAGTTTCAGAACCATGAGTTAACTACCCGTACTATTGAAGAAACACCAACGGTTTAATTGATTATTATCAGGGCAGGTTCCTGAATTCAATATAAGATTACATTTGTAGTGGGCTTAGCTTTAGCTTCCCTGCCCTGGCAGAGACGAAAAGGGCTGGGCCCATTACCATTTTAACCCATCTGTATGAGCAGACTGACCGCAAAAAAAATAGTATTGGGCGTGTGTGGTTCAATAGCTGCCTATAAAGCCGCTGTTTTAACCCGCCTGCTGGTAAAGGCCGGGGCTGATGTAAAGGTTGTTATGACCACCAGCGCCACCGAGTTTATTACCCCGCTTACCCTGTCCACCCTTAGCAAACACAAAGTATTTACCGACTTTACCACCGGAGATGGCAGCAACTGGAACAACCACGTTGAGTTGGGCCTGTGGGCCGACGCCATGGTTATAGCACCCGCCAGTGCCAACACCCTGGCAAAAATGGCCAACGGCAATTGCGACAACATGCTGCTGGCCACCTACCTATCGGCCAAGTGCCCCGTTTTCTTCGCCCCAGCCATGGACCTTGATATGTGGAAACACAAAGCCGTTAAACGCAATATAGACTACCTGCTCAGCTACGGCAACATCCTCATCCCCGTTGAACACGGCGAACTCGCCAGCGGCTTAACCGGCGATGGCCGCATGGCCGAACCTGAGCATATTATCGGGCATTTGAGGGAGTATTTTCAGTAGCCGTTTTACTATTGGGGCGTGCCCAGTGCTGAATAGTGCCCGCCAACTCTGCCTCATCAAACCAATAAAAACTCTGCGGCGCGACCGGATACTCTACCGAATCTTTGTATATGTTGGATGTCGCCAACGCCAATACTAGTGTTACCAAAGCAACTTTAAAGGCCTTTTTCAATAATCCGGAAGGTGGGTAATCATCCGTGGTAGCATAAAACTAAAAAAATATGCATCATCGCGAGACTCTGCGAAGCAAGCCCGAAGCGATGAGGGCAAAACGCTACGCTACAACCGGCTGCAGGTAGTTCCAGGGGTACCCGCCAGGATGACCGGTCGGACGGGCTTCGTAGCAAAACTCTGCCCGCCGGCAGAATATTTCCTCTTAATGACGCGCGGGTTTTAGGATTGCCCTCATAACCCAAAAACTACGCCTGATACACCGGCTCGTTTTCAGCAGCCTTTTCCTTATTAAAGTTTTTGGCTTGCGTTTTTACGGCCTCAAATGTTTCGGTGTAGTTGGTGTGGTTGGTGCCCATCATGCGGTCCCAGAAATTGAAATATAAGCCGTAGTTGCTGGTGGCGTATTTATGGTGCATGTTGTGGTGTGTGGAGGTGTTATGCCATTTGGTAATGGTGCCCGAAGTAAAGCCCGAAGGGAACAGTTCGAAACCGGAATGGCCCATTACATTAAGGCCGGCCTGGTATAAGCCCCACGCCAGTATTGCCAATGGATGAACCGGCACTATAAAAACCAGGATAGGGAAGATAGCCGCCTGTATAACCGCCTCGAATGGATGAAAAGCATAAGCGGCCCAAGGTGTTGGGTCGTGGCTGAGGTGGTGTATTTTATGCACGTAGGGATATATCTTTTTCCAGTGCATAAACCGGTGGGTCCAGTAAAAGTAAAAGTCGTGGGCTACTATAAACACCAGTACGGAAAACACAAAATACGCCCAGCTGTGTGCATGTATATCCATGTACATTCGGGTGTAGCCGTGGCGGTAGCAGGCAAAGACAAAAACGCCGTTCAGCGCAAAAATTACTAACGACAGCAGGGAGTATCTTAACTCGCGCCACATATGTTTTGTAGCGGGAAATTTTTGCTGAATTTTAAACCGTACAAATATTTTTCTGCCCAAAACATAAAACACAAGAAAGGTGATTCCGGCAAAAAGAAAGTAGCGCATGGTTTCAGCGCTAAAGTCCTGCATAAAATCGTGCAGAAATTTCTGCCATACAGAGGTTTCCAGTAACATGGGTATGCATTATTTAGTGCAATTTACCCAGCTATAACGAAATGTGGTAAGATTTATCGGGATTTAATTGGTACAAAGCGCTCTTACCTAAATTATGCCATACAGGAAGGCCTCCCTCTAACTGTTTAAAATTAAATCCAAATGCAGTTTAACACAAAGTGCACAAAGGAGAATGCCAATACAAAGTTCATAAAGAATACATTTTTGGTGTTGATTGGATTGAACTTTGTGTGCAATGTCCGTTCCGTACAGGCGGGCTTTGCGTTAACATGAATTTCTTTTCTGCAATTTTTATCAGCTCATTAATTACACAAGTCATTCTATTTTTTCGCCCATTCCTCCAAAGTCAAAACCTCAGCCTGGCGAGGGAAAACTTTGGTGGTTAGCACCCGGTGCACCTCCTCATCGGCATCGGCGCAACAATCGGATATAATGGTTAGGCTGTAATCCTTATCGGCAGCCTCGCGGGTGGTAGAAAGCACCACTCCGCCAGTAGCAATACCCGTTAGCACCAGGTGCTGAATGCCGAATGCGCGGAGTACCACTTCAAGGTCACTACCAGTAAATGAGCTTACCCGGCGTTTGGTAATGGTTATTTCTCCTTCGGCAGGTTTAAGCTGGGGATGAACCGTCATAAATTCGGCCATGTTAACGTTGGCGTATTTGCTTTTTCCGGCAGAGAAGCTTTTGTTGTTACTGCTCACCTCTGGTGCGCCCTGCCTGAAACCTACTACCACATATATAACCGGTATTTCCTTTTCGCGGGCATGCGCAATGGCTTTGGCTGCTTTGGCTAAAAGCGTTTCAGCACCCGGCAACATGGGTATTATGCCCATTTGCATATCCATTACAAGCAGGGCTGTGTTTTGTGCGTTAGGTTCCATTCTTATACTGTTTTTATTATCAATGACTTTTTAAATGGCTATACTTTCTTCTTCGGGCATCTGTGCTTTCTCCTCTTCGCTCAATTTGTTTTTTGCAAGGAATTTAAAAAACGCAGCGGCTATAATAAGGGCCATAATGCCCTGGCAAAGAAGGGCCTTGGGTGCGCCAATTTGCTGTGATACTGCGCCTATAAGCAAACTGCCCAAAGGCAACATGCCAAACATTGCCATAGCTAAAAAGCCCATTACCCGGCCCCGCATTTTAGCATCACTTTCTACCTGTACGATGGTAAGTAAAACCGTGTTCTGAGCCATGCGCCCAAAACCGGCTAAAGTGGCAAATACCATGGCCAGCGGAAAATAAGCAACCTGCGAAAAAAGCCCCAACCCCACACCCAAAACTACAGTACTACCTAACAAAACCATTTTAAGATTAGCGCCGGGCTTTAACGATGCCAGAAAAAAAGTACCGCCTACCGAGCCAAGGCCTATAAAACTAAAAATGTAACCAAAGGTGGCTGCATCGCCTTTAAAAACCACTTTGGCAAATATGGGCAACAGTGTATCGAAGGGCAATACCAGCAGGCTTACCAACGTTAGCATCAGCAATGATATGCCTATTAAGGGCGTGTTTTTTACGTAGGCAAAACCTTCGGTAAATTCCTGCAACATTTTCTTTTTTACCTGCGGTTGAATGTAAGCAGGTAACTTCATCAATAGCAGCGAAGTTATTACGGCCATAAAGCTGAGGGCATTTATAGCAAAGCAAACACCGGCCCCGAATTTGCCCAACACCAAACCCGACAATGCCGGCCCTATAAACCGGGCCAGGTTTACCATAGATGAGTTGAGGGCAATGGCGTTGGGCAGGTCGCTTTTATCGTTTACCATTTCGTGCACCAGGGGTTGGCGGGCGGGTACATCAAAGGCATTTATAATACCCAGCATAGCGCTAAGGGTAAGTATTTCCCAAACGGTATAATGATTGGTAAGCACTAACACGGCCAGCAATACCGCCTGTATCATAGATAGTATCTGGGTAGCAAGAAGTAACTTATAACGGTTGTACCGGTCGGCAGTAATGCCGCCTATTAAAGAGAAAATGAAGGATGGAAACTGGGCGGCAAATATGCTTACGCCCAACATAAAAGCCGAATGTGTAATACTATAAACTACCCAGCTAACGGCGGTTTTTTGCATCCAGGTGCCTATCAGGGACATAGACTGCCCGGCAAAATACAACCGGTAGTTTCGGTTTTTAAAAGCCCTGAAGGTGTTTAATATTTCTTTTCTTTTCATGTTTTACAAACTACACATCACTCCTTATGTTTGCGTTGAAACCTAACGCTTGACCCAATACTGATAACAGAAATGCCCGCCAGGAAAGTTAGCAGCAAAGCAGGATGTGCCATGTCAACCGGCGCAACAGTAAATAATAAATAGGCGCAAACCAGGTTAAACAGTGCCCATACTACATTAACCGTAGGCGAGGATAGCCCGATTCCACGGGGATTTGAAAAAGGAGTTGGAAACTTATTTCCCGAAGCACCATGCACAAAATGCGGAATGACATTAGCAAAAAATCCACCTGCCAAAAAAGCGGCGAGATACTGATACCACATATTTTAAGATTAGTGATTGAATGGTGCAAAGATGGAGAATACCGGTTGGATTGACCTGTGACAATCGTCACAATCGCACGGAGCTAATTACTTTTTGCGCGAATACGACTTAACGTCTCACGGGTTACGCCCAGGTAAGAGGCCAGTTGGGAAAGAGAAATGCGCTGTAGTAGTTGAGGGTTATTTTTTTCGATGTAATGGTAGCGTTCGGCGGGAGTGTACATTTTAAAAAGGCTGCTGTGTTCTTCCGAAGCTAAAAGTACCCTGATTGCCAGGCGCCTTACAAATAAGGTAATTGCCGGGTGGGCTTTATATGTTGCTGCCATGGTATTCAGATCAAAAATCCAAACCACGGAGGGTTCACCGGCTTCTATTGTAAGATCAGAGGGCTGCCTGCTCTTAAAGCTTTTCAAATTACTGATAAAGTGCCCCTCAAAAGTAAAGCTTAGGTTTATGGGTACCCCGTTTTTGTTGTACCAGGTACGCAAATAGCCTTTCTCAACCAGATAGAAAGAGCGGCACAAATCGCCCTCTTTCAGCAAGGGCTCGCCCTTTTTGAGTTTCCGGGCTACCGCGCAGCTAACCAGCAGCGCAATATCCTCATCGGAAGTTTTTGAAATCTGCGCAATTGAAGATTGGAGCGTGGTTTGGTTCATGAGATTCAAATATCAATATTTCAGTACAGCACGATGGTGTGTGGTTATTATCTGAGTAGTGTAATGGCTCCTTTATAAGGTTCAGCTGTAACATCATTGAGCCAAACAACTGTTAGTATATAAACATACACACCAACAGGTGCTGGCTTGCCTTTGTAGTATCCGTCCCAGGCAAAGTTAATATCGTTGCTTTCAAATACCTTTTCCCCCTGCCGGTCGTAAACTATAACATGAAGAAATTGCATAGCTGATTTATTTCCAAAAATCTGCCACTGGTCGTTATTGCCATCGTTGTTGGGAGTAAATACGTTGGGCACAAAAATCTGGTAATCGGGTATCACATCAACTGCAATACCTGCGTGGGCCTGACATCCGTTGGTATCTGCAACAGACACCGTATAGGCCATAGAAAAATTACCGTTAAAGGTTGTCGACGCACAGCCGGCACAAGTAATACCTTCGGCGGGTGCCCAGGCATAGGAGAGCGGACCACTTTGATTGGTGTTGGCAGTTAGCACCACACTTTTACCCAAATTAACCGATGCAGTTGCCGGGGTAATATACGCCTGAAACCAATCGGGTTCGGAGTTGACAATTAACTGTGTGCTGATGATGCTATCGCAATTGTTTACGGTGTTAAGACGGGTAATGAAAGTGCCGCCACCGGTAACAGTTGAGCCATCAGGCAGCACATAAGTTTGTTTTCCGCAGATGGTATCCGTTACCGTTTGGTTATAGGTTGGGTTAACCAGTAGCAGTGTTGTAATCAGGCTATCGCAACCGTTTACAGAATTAAGGTGGGTATTATAAGCACCGGCTGCAGTTGCCGGGCTGCCATCCGGTAAGGTATAAGTTTGCCCATTGCAGATGGTGCGTGAAACTGAATCGTGGTAAGTTGGGTTTATGCTTAACAGAAGTGTGATGTTAGAATCGCAACCGTTTACAGTGGTGTAATTAAATACGTATGAACCCGCCGTGGCGTAAGTATTGTTTTGAAAAGCGTAGGTGTTGCCCTGGCAGATAGCAGCAATGCTGGTGTCGTTATAAACCGGATTTACAATCAGGTGCAGGGTAACAATACTATCGCAACCATTAACGGTTTGATATGTGGACGGATAATATCCCGCTAACATGTACACATTGCCGTTATACGTGTAGCTGCTGCCGGTACATATACTTTGGCTTATGGTATCGCTATACACCGGATAGAAAATCAGGTGCAGGGTAACAATGCTATCGCAATGATTTACGGTTTGCAATGTAACGGGGTAATAACCAGGCTGGGCATAGCTGTTGCCGTTATAGCTGTAGCTACTTCCCGGGCAAATGCTTTGTGCAATTGTATCGCTGTAGATTGGGTTAACAGAAACAATAAGGGTAATTACCGAATCGCACCCGTTTATGGTTTGATAGCTGAGGGTGTAACTGCCTGAAGTGTTGTAAGCATTACCTGCAAAAGTGTAAGAAGCGCCCTGGCATATAGTTGCCCGTATGGTATCGGAATAAACCGGGTTTACTGTGAGAATAAGGTTGATAGTTGAATCGCAGCCGTTAACCGTGGTATAGTTAAAGGTATATGTGCCCGATGTGGTGTAGCTATTGTTTTGAAAAGTGTAACTGTTGCCCTGGCAAATGGCGGCAGTGGTGGTATCGTTGTATACGGGGTATGTACTAAGATGAAGGGTTGTAAGGCTATCGCAGCCATTAACGGTTTGGTATGTATTGGTATAATTACCCGCCTGCGTATAAGTGCTGCCGTTAAAAGTATAACTGGCTCCGGGGCAAATGCTTTGATTAAGGGTATCGTTATACGAGGGTAGTAAATGCAAGGTAAAACTATCGCTGGCCTGGCAGCCATTGGCATCGGTGCCGGTTACGTAATAGGTGGTAGTTAGCAGCGGATTTGCAACCGCGACCGCTCCGGTAGTTGTATTTAAGCCTGGAGATGATGCCCAGGTATAACTTACCCCTCCTGCGGCCCGCAGCGTATCGGGACTGCCGGGGCACACCGGTGGTATGGCAAAGGTTTGACAATTGGTATCCAATACCCCAAAGGCAACGTTGCAATAATTTTCGCTTTGCAAATAATTGAACGATATACAGGTAAAGGTTCCGGGAAATTCTATAATCGTATATCCTTCTGTACCTTCAAAAGTGGTATCGTTGGGGTAAGCCATACCAGGCCCGGCCCAAATAACCGTATAAGGGGCAGAGGTAACAACCGGCACCGTAAGGCCTCCGTTGCCAATACTTGCCAATGCTATCTGAGGATTTACAACCGGCTGGCTGAAACAGAATGTAAATAACCCCGCCAATACATTTTTGAGGGCCGTATTATTAATTGGCAGGTTGTACTGCGCAGGAAAAAGGTTACCGGCAAACATACCCGGCGATGTTGACAGCCCACCGGTTGGTTTGGTAACCGTTACAGACAATTGAGAAGAAATAACCGCCGTACCGCCGGTATTGGTTACGTTGGTCCATGATGCCCAATCTAACTGGGAGGAATCGCAGAGGGGATTTAAACGGCCAACTATGTGCACAAAATTTGAGGGGCATTGCGCAAGGGCAAGGCAACCAGCAAAAAGCTGCAGGCAAAAAAGTATAATTTTCAGGTGCCGGTTAATACACCAATAAAATTTTTGCATTGAAGGGGGTTGGTTTTACTAATCCCGTGTTACTTTTTGCAATGTAATACTTTTTACAAAGAATTGTTTCGCGGGGCCACAGAAGGATTGATGGCATAGTTTACAGGTTTAGCGCCATTCACAAAAAGGCTTTTCCCAAAACACCGTTCTTGCGTTACCGGAAAAATCAAGCCTCTATAGTTTCAATTTTTACGAGGCAGCGCACGTCATTATCGCCTTCGTAAATTTCAACACAAACGCTGTCAGTTTCAAGGTCGGGGGCTTTTAGCAATTGCTGAAAGGTACGGCCTATAACAGTTACATCGCTGGCGTAGTCTTTAATCAGCTCGCTTTGATATTCGCCTTTAGAAATGATAAAGGAATTGTTCCCCATTTTTCCGGCCTCGCCAGGGTAAGCTTCTGCGGCGGCGGCTTTATAAAATATTTTACCATCGGCGTTGCACCCCGAAATGCCGAAGTATTTATGTTGCTGGTTACCCTGCAACAAAGAATGCAGTTTTTGCCAGGATGCCGCAATACCCTGGGGGAAGCTATCTGCTTCAATGCAAAAAACCCTGATGTCGTTTTCAATCGTGTATTTTTCCATGGATGCTGTGATTTGGTGTTTGTTAATATCGGAATCAGGAGAGAAAGCTACAGATTTTTAAGCAGCAGGTGGAGCGATTGTTTAAGTGGTTTTTACTTAGTTAATTTGGGTATTGTTATTTTACCCTCAATTAATCTGAAGCTTATGAAAAAGATATTTTCATTGTTTGCATTTGTTGTTATCTGCGGAAGCGCGTTTAGCCAATTAAGTTGCGACCCGGCACTTTGGCCCCACGTTTACAAGCCTGAAAGGTTGCAGGGCGATAAGAAATGCACAACAGTTAAGGGAACCGTTAGAAGCGTAAAATCAGACCCGGATGGCGGCTATACGCTGCAGATTAAGTTAGACCCCGGTCAACCGCTGGCGTTGTTGAATGATAAAAATTTATCGTTGCAAAACAGTTGCCTGGTGGCTGTAATTATATGCGGACACAGGCCTATTGCTCAGGCCGATGCTTTGAAATCGTGCGGGGTTTATGAGAATAAGGTGAAGGTGCCTGCCATTGGCGACCATGTGCAAATAACAGGTAGCTATGTAACTGATAGCGACCCTGACCATGGTTGGAATGCTTTGTATCCGGTAAGCGACCTGATGGAATTGCAGAAGCATTGACACTTCCCTTTTCACCTCAAATAATTTTATTTGCTTCAAAATTGCAGGCATGAAAAAGCTGATGGCGTGTTTATGTTTATTGGTTTTGTATTGCACCACTAACGGACAGGATAAGGATGGCCTGAAGCTGAACCAGGTTCAGATTATAGGCAGCCACAACAGTTATAAAAAATTACCTGACCCGCGGGTGATGAAGTTTTTAATGAAGAAACGCAAACTATTGGGCAAAGGCTTAGACCCGATAGGTATTGATTACGGACAAACCACAATAGACTCGCAGTTTACCCAGTACCTGATGCGTGGCCTGGAAATTGATATTTATAACGACCCAAAGGGTGGTGTTTTTTATAACCGGAGAATAAATGCATTGGTGCCCGGCCTTCACCAGAAATCTGGTGTGCAGGAGTTGCTGCAACCGGGCTTTAAGGTACTGCACATAAAGGATGTAGACTATCTTACCTACTACTATACGTTTAAAGAAGCTTTGGTGACTATAAAAAGCTGGAGCGATGCACACCCTAATCATCTGCCCCTGTTTATAAATATTGAAACCAAAACCTATGGCCCAGCTGAAGCCAGTGGCATATTGCGCTTTTTAGGTTTTAAACGAATGGTGCCTTTTGATGCTGCTGCCTGCGACTCGATAGATGCTGAGGTAAAAACCATATTTGGCAATAACCTGGATAACATTCTTACACCCGACCGGTTGCGTGGCAAATACGCCAGCCTGGATGAAATGGCGAAACTGAACGGCTGGCCCCTGTTGGATGACTGCCGTGGTAAAATTGTTTTTATAATGTTGGGTGATGCTAAAGAGATGTATAGTGCAGGCCATCCATCGTTAGCGGACAGAGCTATGTGTACCTATAGTATCCCCGGAAAGCCTGAGTGTGCTTTTATTATGAAAGACAACCCTATAAGAGATAGCGCTTTAATAAACCAACTGGTATTGCAAGGTTACATTGTGCGGACCCGGGCGGATGCTGAAACGGTGGAGGCGAGGAATAATGATAACACCCGTAAGCTTGCGGCTTTTAAAAGCGGAGCACAGATTATTTCAACAGATTACTACAGGCCCGATACCCGTTTCAGCAATTTTGAAGTGCAGTGGGATGGCAAGCATGCCGGGCGGGCTAACCCGGTTACAACTACAGGCAAAAGTGGTGAGTGGGTGAAAGAGTAATACGGATAGAAACCTTCTTTAGAATAATTAAACCGGCCAGTGATTGCTAACCCTGTTTTATTTAATTGCGGTAAGCGTTTCAAAAGTATAGTCGTTGGCCAAAACGGTTTTTAGCTTTGTATTTATACTGCTTCTATCTGAAATAACCGGCAGGCAATCTTTAAAATTAATGCGATAGGTTAAAGAAGAATGCACTCCATCCATTGCCGGGCTGCCGGTATGGTGCAGATATATGTTTGTATCTGTAATACCCACGGAACCGGTAACGATTTTCAAGCCAAGGCTATCAAAATAAAATTTACTCTGCATAGTATAGGTGGGTTCGGTTTCGCCTGCATTATTGGCAGCAATATCGAACCCGGTAACAGAGCCTTTGGCGGAATTATACACGTTGAGGTGTAAAAAAAGTGTGTCGCTCCATTCTGTTGTGTCCAGGCTGCGGTTAATATACGACAGCAAAAACAGGCAATCATCTACACTGAATTTAACGCCGTTAAACACGGAGCAGGTTCGGTATTTTTCAGCTTCGGGGAAGAGATATTTTACCATCTGCTGGTCGTTGATTTTTTTATTTTCAATATCCCGGTCTAACGGAAAACTGTAAAAAATACTGTCTATGTTCTCCAGCTTATCAGGTGCAATAAGTTTGTAGCCGGTAACCAGCTTTAAAAAAGCCGGGTCTTTAATTTTAGGCGTAAAATCTGTTTCGTTGAAGCGGGGCAAATTATTGGTTACAGGCATTCCGGCGGCAGGCACGTTCCTGGTTTGGCAACCCGATAAACAACAAATAGCTGCTGCAAGTAAAAGGTATGTTTTCATATTTTGAGTCAGGCGTTATTCACCGCCGTTAAGAGCCACATAAGAAACAACCATCTCAGCCCCGTATGATTTGCCTCTTAATAACCCCTGCGAATCTACTGATAATATGTTTTTCGCAGCGCTGCCTGATGCTTTCATACTTTCGTAGGCCCCCGGATCATAGAACCTGTAGTGTGCTACCCCGTTAGCATCAGTTTTGCGACCTACGATTACCAAAAAGTGGTCGGTCCCTTTAGCATCTTTTTCGGCACCAGAGCGTGAGCCTTCATAGCCGGCCAGCTGGCGGCCAACACCCACAATAACCGGGCGTTTTTTGTCAAGCTGTTCATTGATATAATTCAGCCCCTTTGAAGCAGTGGCAGTTGGCGAAATTTGATACGAATTTTTTACTTTTTCAGTACCCATAAAAATGCCGCCCCATCCCGGTACGGGTTTGGCACCGGCCTGGTTTCCCATATAAAGGCAGGCATTATAGCAGCCTTTAGGCCCCGGGCCAGCCTGCGCGCCCGATTGCAATGGGATGTTGGTGTTGTACTGTGTTACATAGGTTACATTGCCGGAAATATCTATATCAGAATGTTTGGTGCCGGGTGCGGCCTTTTCAGCTGTAGCTGGTTTATGAACCGCATCTTCACCCAAAAGATGTTCAAGCTTATGGGCTGCCCACATTCCTGCATCTATTATATGATCCAATAATCCTTCTTCTTTTTTAGGTGGTACCGTATGCACGGGAGTTGCCGGTGCATGAACCTCCTTTTTAACTTCATCGTGCTTAACCGCGTTGTGTGTAACATCGCTTGCAGTTTTTACAGGCAATGCTTTTACTGCGTGATTATCAACAGCGGCGGGGTGCTTAACGCCGTCAGTATGAGCGGTACTAACCGGGGCTACAGGAAGTGTTTCTTTGTGGGCCTGTGTGGCAGGAACGGTGGTTTTATTAACCGGACTTGTTGTTTTTGGCACCTGCGGTAAAATTGACTTTGCCGGCGGAACAACCTGAATCCCTTTTGCTGTGTTTGCGGGCACGGAAGTTTTGCCTTCAGACTGCCCGTTCTTTTTAAGGTATAAGGCGTATTCCTCGCGGGTCATCCTTACAACCTCGCAAATGGTTTGCCCTTTGGCGTTAGTTCTGGTTATAACAACCGGCACAAAGTTCATCACATATATGCCATCCATATTGCTGATACCATCCAGGCTGCTATCGCCACGGTGATAGGTAACACCGTCATGGTTTTGTGCAGCAACGGTATCTTGACCTGCTATAAGCGGTTGATTACGCGGTTTCTTTTCAGTTTCGGGAGTTAGCAAGCCGGGGGTATCAGACATAAACCGGAGATTAAATTGTTAGATTGAATTGAATCACCATTCAGCAACTATCTATAAGGTCTTATAAAGTAACAACAAACTGCGGGATGGGGCAAGCGTGTAAACGCTGTACTGTGTTGCGTATTTTTACGGTAAATGGTACTTCCCCGGGCAATAGGGCAGAAAATCTGAACAAGAAAGGCAAATTATAGAAGGTGCGTTAATCTGTGACTTTTGTAAGCGCCGCATAAAAAAAGGAGGACCGTCAAGTCCTCCTCTCCTAAAAATCATTTCCTAAATTAGTTACTTCTTCTATGTCCCACCCAAACAAAACGTTTGCTTACATATTCAGGGTTGGTAAATGATGCGTTACCTGCGGGATTGCCGCCGGTTACATGGAAATCGCTGAAGCCGGCGTGCTGGTTTACCCAGATGTTGCCGGTAAGGTTTAATGACACGGGAGCGAAAACGCTTTCCATTTCGTGCACTATGTAATCGGCGGTTTCTTCGTTGGTGGTATAGGCTGCGCAGGTAATGGCACCGTGCTTGGCTACCATTTCTTTGGCCAGGCTTACAGATTGGTTGGTGTCTTTGGTTTTTATCAGCAAAATGATGGGGCCGAATAATTCGTTTTCGAATACACCGGTGTCTTTGGCATCTACTTCCAGTATTACCGGTGATGAAGTGCGTGCATCAGGAAACTCCGCGTTGGCTACTTTGCCAGGGGCCAGCAATACGTTTGCGTCGAGGTCTTTAACGGAAGCTACGCGCTTTAATGTAAGTTCGCTTTGTATAGCGCCCAATGTGCCGGGGCCCATTTGCGGGTGGTTGGCAATACCGGCAACGGCATCCACAAAGGCTTTCTTTACTTCTTCGTAAGGGATAACTGTATCGCCTTGTTTAACACCGCCTGCGGGGATAAAGAAATTTTGAGGCGCCGTGCACATCTGGCCTGAGTATAATGAGGCTGCAAATGAAAGATTCTGAACCACCGCTTTAAGGTCGGCTACCGAGTCCAGGATAACTGAGTTAACACCGGCTTTTTCGGTAAAGGTTGTTTTGCCAGGGATGTGCTCAACATAATCGCCGAATGCAGAGCCGCCGGTATAGTCTATAATTTTTACTACCGGGTTTTCGGCTAGTTTTTTGGTGATAAGGTTGTTAGATGAGTCGGAGGCAAGCTGACAGATATTTATGTCTAACCCCTTTGCCTGCAACACTTTTTGAATTTCTTCAACCACAATGGCAATAGGATAAACTGATTTCGGATGCGGCTTAACAATAACTGAGTTACCGGTTATAAGCGATGCAAAAATACCGGGCACTGAGTTCCAGATAGGGAAGGTAGAGCAGCCTATTACAAGGCCAACACCTTTAGGGATGGCTTTAAATTCCTTGCTCAGTTTAACTGATGTTTTGCCCATCGGCTTTTCCCATTCTACTTTTGATGGAAAGCGGTTTAACTCTTCGTAACCTGCGGCTAAAGATTCGAGGGCCCGGTCGCTGGCATGAGGGCCTGAGGCCTGAAAACTCATGATAAAGCTCTGGCCGGTGCTGTGCTGGGTTGCGTGTGCAATTTCGAAAAAACGGTATTTTACTTTTTCCAGTGCTTCAACCAATATTTCAGCGCGGTCATCAACACTTACTTTTCTCCATGCATCAAACGCCCTGCCTGCACGCACTACTAATGTATCTACTTCAAATACTGGATAGGTTATGCCCAGTGGTTTCATGGTGTAAGGAGAAACCTCTTCACCTTCCCATGCAACCGGGTTTTGCTGCAGCAGGCCTTTAAATGGTTTACCTAACTGGTTATTGAATGCCGCCAGGCCGATGCCGGGGGCGTCTTCGCCGTAGGCTTTTGGATGCTCGGGGTATTGCGCATAAAAAACACGTTCGTGAATTGCCTTGATTGCTTTTTCAACTATTTCTTTATTAGCTGCGCTAAGTGCCATAATGTGTGTTTTGGTTGGTTAATTTGAGGGGTGAATATAGCAATTGGGAATTAAATACGGTTTAATGTAAAAGACAGGGTGCTTACCCTATTAAGCAGGCGGGGTAAGGCTTCCTGTGCGAGGCGATTTGCGGCACTTGGGCTGACTTAAACAACAACCTGAAACTATAGCACCTGTAAGGAGGTTTGCTATTGTTTTAATTTGGTGTAGACCCACCACTTCATTAAGGCAACTTCAACAAAATCGTAATTCTTTAAGGCCAGGCTAAGGTCGTTGAATTTTTTATTTAATACTTTGATGTCTCCTGCTGTTTTGGCTTCTTTAATTTCAATGATTTTTCGTGCAAACTGGTTCCAGCCGGTTTCAGAAAAATCGTTGGCTTTAATATAGTTGTGCAGCATTTTCAACAGCCGCCTTATTAATGAATAATTGCCCAACTCGTAATGTATAATTACGTTCATGCCATGAGCACAAAGTATAACGTCTTTTCGGCCTCCCGGGTATTCATCATGCACCAGCCTGTTAATCCTTTTTAATGCTTCTTCGGGTTGGCCGGTTGCCAGTTTACACCAGGCTATAAAGTAATCAACGGTTGCCAGGTCCTCATCGCGTATCGAATTATCTTTTGCAAATTCAGCAAGCCTGGATTCGGTAGCAAGGCCCTTTTCAAACTCACCTACCTTGGCGTATAAAACCAGTTTTTCAATGGTGTTGGACATTAAGTTTTCGTATCGCTGGGCTTCGCTTAGCTGAACGGAAGTATCGGTAAGCAGTGCGTCAATTTCAACTATATACTTTAATGCCTCGTTATACTTATGGTTGATAGTAGACCGCGCCACCATGCGACTGAGGGCTGCGATGTAAATACCTGGCACTATCTTTATCTGTGCAGGATTATCGTGGAAAAGCGCAACAAATTGCCGGGCCATTTCCAGCGACTTCTCTTTATTGCCTGTTTTGAGGTAGCATTTGCCCAGGATTTCGAGCCTTAAACATTTTGCGTGGAAACTGATAGCCAGGTGGTCGTTTATCAGCAAAGGATGGCTCAGATACTCTTCGAATTTTTGCATTGAACCGCCGGGTGCCATACCTTCAATTTGCAGGCTACTGCCAATTACGCCCTGCAGGTTTTTATAATCACAAATGTTCTGATATTGTTTCAGGTATTGATATTCGCTATCTACCCGGTTTTGTGCAGATTTTATTACCTGATGATGTGCGCTTTTAAAAGTAAGTGCATGAAACTCGCATCTAAGCAGAAACAACATTTCTAAAAATGCCTCGCGCTGATGTGTGGGCTTTTTTAACTTATTTACCAGTTTGATTGCACTATCGTACATTTTTCTTTTATCGAGTAGTGCAACCTCTGCCAGGCCATTCAGCAATTCAATATCCGGGTCTGAATCGCTGACGTAATTTCTGAGCGATTTAATAATGAGGTTGCGGAGGTAAAGTTTGGTAACACCCAGTTGAGCTAAAAATTTTTCACCCTTAAAGGCCTCATGTATTTTGCCCTCATCATAACTGTCCATGGCGGCCATGCAATCAAAAAGTTTAAGGTAGTTACCCTGGCGCTTGCTGCCGTGTATTTTTGAAAATTTACGGAAGTATCCCTTCTCGTTCCTGTCCATGCTTTTAATAAGCACAAATAGCTCATCCTTTGGTTTCATACCCACATTTTCTCCATTAAATTTAGTAAAAATGCCAATTGATTTTTTTAAAATGTAATTGCTACTTTATTTCAACTTTTAAGGGCAAAAAAGTATTTATGACTGGTTTTTCATTGGTAAAAGCGGGGAGGCCATCCCCCATTTAACCCGGTCGACATTAAATTTGAGCGCGAATTTTTATTGGGGGATGGACGGATAAACTACCTCACGAACCCTTAACAAGCGAATAACAGTTGGCGTTGTAAAATGGCTTTTATATATTGATGCCATGACCCTAACATTCCGACCAGCACTTGAAAATGATATCGACCTAATTGCTGCCCTCGCCCGTAAAATATGGCATGAGCATTACCCGACAATTATTACCGTTGAGCAAATTGAATTTATGCTGAAGGACCGGTACAGTGCCGGGCGCATTGCAGAGCAAATGAAAACGGGGGAAAAATTCTTTCTGGCTGAATTCGGTGGTCACCCGGTTGCTTATGCATCTATAGAGTATTTGGAAGGTTATTATTACCTCCATAAGTTTTACATTGATGTTGCCCGGCATGGCGAAGGTATTGGAAAAGAATTTTTCAATTATCTGCTGCAGCAAATTGATACTTCAAAACCCATACGGTTACAAGTAAACAGACAGAATTACAAAGCCGTTAATTTTTATTTTAAAATGGGATTCACTATCGAGAAGACAGGCGATTTTGATATCGGCGGAGGATATTTTATGAATGATTTTGTGATGGTAAGATTGCCAATTCGGTAATTCGATAATTCGGCAATTTGTTAATGAACAGCCAATAAAATACTGATATACCCGGCTGTTTCATCATCGAATCATCACATTGCCCAATTGCTCAATTAGGGCTAATTCTTGATCAGCTTATCGTACTTGGTGCTATTGGTGGGGTCTATACTTCGCAGGTAGTTTGCAGCTTTTGTTTTTTCGGTAGCATCGGCTCCTGAAAATACGCCTATCAGCTCATCGCTTTTGGCCTGGAAGAATGTTGCAATGAGAATACCGTTAGGGTTATCCTTCGAAATTTGCTGTAGCTTGTCCAGCGCATTCATAATATTAGCACGGGCGAGGGCAGGCTTATCGTAAAAATTATCCATTCCGGCATAGTGGTAATCCCACAGGGCTTTACGGAAAGGCTCGTATTTGCTGGCTTGTATGTTATCTATCAGCCAGTAGCGGTTGCGGGTACCATCGTAAGGCCTCCAGCCTTTGGCATCAGGGGCACTGGTGGGTACCATGTTCTTAATCTGTTCGCAAATATTAAAATACTTGGTGCCGCCGCCTTTTGAGAAACTTTCGTAATCAAGGCCTATAATCATGTAGGCATAAAAGCCCAGTATAGACGAGAGGTTAGAATTGTATGCTGTAGGGCTAAAATCAATTGATTGATTTTGAACGTAGGTTATTTCGCAATCCTTATCAAGGAAGTTGAACATAGGTGAATTATAGCTACTGTTAAACACCGGGCGCGATGACTGAACCGTGATAGTAGCATTGTACACGTCCTGTGCTACAGGCGGCGATAAGATTTGTATAGATATACTGCACTCAATCCTCTCTTCAGGCGAAAACACATCCGTGGTCCATGCCTTGGTATTCATATACTCGTTAAGCGCGGTTTGCATAGTTGTGAAAACTGCAGGGTCAACACCCGAAATTTTTTGAGCGTTAACGGTTAACTGGCATTTAAGTTCCTGTGCCTGTAAGCCTGCCATTGAAAGGCACAGCATAATTACAACACTGCACAGACGAACCATTACGGGCTTTTGAATCAATCTCATTTTACTTATTCCCTTCCATTATTTTAAAAACATAATCCGCTATATCGGCGGCAACTGCTGTTTTCGGTTTCAAATCAAATTTAGTGACATTTCCCTTATTATCAATGATCGTAACTTTATTTGTATCGTATTGAAAAGCCGCTCCTTTATCATTTACCGAATTTAACACTATAAAGTCAAGATTCTTTGCTGCCAGCTTGCCGCGGGCGTTTTCCATTTCGTTATCCGTTTCGAGTGCAAAACCTACCATTACCTGGCCCGGGTGCTTTAATTTACCCAATTCGGCAGCAATGTCGGTGGTTTTAACCATTTCTATCGAAAACTCATTCTCCTTCTTTTTAATTTTTGTTGCGCTTGGGTGTTTGGGGGTGTAATCAGCCACCGCAGCGGCAAACACTATAACATCGTTTAACGTAAAATATTGCGCGCAGGTTGCATACATCTGGGCCGCAGTTTCAACATTTATTTGTAAAATGCCGGGGTTGGAGGCACTTAAATCGGTCGGCCCTTTTACCAGGGTAACTTCAAAACCCCTTTTGGCAAACTCCTCAGCTATGGCAATGCCCATTTTACCTGATGAGCGGTTACCGATAAACCTGACGGGGTCTATAGGCTCGTGGGTGGGGCCGGCGGTTATTAATACTTTCATGATTGGGTTTGCCTTTTGAGGTGGCAAATGTGGGGATTGTTTTTGGTGCTGCCAAACCGCGGAAGATGCTGGGCTTAATACAAACAAGCGGGCCTCCGCCCTAAATAATCCCCTTAAACCGAACAAAAAACTCTACCGTATGTTTTGCACTTTATGGCACAATCAAAACCAGTAACTATCTTTTGGTTCAGAAGAGATTTAAGACTTGATGACAATGCGGGCTTGTACCACGCACTAAAAGAAAACGAAAACGTCCTTCCCCTCTTTATATTCGACACCAGCATACTTGACAAATTAGAAGATAAAGACGATAAACGAGTTCAGTTCATCCACCAGGAAGTTGAGCGGCTGCATAGCGAATTAAAAGCATATGGATCAAGCATGCTTATCAGAACGGGTAATCCAGCGGAAGTGTGGCAACAGTTATTGAATGAATATACCATTCAAAACGTTTACACTAACCGCGATTACGAGCCTTACGCACAGTTAAGAGATGAAGATGTAAGCAGAATACTTAAACAGCACCGCGCCTCATTGCTGCAATATAAAGACCATGTAATTTTCGAAATGCATGAGGTGTTAAAAGATGACGGCAAACCATATACTGTATTTACCCCCTACAGCAAAAAATGGAAAATAAAACTCAGTCCGTTTTACTCCCAATCATATCCAACGCTGAGATATGCAAAACACTTTTTTAAAATAACTGAACTGCCGGTTCCATCGCTCCAATCAATCGGGTTTATAAAAACTGATTTTGTTTTTCCGGCAAGGGTGGTTATTAACGATGTAGTGAAAAATTATAGCGAAAAGCGCGATTTCCCGGCCATAAATGGCACTTCAAAGCTAGGTATACATCTGCGTTTTGGCACTTTGAGTATTAGAAAACTACTCTCCTACTCTCTCGAGCGTAATCAGGTTTTTGTAAACGAACTCATCTGGCGCGATTTTTACCAGATGATACTGTTTCATTTTCCACAGGTAGTTGACCACGCGTTTAAGCGCGAATATGAGACCATTGCATGGGAAAATGATGAAGCGAAATTTGCGGCATGGTGTAACGGACAGACCGGTTATCCGTTGGTAGATGCAGGCATGCGGGAACTTAATACCACCGGGTATATGCATAACCGGGTTCGTATGGTAGTGGCAAGCTTTCTCACCAAACATTTATTAATAGACTGGCGTTGGGGTGAAGCTTACTTTGCCCAAAAACTGCTTGATTTCGACCTGGCCGCCAACAATGGTGGCTGGCAGTGGGCCAGCGGAAGCGGTACTGATGCGGCACCCTATTTCCGAGTGTTCAATCCTCAATTGCAAATGGAAAGGTTTGACCCCGAATTAGAATATGTAAAACATTGGGTCCCGGAATTTGGTACTGAGACTTACGCAAAACCCATTGTTTCCCATCCCGAAGCGCGGGAAAAAGTTTTGCAGGTGTATAAAAAAGCGCTGTCGCCGCTAAATTAAACCGCAGGTGCCTGCTATTGCTGTGCCTTTCACAAAATAACTTACCGGAATTTGCATTATTTTTAAGTGCTAATTGTATGCGCTCAAAATCACCGGATTCATGAATAAGAAATTTATCGCTTTACTGGCCCTATCCCTCAATACACTGCTACTCTTTTCCGCATCGCCCCAGCTTGTATGGCACCAGGTATATGGCGACCCTACAGACAGCCAGCAGGTATTTGTATCTGCAATAGATAACTACGACAACATGTTTTTAGCGGGGGCCGTTTATATAAACGATGCAGGCAACCTGATTGTGAACCGGTACGATGGCGTCGGTAATTTAATGTGGAACCGCCTCTATTACAACAACCCTCCCGCAGGCACCATTGATAAAGCTGTGGCTTTGTTCCCCAATAACCTGGCCGGGGTTACAGTTATTGCTGCTATTAATACCCGCGCAGCGGTAACACACTTTATAAGTTATGATGGCAGCGGCACGCTTCAATCTGATATTTCTGTTGGCGATACTTCTTCGGGCAATAAAACAATTCCTTTGACGGTTATTACCGATGGCATTGCATATTACATGCTGGGGCAGCTCAACAATGTTTCCAGTGTTTTTAAGTGCGATTACAGCGGGCACGTCATCTGGTCCACACCGGTGCACAATAATTATAACAACCAGGTGGGCAACATTGTCTTTGACCCTTTTGGAAATATTGTGGCTGCCGTTTTCGACAGCACTCAGCCCGAGGTAATCGTTCACCGCTACAATAGCAATACTGGCCTTGAACTTTCCGGTTTTAATTCTCACCTAACCCACCTGCCGGTAAACGATAACTTTATAAAAATTCAGGTAGACCACGGTACTAATGTATTTCTGGCAGGTACGGGTACGGATTCTTTGGCAAGGACGCAATTAATGGTATACAAATTTGATACTGCCGGTAATATTCTTTGGTCCTCCATTTGTACATCAGCAAAGGGGCACACAAACATAGTTAACAGTTTTGTGATGGACCATAATGGCGATATTCTGATCTCCGGCCCATATGCGGATGATTCGGGCAACTGGCAATTTGCGGGACTCTATAAAGTATTTAACCCCACAGGGGGTATTTTGTGGTCGGCAGTTGATAGCCAGTTTTTAGTAAATAGCGCTGTAGTGGTGGTTGATCAATATGATTACGTTTACCTGGGTACCACTAAAACCCCTTCCGCCATTTCACCTTACTATTCTGCCTTTTCGTTCACTCAGCTAACACCCGATAGCGGCTACGTGCAATGGAACAGGAGTTTCGATAATAGTTCAGATAACGAAGGCTTATTGATGCAGGTAAATAATTTTGGCGACCTCTTTTTTGCCACAAGCACTCCAACAGATACCAATAATGCATGGTTTGCAGGCAGGATAGGCAACAATGCAGGCGATTCGTTGGGCACAGCAGTTTCAAACACTGCTCCGTCATTAAGCCTGAATGTCTTTCCCAATCCATTCTCCGCTGAAACCAACATTAGTTTTACGTCATCCCGACCGCAACAATTCTCGCTTAAAATATTAGATGTGACCGGTAGGGTATTACAGCTTCAGCAGGTACAAAGCGTGGCAGGATATAGTCAACTGACGGTAAAAGCAGGATTTGCCCCCGGGCTGTATTTTATACAACTGGAAGGGAAAGATGGCAATTATGTGAAGAGCGTCGTTATCAATTAAGCAACGGCTGGTATTGTTGCATTCGCTTCTTTGGGACGTAAAATGCGGCTTCTGTGTTTAACACCCCAATCCCTTAAAGCTATCAATACGTCTTGTAATGAGTGGCCGTAAGTGGTCAGTTCGTATTCAACGGTGACCGGGGTTGTGTCATAAACGGTTCGCTTCACCAGTTGGTTCACTTCAAGCTCTTTCAGCTCCTTTGAAAGCATTCGTGCGGTTATTTTCGGTATTCCCCGTTCCATTTCTTTAAAACGCTTCTTACCGGTAATCAGGGCCCCGATAATGGGCAATTTCCATTTGCCGCTTAAAATATCCAGCGTATCCCTTATTGGTATGGTAAACTGTGCGCACTCAGCATGTGTGGTAGCCGTTACCTCGTTTTTTTTACTTTTTGCCATAATACCCCAGGTTCTCTTTATTATACCGGTATACATTAGTATAGCAGTTACTAAAGTATAGCAAATATAGATAGCTTTGCTGCATAAACAAAAACTAAAAAAATGAATACAGCACTTTGGATTGCACAGATAGTATTTGGCGCCATGTTTACCCTGGCCGGCATTATGAAATCAACTCAAGCAAAAGAAAAACTGGCAAAAAACATGCCTTGGGTAAATGATTACTCCGCCGCACAAGTTAAACTGATTGGTGTTTCAGAACTTTTAGGTGGTATTGGGCTTATATTGCCCTGGTACCTGGGTATTGCCCCAATACTTACCCCAATAGCTGCAGTGGCCCTGGCATTGGTAATGGTTTTGGCAGCAATTTATCATTTCAACCACAAAGAATATCCTGGTATTGGTGTTAACTTTTTCCTGTTTGCGGGTGTTTTATTTATCGCTTACGGAAGGTTTTTAGCAGCGTAAAAAGGATTTAAAAATGAAAGTAGAAATATGGTCCGATGTTTTGTGCCCCTGGTGCTATATCGGCAAACGAGATTTTGAGCAGGCGCTTGGCGAGTTTAAGCACAAAGATAAAGTTGAAGTAATGTGGAAAAGCTTTGAACTTGACCCAGCTGCCCAAATAGATTATGAGGGGAATTTATACGATCTGCTTTCGTCGAAGTACCATGTAAGTATTGAGCGGGCCCGGCAAATGACCGGGCCCCTGGTAGAGCGGGCCGCAGCATCGGGCCTGACTTACAATATGGATATAGCTAAGGCCACAAACAGCTTTGATGCGCACAGGCTGATACACCTGGCTGCAAAACACGGTTTACAGCAAGCGGTTATAGAACTTTTATCTGCGGCTTATTTAACCTCAGGCAAACATATAGGGCACCATGAAACTCTTATACAAATTGGTTTTGAGGCGGGATTAGATAAAGCAGAAATAACCGAAATGCTTGAAAGTGATGAATATGCAGAAGCTGTTAGAAAAGACGAATATGAGGCACAAAATTTAAGGGTTAGAGGTGTTCCTTTCTTTCTGACAGACCAGAAATATTCCATTTCCGGAGCACAACCCAAGGAAGTTTTTTCGGAAGCCCTTGAAAAAATATGGGATGAACTCTATCCCAAAGTAAAAGCAGTTGCAATCTCCGGTAACGTGCAATGCGATGCCTCGGGAGTTTGCGAAACTTCCTAATTGAAGATACCTGGGCCCCAAAAAATGCCTGCTGATATAAGCCGCTTTTCATTTTTGCCAGTATTACTACTAAGGCGTTTTTTATTTTTACGGATATGAAAAAGAAGGTACAGCTGGTATTAGGCAGCGGCGGTGCACGGGGCATTGCGCACATTGGCGTAATTCAAATGCTGCAGCAGGAAGGTTACGAAATAGTGGAGGTAATTGGTTGCTCCATGGGCGCAGTAATAGGCGGCATGTATTGTTCGGGCTTTTTATCGCAATACACGGATTGGTTGCTAAAACAAACAAAAAGTGATGTTTACCGCCTGTTTGACATAACCTTCTCTATGCAGGGTTTTGTAAAGGGAGAAAAAATATTTGCAGTGCTTGAACAGCTTGCGGGTAAACAGCTGATTGAAAATTTGCCCATACCATTTACCGCCATCGCAACAGATATGTTAACCCGTACGGAGGTTCATTTTACCGAAGGAGACCTTTACCGGGCTTTACGTGCCTCCACCGGCATACCGGGCGTTTTTACACCGGTAGCCGAAAATAAAAGCCTGTTTGTAGATGGGGGAGTGTTAAACCCACTGCCCGTAAACCTGGTAAAGCGCCGCGATGATGCTATTATAGTGGCAGTTAATTTAAACGGTTCGTTCAGCAATGAGGTGCCTGCCGAAAACAAAACTGAAACAGATGGCATGGCAAAGGCTGAAAGTGAAAGCCAGGCCATATTGACAAAGCTCCGTGGTTTTTTTAACTCTTCTTCTAAGAGTGAGGCGAAAGCACCCGAGGCTGTGGTAATTCCTACCTTCTCCATGTTCGAGCTGTTAAACGCTTCCTACGATGCCACCCTGGACAGGTTAGTTGAAGTTACCCTTGAAAATTCGCCGGCAGATGTCCTCGTTGAAATTCCGCGCAACGTTTGTTCCGTATTCGAATTTTACCGTGCGGCGGAGCTGATAAATATTGGGAAAGTTTCATTTACCAGTGCGATGGTTAAGAGCGGCTTAAAGGAGTTAAGTATCTGATTATCCTATCACCGACCCGAAAAAAAAGCCCGCATTTAATCAGAATTGAATTACTTCGCTTTAAGCACTAACCAGGCAAGGCATTCTGTTATTATGGCTAAGCAGAAAAAAGAACAAAAAAACGTTGTAAAAACCCCCTCTTCAGGCAGCGCCTGGCTAAAGGGTAAAAGAATTTATGTACTTATAATTTTTGCCTTCAGCTTTGCCCTTTACTTTAACACGCTTTTTAATGGTTATAACCTGGATGATGAACTGGTAACTAATAACCACCGTATTACATCAAAAGGCTGGCAGGTTTTAAAGTTCAATCCGGAAGCTTTTAGCAGCGTGCAATTACAGGACAGCAGCTTTACCCAAAAATTCAGATATTTTGTACCAATTGTATTCACCGTTCCTTATTATCAGGACAATGCTGGTTTTAAGTACGAATACCGCCCCATGGTTTTTGCCAGCTTTGCTTTAGAGCATGCACTTTTCGCACAAAAAAACGTAGTTAATGGTTCCGAAGTTGAAACGGAAAGCGCAACCATCAGTCATTTCATAAATATTCTGTTATACGCGCTTCTTTGTGTGTTGTTGTTTTCGGTTTTGTGCAAACTATTCGGAAGTTACAGCATCATTTTTTCTTTTCTAATCACCATGTTATTTGCTGCATATCCCATGCATACTGAAGATGTTGCCAGTATAAAAAACCGCGACGAACTGCTGGCCCTTATTTTTGGTTTACTTAGTTTAGATTTTTCATGGGCTTATATTCAAAAAAATAAACCGGGCTATCTGGTTTTAGTGCTGCTTTCATTTATCTGCGGCATGTTGTCAAAACCAACCACCGTCACATTTGCTTTGCTCATTCCGCTGTGCCTGGTACTTTTCACAAATGCCGGATACCGGAAATTACTATTGGCCGAGGCGGTTATCATACTCCCTTCCATTTTTTATTCGCGGCGCTATACTGCATTTCAGCAGGTTACTTTAGCCGCAGCCCTGTTCTTTGCTGTTACCGCCTTTTACCTACTTAAAAACAGGGCATTATTTTGGCCCCCGGCCAAATTATTGCTGAAAAATATTTATTCATCGTTCAAAGGTACAGGCGCAAGCGATGTAACTGTTGACAGGAGTCTTAACCTGCCTGCATTAAAAAAGCCATTAGCATTGTTTATTCTATTTATTGGCATTGTTATACCAGGCGCTGCCTTCCTGTTTGGATTACAACTGCAGGACGAATGGTTAACCTGCTTACCACTGATTTTCATTTGTGCATTTTACATTTTTGCAAGGGATGAAATGAGGCTGGTGCTGATTACCCCCATCACGCTGATGATGCTGTTTGTATTGCTAAAGTTCCGTCTCCAATCAGGGATAATTGAGATGGGGCTGATATTGTTTCTGACAAGCCACCTGTTTTCAGGCCTCAAAGTTTTCAGGATTGTGGTACTTATAAACTACATAATATATAGCCTTTTATGTGTTACGGAGCTTCACTCGCCCCATTTTCTCTTCATGCTCGTTTTTATTGGATTGCTAAACAAAAAGCTGTTTCCTGTTTCGCTGGTATTGATGGCGGCCTCGGCCTTAATCTTTTTTAGAAAAGCCTTTGGCCTATTCCATACCGGGCCTGAAACATGGGGCTTTGACTATTTTCTGCCGCTACTGTTCATTTTGTTTTTCGCGCTGTGGAAGAACTATGGGGGCCTGGCAATACGCACTGCTACTGCCATTTTGCCTGTATCGCTGCTAATTTATTCCACCCTGGTACATCCTATGCCCGATAACCATACGTTACTTAAAGCACAGGGGCTTTATCATCAGATCAACAGCATAAAAGCTGCGGACCCTACACCAGTACAATCCATAAGGCCTCTTATTTTTCCTGAATACCCACTTAGTAATAAAGACCCGTTCTCTGTAAAGTTCGGTACGGCCATGGAAATTTTGGGAAAATACCTGCATATGGTTTTGATCCCCTACCCGATGAGTTACTATTATGGATACTCTGTTATGAAGCCCGAAAAGATATCCGATTTCTTACCGCTTCTCAGTTTGCTCATTTATGTAATTTTAACCGTCGCCTCAATTTATTTTTTCAGAAAAACTCCGGTATTATCCTTCTCCATTCTATTCTACCTCATTTCCATCTCCATTTTTTCGGACCTTGTAATGCCGGTTCCGGGTTTGATAGCCGACCGTTTTCTGCTTGTTCCATCCATTGGTTTTTGCATCGCACTTGTTTTTACAGGGGCTACTATTTTTAAACAGGACTTCGAAAACAGAGACCTTAACGTAAATAGCTTAAAGCAACCTTTAAAGGTTTTATTTGGTATAATCCTGGTTCTTTATACAGGGCTTACTTTTTCGAGAAATATGGAATGGAAAGACCAGCTAACTCTTTTCAGGCACGATATAACTATTGTTGAAAACTCAGCTCAGGCGCAAAACCTGTTGGGCGTTCACCTGCTTATGATTTCAAGCCACGAAAAAGACCCTTCTATTCAAAAACAATTACTGGAAGAAGCGGTTCCTCACTTTAAAAAAGCACTGGAAATTTACCCGGAATTTATGAACGCATCTTACGACCTTGCCCGCACACTGGAAGCGTTGAAACTAAACGATGCTGCATTTACACAATACCAGATAACTGTAAAGATGGATACCACTTTTGTTGCACCCTATTATAGCATGGCTACTATTGTACATAACAAGGGCGATTACGCAGAGGCGATTTCTTATTATCAAAAGTTTCTTACCCAATATCCCAGGCAACTAGAAGCGTATACCAACCTCAGTTTTGCCTATTTTCAGATGAAGGATTATGCTAATTCAATTGCCACCAACAGGCGGGCTATAATAACCACGGGTGAGGCCTTTTACCCAACAGTAAATATTGCAAAAACATATGCTGTGATGAGTCAAACGGACAGCGCTCTTTTCTATTTTGAGCGGGCCCACTCCATGCACCCGAACGATGGTGGTGTAAACATGAATATAAGCAAGCTGAAAGGGAACAAGCCGTAAATTGTTGATAGCGGCATTAATCAGGTATTACTAACTAATCTTTACTCCTGAACTAACCACGCTTAAATTATACGTTTTGCCTATAACCAATGCCCGGTTATCGGGCAAATGCCCTGCCGGAAACCCAAAACAAACAGGGTAATTATACGCTTGCAGATGCTCTGCTACAATCTCGTAAGCATCTTTACCAAAAGGTATGGCATTGTCTTTTATCTCAGAAAAACTACCCACTATTACGCCTGCCAGGTCTTGCAGCTTTCCAGATCGCTTGAGGTTAATCATCATCCTGTCGACATGGTAGCGGTATTCATCAATATCCTCCAGGAAAAGTATTTTCCCAAAGGTATTCATCCCCGACCTTGTTCCGGTAATACTATATAAGATAGAAAGGTTACCCCCTATCAATATGCCATTCGCATCTCCCTTTCTGTTCAATGTATGGAACGGAATATCGTAGCTATTCTTCTCGCCAAACAATTCCTTGCGCAGTGTTTCTATAGCTTCAGGGGTACCCTTCGGAAACTGAACCGGCATCAGTGAGTGAATAGATTGAATGCCTATATTATTGGAAATATGCGTGTGCAGATAAGTAACATCACTGAAACCCACAATCCATTTGGGGTGCTTCATAAAATTATCGTAGTTAATGCCATCCATCATGCGCACAGTACCATATCCTCCCCGGGCGCAAATAATGGCCTTAACGGAGGGATCGTCTACGGCTTGCTGAAAATCCTGCAGGCGTTCAGTATCCGTACCTGCATATTGATTATCCTGCTTTCCTATAGTTTCGCCAACGGTAACCTCCAGTCCCCACTGTTTAAAGGTTTCAACTGCAGGCGCGATTTCCCGGACAGTAATTTTACGCGCGGTGCTTAATATATATATTCGGTCTCCCTTTTTTAAATGCGGCGGTTGTAGTAACATGTCCCAAAAATAACCACCTGGCGCCCAAACACCAGTTTAGCCTTAAATTAATTTTGCAAGAGAGCTTATAAACTGCAAAAGATAAAAAAATGTGATAATATGCTGATTTAAAATGCATAATATGATAGCAGTAGCAACATATGATATCATACAGCAAATGTTCAGAAAGAGCTCAGCCGATTTATAATAAATAAATATCCTTTAAGACAACCATGTATTGATTAAAATATACCTACATTCGTGGTGTCAGCAAAACAAAGGCCGCCCTGATCATCCCCGGCTTCGGTTGGGGATGAGAGGGCCTTTCGCCCGTTCTCCATCCAACATTTTACCTATCTTATTCAGCACCTCAAACTAAACACGTCAGTGGCTGCATTTAGAGAAAAGCACACCCCCCTTGCACTAATTACTTTTTCTATCTTCATGCCAGAAATAATTATGCATGAAAAGGGCTTATGTTATTGCTTTAGTCGCTATTGGTTTATTGCTTTCATCATCTGCTAATGCGCAATATTGCAACGGGAATTCAGGTTCAGGTATTTGCACGGCTAGTACCACCTTACATAGTGCGGGCTTTGCACCCTCAGAGTTTACCCTGCCTTGCATAGTTATCGGGCAGGCTTACAGCCAGGTAATACAGTTCCATACCCCTTCAACGTGGAACGTTCCGGGCGGTTTCAATGACCAACTCTCGTTCCTCCAAATAGATACTATCAGCAACCTTCCCTGTGGCATGTGCTGGCTAATGGGGGCTTCCAATCTTCAAATCCAGGGTAATGCGACCGGCTGTATTAGAATTGCCAACCCAACATTCGATGCACCGGGTATATACCAGCTGCATATCATTGTTGATGCAACAACTACCTTTCTTGGGTTCCCGACTGATAACACCAACCAGGACCTTGCGGCCCAGGGGTTACGGTACTTTGTGCGGGTTCAACTACCTGGTGATACGTGCATCGCCCTTGATACACTGGTAGCAGGGAATAAAGCTTCGCATTCAGGAACCATTGCGGCCCCGGTTATATCCGGCATTACTTCTGTTTGTACCGGGGGCACTACTACTTTAAAAGTAACTGGCTCGGGCTATTATGGTTATGTATGGAGCACGGGCTCTTTCTCCGATTCCATAAATGTGGGTGTGGGTACTTATTCCGTAACTGTTTACGGTAACTGTAACAGCGACTCTGCTAAAGCCACCGTTACGGTCGCCGCTATCAGAGACACCATCACTGCTTCAGGCCCAACGGCGGTTTGCCAGGGTAACAGCATAATACTGAGCGTTCCGGCGGGTAGCACTTATCACTGGAGTAATGGCGCCACCACTGATAGTATCAGCACCGGCCAGGCGGGTACCTACCAGGTAACTGTAACCAACTCAATTGGTTGCAGTGCGGTTTCAGCAGGGGTTGCAGTTACTGTTAAGCCATTGCCTTTTGATACTATAACAGCCAGCGGCCCTTTGATTTTTTGCCCGGGCGGCAGCGTGCTATTAAGTGGCCCGTCCGGGCTATCTTACCAATGGAGTAACGGCAATACCAACCAAAGTATTACGGCTAACCAAAGTGGTAATTATACCCTTATAGTTACAGGCAGTAATAATTGCACCGCAATATCGGGACAGGTTACGGTAACTGAAAGTTCACTGCCAAACAGTAGTGTTACTACGGGCGGCCCAACTACTTTCTGCCCCGGCGATAGTGTAATGCTTACAGCGGCATCTGGCTTCACGTATAACTGGAGTAACGGCGATACAACTCAGTTCATTGCGGCTTACCAGGCAGGGGCTTACACCGTAACGGTAAGCAATGCCTACAACTGTAGCGCGTCATCTACCCCGGTAAATATTACTTTCCTGCCAGCACCAAACGATTCGGTAACGGCCAGCGGCCCGCTTTCACTTTGTTCAGGAGGAAACGTAGCATTAACTGCCGGGCCGGGTTTGGCTTATAGCTGGAGCAACGGTTCAAATGCGCAAAGTATTGTTGCCTCGCAAAGCGGCACCTATTATGTTACCGTTACCAACGTTGATAACTGCAGCGCTGTTTCGGCACCACTGGTTGTTACGGTAACCAATACCCCGGTTGATAGTATTAGCGCCAGCGGCCCTACCACTTTCTGTTCGGGCACAACCCTTACCCTTTCGGCAATATCGGGTTATACCTATCACTGGAGTACCGGATCAACTACTCAGAGTATTAATGTCACCCAGTCCGGGCGATATGCAGTTACTATATCAAACGGAACCAGTTGTAGTGCTACATCGGTGCCTGTTTCAGTTACGGTTGATCCTGCTCCTTCTGTAGCAATAACAGAAACCGGTTCCAATTCATTTTGCCTGGGAGGCAGCCTTACACTTACTGCTGCGGCTGGCTTAACTTACCATTGGTCAACCGGTGCTACGACGCAATCCATCATCGTAACACAGGCGGGTAGTTATGTAGTTACGGTAACCAACTCCAATAACTGCAGTGCATCATCTTCACCGGTTAACGCAACAGTTCTTGCTGCCCCCAATGCAACCGTTACAGCAAACGGCCCAACTTCCTTCTGTACCGGAAATTACGTAACCTTAATTGCAACTGCGGGGTTCGCTTACAGTTGGAGCAATAGTTCAACCACCCAAAGCATTACCATAAACCAGGGCGGCAATTACACCGTTACCGTTACTAACAGCAACCATTGCTCAACAGTGGTGGCAGCACCACCGGTAACGGTATACAGCCAAACAACAATTAATACACAACCTGCCAACCAGGTTACATGCCTTAACGGCCAGGTTACTTTTAGTGTGTCGGCCAGTGGGGATAGCCTCACTTACCAGTGGCAAAAAAGCGGCATCAACATCAGCGGCCAGCAGGCATCCACATACAGTATCGCATCAGCCGCTTTTTCCGATACCGGTAGCTACCGCGCAATAATAGACGGAATCTGCGGTAAAGACACCTCAAACTATGCCACTCTTTCGGTGGGGAGCTCATTAACCTTTTCGCAGCAGCCTGTGTCGCAAACAATTTGTGCAGGTAATAGTGTAAGCTTTACCGTGGTTGCAAATGGTGTTAACACAACTTATCAGTGGAAAAAGAATGGCCAGAATATAACCGGCGCAAACTCCGCTACATTTACTATCAACAGCACTGCAACAACCGATAGCGGCAGTTACACCTGCGTTGTAACCAGCAGTTGCGGAAATACCACTTCCAATTCGGCCATGCTGACAATTAATATTCCAACCTCTTCAAACATCAGCCATACCATATGTGCAGGAAGCAATTACAATTTTAACGGGCGCCTGATAACTGCGGCGGGTACTTACCGCGATACTCTGAACAATGCACATAACTGCGATAGCATTATTACTTTAAACTTAACCGTTACCCCAGCCCCGGTTTACACCTACAGCGACTCAATTTGCTCAGGCAGCACTTATAATTTTAACGGAGCCGGGTTAACTACTGCGGGAACCTACCGCGATACCGTTATCACCAGCGGCGGCTGCGATAGTATTGTTGTACTTCATCTTTCACTTAAACAATCGGCGACAGGCAATATTTCAGCATCTATTTGTCAGGGAGGAAGTTATCATTTTAACGGAATGACATTAACAAGCACCGGCACTTATACTGATACCCTGCACACTACCAGCGGTTGCGATAGTATTATTTACCTGCACCTTACCGTAAACCAACCCACCTATAATACTCTGAATGCCATCATTTGCGGGGCCCGCAGTTATAACTTTAACGGACGCATTATTTCCTCTCCGGGAACTTACACGGATACGCTGCAAAATTCCGGTGGCTGCGATAGTATTATAACACTCAACCTTACTTCATCTTCAACTGTTACCTATGCTTACAGTGCCGCCATTTGCGCTGGTAATCTTTACAACTTTAACGGGCGCATCCTTACAAGCCCGGGAAGTTATTTCGATACGGTTCAGGCTTCAGGTGGCTGCGATAGTGTTGTAGTGCTGCACTTAGCAGTAAACCAATCATCTGGTTCTTCTATCACAACATCTGTATGCGCCGGCCACAGTTATACTTTTAACGGCCACGCTTTAACTACTTCAGGCACTTATTACGATACATTAAATAATGCCCATGGTTGCGATAGCATTATAACCCTGCATTTAACCGTTGGTGCGGCCATCATCACAACATTACATGCTGCAATCTGCTCCGGCCATACTTATTCGTTTGACGGGCAGCAGCTAAGTTCTTCAGGCACTTATACCGCCCATTATACCGCCGGTAATGGTTGCGATAGCGCTGTGACATTAATACTTCAGGTAGGCCCAACAGTTTCAGGCAGTGTAAGCGCCTCAGTATGTGCAGGTAGTGCCTATAATTTTAACGGCCGGCAATTGACTTCAGCGGGCACGTATAAAGATACACTTACAGCCCAGGGCGGGTGCGATAGTATAGTTACACTGCAGCTAAGTGTTACCCAGCCCTCTGTTGGAAACATCCGGACCACTATTTGTGCGGGAAGCAGTTACGGGTTTAACGGCCACCAGTTAACCACGGCAGGCAATTATAACGATACGCTTACCGGCGTAAACGGCTGCGATAGTATTTTAACGTTAACGTTACAGGTAAGTTCCTATGTAGCCACCAATCTTTACGATACTATTTGCCAGGGCTCAACTTATAATTTTAACGGGCAAACCCTTTCTGCCACCGGCGTTTACCACGATACCCTAACCGCCCGAGGAGGTTGCGATAGTATTGTTACACTTAATTTAACGGTGTATCACAATGCCTCATCCACTATTAATGCTACCATTTGCGTTGGCAGTACTTATTCTTTTAACGGAATGCAGGTTGGCGCTACCGGTACTTACTTTGAAGCCCTGTCGGGCATCAATGGCTGCGATAGCATTGTAACTCTTAACCTGGTAGTAAATTCTTTTATTACCAACACCACCAACGCCCACATTTGCTATGGGTCTTCTTATAATTTTTATGGCAGGCAGGTATCTGTAACCGGAACTTATACCGATACCCTTTCGGCACAGGGAGGATGCGATAGCATACTGGAACTTAACCTTACCGTAAACCCCATTATTACACATAACGTAACCGCTGTAATTTGCCCCAACGGCAGCTATACCTTTTTTGGCAGGCACCTAACTGTAGCCGGAACTTACCGTGATACACTAACCACGCATAGCGGGTGCGACAGCGCGGTGGTTCTTCAATTAGATACCAGCTCGGTAATAACCAAGGCGGTAAGCGCAACTTTTTGCAGCGGTAGTTCTTATAATTTTAATGGCGCCGCTTTAACTGCAGGCGGGATATATACTGACACCCTGAGTGCCTCAGGCGGTTGCGATAGCATTGTAACCCTTACCCTGGCCATGCTTCCAAAATATAATATTGTATTAAACAGAACTATATGCAATGGCGATAGCTTTTCTTTTGGCGGACATATTATCACCACCGGTGGCACTTATATTGATTCGCTGACCTCAAAAAATGGTTGCGACAGCATTATAACTCTTAACCTGGTTGTTAATACCCCGTCTGCCATAAACTGGCCTCAGCCTGATACTATTTGTAATAATAACGACAGTATACATTTGACAATTGCGGCGGCAAGCCCTTCGGGCGGCACTTTCACCGGTAATGGTATACATGGCCTGGTGCTAAGTGTAAGCGGTAGCGGAACCTACCCGGTTACTTATACTTATACGGATAGTGCTGGTTGCAGCAGTTCATTAACCAAAAACCTGCTGGTTGAATCCTGCCTGGGCATTGAACAACTCTACCAGGAATCATCCATTTCTGTTTACCCCAATCCTGCCAATGACTTGATAACAGCGCAGGCCGATGCCTTTACGGCCAACCATGTAATCCCTGTTGTTTATGATATGATGGGCAAACAGGTTACCGTGCCATATAATCAGCAGGCTGATAAAATTACCCTCCATACAGATAACCTGCCGGCGGGAGTATATTTAATTAAGTTCAATATCAAAGGCATTTTGGTAAGCAAACACTTTGTGAAGGCCGAATAAGTAAGTTTCATATTTTATGAACAGAAGCGGGCTGAATTTCCGGATTCAGCCTGCTTCTGCTTTAAGCCTTATAACCTGACCCGCGTCTGTGTCAGCTTCCGCCGTTTTTCATATATTTGCCACCCATTTACAATATTGGCCCCGTAGTTTAATGGATAAAACGAAGGTTTCCGGAACCTTTGATAGCGGTTCGATTCCGCTCGGGGCCACATATCGAACCTCCCTCTCATTTACAACTTGATTTTCCAGAATAAAGTATTTCTCTATATTTAATTAATATTCGCCAATGAAAGCCTAAAAAAGCTATGAAACATTTATTGTTCCTTATTCCTTTTGCAGCTGCATTAACGGCCTGCAACAGCAACAATGCACCAACTGCAGATGTAGCCAAAGAAACACAAGCCCTATTAAATGCGGATAAGGATTTTTGCAATGTTGAGCAAACCCAAGGGTGGAAGGCGAGTGTAGAAAAATATTATGATGATTCGATCATAGATATTAACTCAACCCATCCGGTAACTATAGGTAAAGCGGCGATTCTAAAGCAATCCGCTGATTATAGCCTGGATTCAATGACCGGATTAAGCTGGAAAGCTGAAAAAGCTGTAGTTTCTGCCAGTGGGGACCTGGGTTATGTTTGGGGGTACTATACCAACAAGTTCAAGACCACAGCAGGTAATGATACGGTGGTATCCGGAGCCTATAGTACTATTTACAAAAAAACTGCCAGTGGTTGGAAAGCTGTGTTGGACCAAAACAATTGAACCACTAAAGTTTACATGAATCTTATGCCAAGAGTGGGATACTTAAATGTTTACCTCTTCTGGCTGCCATCTTTCATAAAATAAGGCCATATTCAACTTTATCTGTAGCCGGCAAGAACTAATCAATTGAATATCACTCCAAAGATTCGATTAGCCGATTATTAATTGTACCTCAGCCGGATTGATTTCAATATTTGAGCAATTCCACTTTGCTTCCTTCAGTGAACCCTTGTAGTTTCCAAAATCCCACCAAACTGTTCATTCTCTCCATCTCAAATACCATAATTAAAGAAATATACCTGGCACAACCGGATTAACCGTTCCTCACCTTATCGACAAAAAAAAGCCCCGCCAACCGGCAGGGCTCGTAAAATGTAATTGTCTTTTCTATCTTCCGCTTACAACCAGTTTGCGCACGGCTTTGGTGCCGCCTGCAGAAACCTCAACAAAGTAAATTCCAGATGCATACGGATGAACATCAAGCGTTATTTGTGATGCGGTGGCCGGGCGGCTCAACAGTGTTTGCCCAAGCATATCGCGCAGGGTCACTACCGCGCCTTCATAACCTTCCTGAATATCTACAGTAACCTCAGACGAAGCGGGGTTAGGATAGATGCTGAAACTGATGCCAGGTTGTACAGGCCCGATGCCTAAACAACCGCCAATAATAGCGGTTACCGGGGTACGGGCCGAGATACATGAAGGCCCCTGTATATGCCAATCGTATAAAAAGTAATAGTCGGCAGGGTTGCCGCCTGAGCCTGTAAGCGAAATTACAGCGGGCACGGTAAACGGATAGCTGCCTGCAGGTACCGCGTTATTGTAGATCAGGTTTGCTGTGCCCGTTCCTCCTACTGCGTACAACTCGTAATTATTGCCTGGCGCAACGCTGAAATTCAGTGGCAGGACATTCAATCCGGTAACAAGCGTAAAGGTAGTACTGGAGGCCAGTATGTTGCCGGCAGAGTCTATTAATTGTATTTGCTTAGAGCCTGCGGTAGAGGCGTATACCCTGACGCTTAGGATGGTGAGGTTGCTAACTGCATTAAATACCACTCCGTGGTTGCGGGTATGTGTATATACGGCCGTGGCGCCAAGTACCACATCTTTGGCCGGGCCAACGCTATCTTTCAGGCCCGGGGTAGAATCCTGCACAAAATATGTGGTGGTATGACTGAGTACAGGGGTAGTGAAAGGATTGGCATTGGACAGATAGTTGCCCAAAGAATCAAACCATGCCACACCGCTGCTGTTACTGGTGGCGGAAATGGTTAGCGCCATATCGCCGCAGTGGATAGCACCATTAACCGCAGGGCCCGGAGGCGCAGTAACAACTATGTATCCGGACTTTGTAAGCGAATCCGTTCCGCAGATACTGGATGCGACCAGTTTTACATCAAATGATCCGCTGGCGGCATATGTATGTACCGGGGTACTATCAGTACTGGTTCCACCATCTCCAAAACTCCATACATATGAAGTACCTGAGAGACTGGTATTAACGTAAGTGACGGTGTCGGGAAGGGTACAGCTGATTGCAGGCAAGGCCGTAAATGCGGCAGTAGGCACCGGATTGACCACAGCAGGTATATTTATATAATTAACGCAGCCATAAGCTGATAGTCCATATACATAATTGACTGTAATCGGGTTGGGTGTAGTGTTAACCAGTACCTCATTGGGATTGCCAGACTGCGGTGTAGTTACTGCGGCATTGCTGATACCGGTAACCGCGGGCCTGGTCCAGGTGAAGGAAGCACCCGGTGCAGCGCTTGTAGCTGTATAAGTGAAAGCTGTACCTGTGCATATAGCCGGGGGCGCCAGTGTGCTACTCAGTAAAGGTATAGAATCACTGAAAGCAACAGAGTCGGAAGCGATACCATTGGCTACTGCATACATGTAGTAAGAACCAGTGGTCATATTTGCAGGCAGTTCAAAGTAGGCAGTATCGTTATTTGCGAGGCCCCTTTGTACACCAGCGCTATTCCAGTTATAGCTTCGGGCATAGTATACTTTGCCACCTGATGTGAACCTGAAAAGCGGATAATTGCTGTCACTTTCATTTTCATCTCCGAATGCTGCGCCTTCGCTAATGCCATTAAATCCATGTCCGGTAGCCATAAAAGTAGTACATGTAAGCTTGGTTACCCCTGTGATGGCAGGCTTGCCGGAAGCAACAGGAGCGCCAGCCGGGGTGTATACATAATACACCTGAGAAGTTGCGTCACCACTAAGGCCAAGCAACACCTGACCATTGGGTAACAGAACCATATCATACTGCTGGCAGATTGAGTTAGAGGCAGCAGCTGAAGGCACCGGTACTGAAGTGTAGCTGCTATCGAGGTAGTTAAACTCATAAAACGCAGTAGGTGTTGCAAATTCCAGAGCCGCCGTAGGTTGTGGAGAACTGGCGAAGAGGATGTGGCCATTGGGCAACATGGCACCAGGGGCATCGGGCATGCTATATCCGTTTGGTACCACCGGGCCGGCTGCCCATACACCCGGGGAATTAGTGCCAGATGGCGTGTAGAAAGCTGTATTATTAGTACCGCCAATAAAGAAGGCCCTGCCATCAGGTAGCATCCATCCGGGCCCGCACTCATATCCATAAGGGTCGTACAGCGAAACCGGTACTGCACTGTCTGATATCCACTGGTTCAGAGAAGGAATGTACCGCTCCGATGATGTGGAATCCTCATCAACCATCAATACACTGTTGTCAGGCAGTTTAAGCCACATAGATTCATTCGAGCCTTGCTGCGTTGATGGAGCATTGCTCAGCGCATTTGTGCTTGGGGTATAGAACCGGTCATGCACTGGAAACGACACATCTACCAATGCCTGAAGCACATCCCCGTTGTCAAGCAGCTTGCAGCTTCCATCGCTGATAGTTTGGGCCACACTAGTTCCTGTGGCTTCAGTCCAGATATTGGTTGCAGGGTTGTAAACCTCTACATGCCAGCCTGCCTGCGTACCATCGGTACCATATTCGCCACCGGCAACATATATCCTGCCATCCTTGAGCACCTCTGAAGAAAAGGAGAAACGTTCCTGGTTCATAGGCCCTATCTGTGACCAGGTACCGTTCACATAGCTACCTGTAGAGTCAGGTGTTAAACGGTCCCATATAGTTCCGTCGCCCATGGTGCCGCCAGATGATGTATGGCATATCACGGACCCATCGGTCATCAAAAGCATACCGCCGTTGTTAGGATCAGGGGCCTGATTGTTCAGTTGTGTCCATGTGCCTATCTGTGCAGTTGCCTGCCCTGCACCGATGCACAGGAGAGATACCATTAGCACGATCAGTCGTGTTGATGTCAGACTCGGCACTTTTGCCGTTGAAAAAGGCATGTTTAGTTTGGAAAGTTTATTTTTCATTGTTTATTATACTTAAATATTAAAATTATTTTTCTGAATACCGGCAAATCCTGCCATTGTGGAGAAATGCTTCTTTTTTTACCGGCAACCGGTCAATTTCATTACTGTTGCTTCGCAAGATGTATCTCCTGTTCTGTTACCGGATCAGATATGTCCATACTTTCAGCACTAACACTTATTATATCCAGAGATCTCGTTTTGCTGCAAGTATCCTCTTTTTTCCACTTCAATTTTTTGGGCGTGATGAGCACTTTACTGCCCTTAACCACCCATGTTCCGGGACATTCCCTGCCACTGATGGTTACAATACTGGCACCGTCTTTTTTCAGGTCATAAATCATGTCACCCGTCTTCCATTTTGCTATTACCAAATCAGTACTCCACCCCTTTTCCTGTTGCTTCCGCACAACATCGGTTTGGGCATGGGTGGAAGAGAATACAAGGATTAGTGCAAGGCAGCCCAGGCTACGTAATAATAGGTTTCTCATAGATTCTATTAGTTAATTATGCTTTTTGTGAGCACGTTTGAAAATTCTTTAAAACAAATAAAAGTAACAAACGTTTCCACAAATCCAATAACCCGGCTAAACCTTTCATTTACTCAGCGAAGAGGCCTTTTGCAATACAAGACATCGGACATAAAAAAGCCGATTTACAATTATTACCCTATGCTGAGGTTAGTCAGGCCTGCTTCAAATGATTTATTGAGGGAATAGGCCAATCTTGCTTTATCAAAAAGCGAAGCCGCCTCTGAATAATCCAGCGTTTGCCGGGCATCTGAAAAGGCCTTTTCGGGCGTTTCATGAATTTCAACGAGTATGCCATCGGCTCCCGACATAACCGAGGCAAGTGCCATGGTTTCAACATGTTCGCGCATACCTATACCGTGTGAAGGGTCAACAACAACCGGCAGGTGCGACTTTTCCTTTAACAAAGGAACTGCATTTAAATCAAGGGTATTGCGGTAAGCCTTTTCGTAAGTTCTGATTCCCCTTTCGCACAAAATTATTTTTTCGTTGCCATTACTAAAAATATATTCGGCTGAAGAAAGCAATTCCTCTATGGTTCCCGACATACCCCTTTTAACCAATACCGGTTTACGAACCTCGCCTAGGGCATCAAGCAGATTAAAGTTTTGCGAATTGCGGGCGCCTACCTGGAAAACATCCACGTAATCATACATTTCAGCTATTTGCGAAACCTGCATTACCTCAGTAATAATTTTTATGCCGTGGCTACGGCAAATACTATGGAAAAATTTAAGGCCTTCTATGCCTAATCCCCTAAACGCGTACGGCGAACTACGTGGCTTAAAAACACCGCCCCGCATTATTTTTACACCCTGGCCTGCCAGAAATGACGCGGTTTTTTCTACCTGCTCTTCGCTTTCAATAGAACATGGCCCGGCCATTAATGAAAACTCATCGCGGCTTATTTTAACACCATCGCCCAAATCAATAATCGTGTTATTTACTTTCCATTGGCGCGATACCAGCTGCGATTGGTCTTTAACTATAAAAACATCGGCCACACCCGGCAAATTACCTATCCGGCGTATGTCAACATTCTTATTCTCGGGCGAAACAATATATTGCCCATCGCCGGTTTCAATTACGTTGATGCTAAAACCCATGGAAAGCAGCATTTTGTTTACGCTTTCCTTTTCGCTATCGTTTGCGCTCTTTACTAATTGTATTATCATATAAGGGATTGTATAAATTTTGGAATACTGACAGAAACTGGTATGTTATTATCGAAGTGTTTAATAAACGCGCTGCCTATTATACCACCGTTTAAATGATTACAAACAAACTGAAACTGCTGCCTGTTGCCGATACCAAAGCCAGCCATTAAGGGCAGCTTCAATTTAAGGCCATTTAGTTTGTTGAAATAAGTAACCTGCCCGGCATTATCATTCGTGGCTGAACCGGTAGTAGCCGAAGACGCCACTACGTACATAAAGCCGGAGCCCAGCTTTTCAAGGTAACGGATCCGGGGTTCATCAGTGCGTGGCGTAACAAGCATGATATTATGCAGCCCGTGCTGCAAAAAAAGTTGCTGGTATTGCTTTTCATAAACATCAGGTGGAAGGTCGGGCAGTATAAGGCCATCAATACCAATAGCGGCGGCATCCGCACAAAATTTTTCAAAACCATATTGCATAACCGGATTCATATAGCCCATTAGTATTAATGGAATGTGAATTTGTTCCCTTACATGCTGTAACTGCTTAAATAATTTTTTCAGGTTCATGCCATTTGCCAGTGCCACATTTCCGCTGTGTTGTATAACAGGGCCATCGGCCAGAGGGTCCGAAAAAGGAATGCCAATCTCAATCATATCGCAACCCGATGATTGCAATGCATCAATGATTTCAATGGTATCGTTTAGCTGAGGATAACCTGCAGTAAAGTAAACCGACAGGATTTTATCCTTTTTGGTTTCAAATAAAGTATCAATGCGGTTTCTCATATCATTTCTCTTTTCATAAATCAGCCTGCGTATTCGCTCATATGTTTCATGTAAGTATCCAGGTCCTTATCCCCCCTGCCTGAAAGACAAATTACTACTACATCTTCCTCTTTAAACCTGATTTTTTCGAGGGCTGCGAGGGCGTGGGCGGTTTCAAGGGCGCAGATAATTCCCTCCGTTTTTGCCAGCAAAAATGCTGCCGCCAGGGCCTCATTATCGGTAACATATTCAAATTGGGCCCTGCCACCGGTAAATAAATGTGCCTGCAAGGGACCAATACCCGGATAATCCAAACCGGCAGAAAGTGAGTAGGGCTCAGATATCTGCCCGTCTTCGGTTTGCATTAATAAGGTCATGCTGCCGTGTATAATGCCTTTTCGCCCCGAATACGTAGTTGCCGCATTATGTTGGGTATTTAAACCTTCTCCGGCGGCCTCAACGGCTATTAACTTTACCTCAGGAGTTTCAAGAAAATGATAAAACGCTCCGGTAGCATTGCTGCCACCGCCTACACAAGCCATTACTGCATCAGGATATTTTCTGCCCATGGTTTGCTGCAATTGCCATTTAATTTCCCCGCTGATAACAGATTGAAACATTGCTACCATCTCGGGATAAGGATGCGGGCCAACGACCGAGCCAATGATATAGTAAGTATCGGCAGGATTATTAATCCAGTC
>CAISWS010000148.1 GCA_903889265.1 uncultured Bacteroidota bacterium
CCATCCCACCCTACCACATCAAACGGATGGTTTTCGTAGACGTAAGGATATATCAATCCTCGTTTTTTTATGTTGATAAGGAAGTCGCCCTGCTCATCATGCGTTTCCATGTTTTCAGGCGATCTGAAATCACGTTCACAAAATGGCGATTGCTCCATAAACTGGCCGTAGTTATTCCTGTAACGCGCCGGTGTTTCAATAGGGCCGTACGACTCAACAATCAGCAATTTATTTTCGTTGCCGTCAAATTCAAACTGGTAAACAGTGCCGCGCGGTATTACCAGATAATCGCCATAGCTGAAAGTGATATTGCCATACATGGTGCGCAAAGTACCCGAGCCATTATGCACAAAAATCATTTCGTCAGCATCAGCATTTTTAAAAAAGTAATCCTTCATACCGGCCGAAGGTGCAGCAACACCGATAGTCATATCATTATTTACAAAAAGCGTTTTGCGGCTTTTAATATAATCTGCCACCGGTGGGGTATCAAACGTAAGATAGCTGCGGGCTTGTAAATTATCCTCAATGGCTATCTCTGGTTTTACACTATACGGTTCGCCCATTTGCTTAACACGGGTTGGCGGATATAAATGATAAACCAAGGATGACAAGCCTGAAAAACCTTCAGTGCCGAACAACTCCTCATGGTATAATTCGCCGCTCGCTGCTCTGAAAACCGTGTGTCGTTTGGGGGGCACTAATCCTGCGTTCTGATAATATGGCATATAATGTTATATTTTATAATTGGCTTTAAAAATATCATTTACCGGTGCCTGGCAGACTGATGAAAATCAATCCGCCGCATGACTTTTTTCAGCCGGAAGATGGCCATAGCTTTTAGCTTTGCGGCGCAATTAGCATGCACCATATTATTACTGTAATAAACAACAATGGCATGGCAAATAATACAATAGCAGACCTCAGGAAAGAGTTTGATGAGATAGACCATAAAATATTAACCCTGATAGCAAAGCGCATGGAGTTATCAAAATCCATTGCGCCGCTGAAAAAAAATTCTGGTGTTGGAGTAGTGCAGCCTGAAATATGGCATCAGCAAATGAGGCAACGAAAAAAAGAAAGCGGAACACTGGATGTAAATGAAGCCTTTGTAGTAAAATTATTCAGTTTGATACATGATGAATCAGTGAGAGTGCAAAATGAGGTATTGGAGCATACAACATGAAAAGAGAAATTGAACTAATGTCGCCTGCGGGTTCGTACGAAGCGCTTAGGGCGGCTATTAAAGGCGGTTGCAACTCGGTTTATTTTGGGGTTGAACAGTTAAACATGCGCGCGCGTTCATCCAACAACTTTACCTTAACCGACCTTAACTGCATTGCAGAAATAGGTAAAGAGCACCATATAAAAACCTACCTCACCCTCAATACTATTTTATACGACCACGACATTGCTTTAATGAAAAGCATTGTTAACGAAGCCAAAGCCACCGGTATAACTGCTGTAATAGCCAGCGACCATGCGGTGATGAACTACGCAAAAAAAATTGGCATGCCCGTTCACATCTCCACCCAGGCCAATGTATCAAACATAGACACCGTAGAGTTTTACGCCGCTTATGCAGATGTAATTGTACTGGCCCGCGAGTTAAGTTTAAAACAGGTTGCTGAAATAAGCCGCGAAATAAGCAGGCGTAAGATAACTGGCCCGGCTGGTAATTTAATTGAGCTGGAAATATTTGCCCATGGCGCTTTGTGCATGGCCATATCCGGCAAATGCTATTTGAGTTTACATACAAATTACGCATCGGCCAACCGCGGTGCCTGCATACAAAACTGCCGGCATAGTTATGTGGTAACCGATAAAGAGGATGGAGTTGAGTTTGAAGTAGATAATGAATACATTATGTCGGCCAAAGACCTTTGTACCATTGATTTTATAGATAAGATACTGGATGCCGGTGTGCATGTACTTAAAATAGAAGGCCGCGGAAGGGCGGCAGATTATGTTTACACCACAACCCAGTGTTACCGTGAGGCCATTGATTCTTACCTGGATGGTACTTATACCCCAACCAAAATTAATTTGTGGAAAGCGGAACTGGCTACCGTTTATAACCGTGGTTTCTGGGATGGTTACTACCTGGGCCGCAAAATGGGCGAATGGAGTAATGAGGCAGGTTCAAAATCTTCCAAACGAAAAATATACATGGCCAAAGGAGTTAAGTATTTTGATAAGGTAAAGGTGGCGGAGTTTCTGTGCGAATCGTACAGCCTATCTGTAAACGATGAAATAATTATTACCGGCCCCACCACCGGTTATCTGCAAATGAAAGTGGACGAACTTTGGGTGAACGACAAACCGGTTGCTAAAGCCGAAAAAGGTGAAACATTCACACTGGTAGTGCATGAAAAAATACGGCCTTCCGATAAACTTTATAAACTGGTATCAACCCAAAAATGATACGCATTACACAACAACGCGCCGGTTGCATAGGCTGCAACGCCTGTGTTGAGGCGGCAGATTACCGCTGGCGCATATCAAAAAAAGACGGCAAGTGCACGCTTATCGGTGCCAAAGAAAAGCGCGGTTTCTATACCATGGTAGCGCACAACAGTGAACTGGACGACAGCCTTATAGCGGCGGCCAATTGCCCTGTAAGGATTATTCAGATACAGGTGTTGGGAGTTTAATATTACAATATCCCGCCACCTCATCAACTGCGCTCAGAAAAGCGAAAAAAAACTACGATTCAGTTATATCCTGCAACGCTTTGATAAAATTATGCCAGCATCTCAATCCTGATATTTACATTTGCTCCTATACAAAAAAGGCAGCATGAAAAAAATCCTCCCGTTTATCATGGTCTTGTTTATAGCAGCATGTAAAAATCCAAAACCTGCTCAACCTCCAACAACACCGGCACCGCTGGCAGATATTATCCACGATTTCAGCAACGAAATAAATGCGGATTTAAAAACCGATGGCTTACACGGCAGTATATCTGCTGCAATAGTTAAGGGTGATAGTATTATATGGTCGGGTGCCTTTGGTTACGCTGAAGTGGATGGCGACAAAGTGCCCGATACCTCCACTATATATCGTGCAGGGTCAATTACCAAAACATTTACGGCCGTTTTAATGATGATGATGGTTCAGGAAGGAAAGATAAAACTGAGCGACCCGGCAGAGCTTTACCTGCCCGAAATAAAGAAACTGAAAGGTTATTCTGACTCTGCTAAAATCACTTTTCTGCAACTGGCCTCGCACACCTCAGGACTGCAACGCGATGCAGGCAGCGGATTTAAAGGGTTAACCGGCACTAACGGGCCTGTGGATAGCTGGGATGATAAATTATTATCGCTGATTGACGACACCAAACTGGAAAATAAGCCCGGCGAAAAATTCAGTTATTCGAATGTTGGATACTCATTGCTTGGCCTGGCTTTGCAACGGGCCGCTGGCAAGCCTTATATACAAATGGTGCACGAAAAAATACTTGAACCGCTTAACATGCACAGCACTTTTTTTAAAGTCCCTGCCGCTGATTCGTCTAAAATTGCCGATGGTATAGCTAACCTTCCGCTGGGTGCTACCAGCACTAAGATACCACGCAGGCAACGCGCAGGTTTAGGTTACATCGTGCCATGCGGGGCACTTTTCTCCACACCCAACGACCTTGCAAAATTCACTATGTCCATGATGGGTTATCATCCGCTGCTAAACTCAGCAAGCCTTGCCGAAATGGAAACACCCCGGACATCTGAAAAAAACAAATACGGTTTCGCTTTAGGCATTATTAAAAACGATAGCCTTAACATAATCTGGCACAACGGCTCTATACCCGGCTATACCGCCCAATTTGCCATTGAAAAAGAAAGTAAATACGCCGTTATAATTATGCGCAATTATAACAAAGGTGTTACCCCGCTGGAAAGGTGCTGGTATAATTTATTGAAGCGGTTGAAGATTTCGGAAAAGGCGGGGATGATTAAATAGCCTTGTTTTTATTTCCGGTTATACTTTATCAGGGGCTTAAATGCAACGTACTCTGCATGGTAACATATAGTAGCCAGGCGTAAATGATGTAACTATTATGGGTAATTGTGCAACGCATTAAAGTGTTGCAGGGCCCATCTTTGCATGGCTGTGAAAATTCTTTCACGATGTAAATTGTAAGCCATGAGCCCCAAAATAATGTTACCCATCATACAGGTGCTGTTAGTTGTATTAAGCGCAGGTTGTAAAAAGGAGATGGATCCTAAACTACAAGCCCAAAATACCCCTGCATCAGTTAATTCACAAAGCCTGTTGTCATCGCCTTTTCATCAAACCGCCGTTAACCTGGGTATTGCTGGGGATTTTGCAATTCTTTCAAAATCCGGAATTACGGATGTGTACAAATCCGAGATAACAGGGGATATAGGCAGCAGCCCTATAACGGGAGCCGCTATACATGTTACATGCGCAGAAGTAAGCGGGGCTATTTACTCAGTTGATGCAGCTGGCCCGCTGCCGTGCAGGCTGACCAATGCCAGCCGCTTAGGTACTGCCGTGGGTGACATGCAAACCGCTTATACCGATGCAGCCGGAAGATTGAACCCCAATTTCCTGAATCTGGGCGCAGGAAACATCGGTGGCAGAACACTTACCCCCGGCTTATATAAATGGACCAGCGCGCTGATCATTCCAGCCGATATTACTATTTCGGGCGGGCCTTCCGATGTTTGGATATTTCAGGTAGAAGGGACGCTGAACATGAGCTCGGCAGTAAAAATTACACTGAGTGGCGGAGCACAGGCCAAAAATATTTTCTGGCAGTCAGCAGGTGCTGTTACCTTAGGTACCACAAGCCATTTTGAGGGAAACATATTGTCCAAAACAGGTATTAATTTACTGACCGGGGCTTCCATAAACGGTATATTACTGGCACAAACTGCAGTAACCCTGGAGAAGAATACAGTAACACGGCCGGTGGTAACCTTACAGGTAACAACCATAAACACCGTATTATCCAATCAATAAAAATGCATAGAAGGCCAGGCGGCTGTTGCTCTACATAGCAACAGCCGCCTGGTGCAGGTAGATTATTTCCTTTTTTTGGGCTTTCCGTGCCTGTCAAGCTCATCATCGTCCTGCCTGAAATACATTTGATACACCAGCAATGCCGCGGCTACGACTAACATGATATAAACGGAGGTCATAACAAAATAAATTTTAAGCTATATGGCAACACAAATATTAATATACATCCAAAAAATACGTTCCACTATTTACACAGCGCCCACACTTCTTCTTTAAATTCGTTTTTATCGTTTTCGCCATCCCTGATAGAACTTATATCAGCTACCGGCTTAAAAAATACAAGTTGGTTGGTCATGTTCTTAACAACGGGTTGTTTGTCGTTACGCCTGATCAGCACATATTGTATTGGCTTATCTTTCAATTTAAAAGCCGGGTTCAGGTTAACCAGCAGCCAGTCTTTTTCTCCTGAAAGGCTTACCTGCCGTTCTACCTTGCCCTTTAAAGGGAATACAACGCTTAGGCTATTATCGTACCGATACGCAGAAAAATAAAGGTATTCACCAATAATCCGGTCCGAGCGTAAAAACTCCATTAAAACCAATAGCATAAGAGGTATAAAATTAATTCCTATCTGGTAACCATCACCACCCATAGTTACCGGAAGGTAAAGAGGTAAATTAAATCCCTGCGAAAGGTCTAATACATTGGCTGCCGAGGGGTCGCTGTTGCGCACCAACACCAGCTGAACTACCGTCCATACAATAAACAGAATGCGCGCCACGTGCTGCACAAAAAAGTAAATAACAACGGATAACAAGCCGAAGGCTGAAACGTACACAGAGGGTTCAGCAAAGCTCAACGGCCTGTTGTACAGGTTTATCAGGCACAAGCACAACACAACAAAGGGCAAAATATCGGCCTTGTCGAATTCTCGCTTAGGGGTATTCATGGGTGGGGCAAAAGTAAAATAATTAGCCGAAACTAATTATCTATTTGAAAAATATAACTTAAAGTTAATATTGTTATAAAAATCATTCAATGTCCCATCCCGTTTCAAACCGCAAACCATTATAGTTTTAAGTCATTTTTAAGCTTTTTAATAGTAAAGGCAAATAAAGCCCGTTATAGTTGCAAGAGGACATGCGCTCATCCCGTCTTTCCCGCCTGCTCAAACCACATGTATAACTAAGTCCTTTTTATCCTGCTATAACCAGGTGCACTCCCGGCATGTTCAAAGGTTTTCCGCCAATTACCCCTTCATGCTTCTACCCGGCGTTTTTAATCCCTTTTTTTATATTTACACAAAACGTTCAAATATGAGAAAAGCCGCAATAGCCACTTTAGCCATTCTTTTTGTAATTGCATCATGCACCAAAAAATCGGCCCCAGCCGGCGGAACAGCTTCCATAGATGGCGCTGCCATATTCAGTAAACATTGCGCCCGCTGCCATGGTGCACAGGGAGTTAAAGACAGCCGCACCCCTAACCTGCAAACGATTGCCATTAGCCGCGACCAAATGATAAACAGCATTACCAATGGCAAGGACCACATGCCTGCCTGGAAAGACAAACTAAGCACCGCCCAAATTTCAGCCCTGGCCGACCTGATTGCTGGCTGGCACAAAAAGTAAGTTTAAACCCGCCTGACGGATTTGGACCAGGCAAAAAGCAGGGCCGCATCGAAATTAATCTTTGCGGCCCTTTGTCAGCAAAACCTATATATAAACGGGGGACAATTATTTGGCCTTCACTAACCGGTATGCAACCCTCCGGGTATCTGTTTGCACTATTAACTGATACACACCGCCTGCCATATCATCCATACTAATATCAAAGTGGTTTTGGCCGTTAATAAGTTTAACAGGCCTTTCAAGTTCGGTGCGGCCAATTATATCTATCAGCTTTATGGTGGCATTTGTTTCTGCCGCGCACGAAACATCCACATGCACCTCTGAAATCACCGGCCCGGGATATGCCCGGTTAATGGCCAGGCTGTTTACATCAGCCATGCCCGTTAAAGCATTTTGTTGAACCGTATCATTACCCTCCGTTTCGTTCTGCAGGTAAGTTGAAACTGACGCATTACCCGATGTTCGCCCCGCGGTCAGTACTTCGTTATTAAACTGCTGGCTTCCCTGTGCCACTGTGCCCGTTGTTAAGGCCGCTAATGCAAGCCCCAGCAATAATGTTTGTAGTGTTTTCATAGTTTCTGTTTTTACTTTCAGGTGTTTGATAACAATATCCTGTAAACGTTTAACCTGAAACAAAAATATATCTGCATTGCAGTTGCAGCAATGCGGGTTTCCAATTTTCTTACACAACCAGCCGTAAAACCAGCAATGCAACCCCTGTTTTTTTCCATCCATAAAAGATGCCCGAAAATCATTCTAAATCTATTACACCCAAATCAGGGGTCAAATCGGCAAATAATTAAATCCGTGTTACCTGAGTTTGCCATAAAGAGGCCTGTGCGCCGTTGCGCAACACAAACTTTAAGCGGTTGGCAGAAAGGAGGCATCTATATTTAAGCCAGGAAAGAAACCGGTAATAGCTACCCGGAAATTGACATTGGTGCCAACTGTTCTTTTAAGCTTTATCAGGTGTGGGCTATAGAGCGCATCATATTCCTTTGTCTGTTATATTTTTATAACTTTACCAGGCATGAAAAAACTATTACTCGTTTCAATTGTAAGCTTAGTTTGCCACGCAACGCTTTTCTCCCAGGGCAATTGCACATCTCTGCGCTACCAGGATACCATCTTCCACGCTGTTCAGCAAAGTGATAACTATTTTTTCGGTTCGGCGGTTCCATATGGCAGTACTACCCCTCAGGACTTATACATGGATATTTATCAGCCCGCAAACGATACGCTCAAATTACGTCCGCTTATCGTTTATCAGTTTGGCGGCGGCTTTGTTATTGGCTGGCGCGAGGAACCGGATATTCCGCAGTATGCCACTTACTTTGCGCAATGCGGTTACGTGGTTGCTACTATTGATTACCGCATTGGGCTCGATCCGCTTGATACCGGAAGCACCGTTCGTGCCTTCTACCGGGGGGTACAGGATGAACGCGCGGCAATACGCTACCTCTGCCAAAACGCAGCGCAGTTTGGTATTGATACCAGCCGAATCATACTTACAGGTACCAGCGCAGGTTGCTTTTGCGCCTTTGCCAATGTATATATGAACGATTCGTTGCGCCCCTCCCCTACCTATGGCACTACTTTAGAACCCACCGATATGGGCTGTATGGATTGCAGCGGCAATACCGATTTAGGCCACCATATACCCCGTGCCCTTGCTATATTTAATATGTGGGGTGCCATACTGGATACCAATTATATACTTAACCGCCTTGGCGTGCCTACCATATCTTTCCAGGGTACCTTAGATGATTTGGTGCCTTATACCTCTGGCTACCCATTTCAGTTACCGGTATTTCCGGTAGTGTATGGTGCTGTGCCTATAAGCCAGCGGCAAACCACCCAGGGTATATATCATGTTTTGCATCCCCTTGTTGGCTATAGCCACGAACCGGAATTACTGGCCCCCTGGTTAAACGATACCATTTATAATTATGGCCGCAGATTTTTGTGGCCCCTGCTGGAGCCAAAAACCAGCGCCATTACCGGCGATTCTATAGTCTGCAAAAACGCCATTGCCAATTACTCGGTAGTAAATACAACAGGCAGCCAGTACTGCTGGCAACTGGCAGGCAATGGAACCATCATTCAAAATAACAATAATGCAATATCTGTGGTTTGGGCTGATACCGGCACGGTTTCAGTAAACGTTACCGAGTTAAATGATATTGATGCACAGGGGCCTGTCCAAAACTTTCAAACGCTGGTTGCAGGCCATAGCCACCCGGCCTTTACAGATGCAGCTAGCCAGTTACAGGTAAATTTTACAAACCTCTCAACCGGTGCAGGCAGCAGTTACTGGACCTTCGGTAACACCGAAACCTCTACAAGCACTAACCCGGTTGAAAACTACACCGCACCCGGCACTTATCATGTTGAGCTGTACACCAACAACGGCTATTGTACCGATTCTGCAAAAGGCGTTGTAACAGTTGATACCTGCCCAGTTGCACGCTTAGCTTCGCAGATTACGGGAATGGATGGCATTTTTGTAATAGACACTACCAACACAATTTCCTACATGCTTAATTTTGGCGATGGGGACAGTGTTAATACTACGGTAACACACCTGTTTCATCAGTACAATCAATACGGCACCTACTCCGTTACACTCAAAGTAATCAACAGCATGGGTTGTATTGCTAACGACACCATTTCAGTAGTAATTGCCAAAGGCCTCAACGGCATTGATATACCCACCCAAACACCTGCCGAAATACTCTGCGATGCCACCGGTTGCCATATTTCATTCACCGGCTCGGCCATGAACTTGGAAGTATTTGACATAACCGGCCGAAAAATATTTGAACAACCAATACCCGATAACTACTACTTTGAAACCGCACCGCTTGCACAGGGCATTTACCTGCTAAAAGTATCGGGCCCGGCGTCAGTTACAGTCAGGAAGATTATGAAGCAGTAGCTTGCCTTATCCCACACCCGTGTATAAGTACGGATAAACACCCGGGTTAAATGAATGGCAAATATCCTGGTACTATAAGTTTTGTTAGCGATTATGGCAGATAAACGCGCAGTGCCCAAAAGCCAATTGCATGGGCGCACAAAGCACTTATAATTTCTCAGCAGTTATTTGCACTGTATTTCCTTTGCCTTATTTGCGCCAACGGCTGTTCAGGCTTTACCAATGCAAAAAATATCACTCGTATACCGCAAAACGATTAAATTTAGCCGCCAAAAAATAACCTTATACCGTTATGACAGAAGAAGAATCTTCAGCTATGCCTGAAAATACCGTTCAGCCGGAAGCCGAACAAACCCCTGAAGTTACTGCCGTTGAAACCCCTGCCCAAACGCAGAATCCGCCGGCGCAAAGAAATATCCTGCAGTTAATTATACTTGCAGCCATTCTCATATTTGGCAATTATATAGTTTACCAAAGCTATAAAGCATCCACCCAAAGTGGCGATAATGGCAATGCAAGCTCAGCCGATGGCCTTGCCAATTTGCTTAACTCTACAAAACAAAACCCAAGCTATGAGGCGTATTTAGGCCTGGGTGTGGCGTATTACAATACCCATCGTTACCAGGAGGCTATTGATGCCTGGCAAAATGGCCTTCAGTATAAGCCCAACAGTGAAGTTTTATATTCAAACATGGGTGCTGCCTATGGCTGTATGAACAAATGGCAGGAGCAAAAAGCAGCTTGCGAAAAAGCTTTGTCTATTAATCCGGGTTTTGCCCTTGCGCAAAATAATCTTAAATGGGCTAACAGCGAACTGGCCAAGCTGGGTGGAGCAACACCACCGGCTAACAACAATACCGGCCCGGGCACACCGGCAGGTGGCACCACAGCACAGTTTAATGCACTGGTAGACCAGGGCCTGGCGCTTTACAACAATAAAGATTACAACGGCGCTATAGCCACATGGCAAAAAGCCCTTGCAATAGACCCCAACAGCGTTATAGCACTTACAGATATGGGCGCCGCGTACGGTTGCCTGGGCATGTGGAGGGAACAGGTAGCAGTTTGCAAAAAAGCACTTTCTATAAACCCTAACTTTCAGCTGGCAGTGGGCAACCTTAACTGGGGTTTATCTGAACTAAAAAAGAGGGGCATGACTCCGTAGTTTTTACATTGAATCAATCACCAATTTATTTATTACGATGACAAACGCAGATGCTTCAGCCAGCCCAATGTACAAAAAGATATTGTCGGTGCTTTTGGTAGCGGGCATTCCTTTTTTGTACGGCTATTTTATATTTTTTACGTTTAACCACCAGATTACCCACGCCAACCTGCCCACCGCCGAAGTGTTGAGCACTGCCGATACCCATGTATCGGGCCTTAACGAGCACGATGGAGAGGAACGCAACTTTTTGCTGGCTATGTTTTTTATGATTGGCCCGTTAGGTTACATGCTTTATCGCAGTAAATGGCCCATGAAACTTTTAATGGCTGTAGGCGCTGTTTTATGGCTGGTGTTTTTTTTAGAGATGCACTTTTTTGCCAACCTGCTTACCCCGCTGGCCTCTGGCGATAAAGTGGCCACCTTTGCCGCGTTAATTTTAGTTTTTGGAATTACAGTGCTGGTGTGGAAATGGTTGTACGGCCTTAGTCCTTTTGTGGGGCGGCTTGTAATTGCCGAGTGCATCATCCTCTGTTGCTTTATCCCCTTCGGCGATATTTCGTATTACGACTACTCGTACATTATGGCCCCTGCTTTAAAGGTGCTGCAAACAGGTAAATTTTCAACTGCATTTTTTCAGTATGATATTTTGCCCAGCATACCGGCCATGTTTATTATAAAATCGGGCGGCGGGCCGTACGATTACCGCATAGTAGGCCAGGCAAGCATGTTTGTGTTTTTTGTTTGTTCGTTTGTGGTGGCACGCAGGTTTTTTACACATAAATCGCTGGCGTTTTTGCTACTGGCGTTTATGCTTATTATGCGCCTGTTTATGAACTTAAACGATATAACCAATGCCCCGCAGGTAACATCAATACGGTTAGACTGGTGGCTGCTTCTTTTTGCCGCGGCATATTTCTGGGGCCTTAAAGATTTTAAGCTGGGTATTTGCCTCATGTTTTTGCTGGTGTTACTAAACAGCTTTGGGGTAATTTACTTTGCCTGCTATTTGTTGCTGATTGGCTTTTTACTGCTACTGCAATTGTACAACAACTACATGGATGAAGGCACATTACCCAAAACAGCAGAGGTGTTTGCCAACTGGTTTCAGAATTACGCAGCTAACATCGGCCTTGGCATTGGTGGGCTGGCTTTGCACTGGCTTATAACCGGTAATGTGATTAACGAAAGTGTTTC
>CAISWS010000149.1 GCA_903889265.1 uncultured Bacteroidota bacterium
ATATAAATAGTATTCGTATTGGCGGGGTTAATGGTAATATCGCTCACCCCAATCTGTGGCAGGTTATCAGTATTTAGTAGTTGCCAGTTTGCCCCAAAGTCGGTTGATTTCCAAACACCACCGGTTGGTGCTCCGCAATAAATAATATTACGGTTAACCGGGTCAAACCGTACGCAGTTTACACGACCGGCAGATGAATCACCACCTCCATCGTCAAAAGATATTGGTGCCCCTATGTAGGTCCAGTTCGACCCGCTGCGCAAAGTTTGCTGAGCCTGGCGCTGCAGGTAAAAATTCTTTTCAGCCTCATCTACCGCACCCAGCCGTACTCCGTGGGTGGCTATCATCAGTGGCATCATTTTGTGCTCCCAGCGCCTGTATAGCTGCCATGGCTTGTCTGTTTCACCCTTAACCGGCGCATGGCTTAAAATCTGCTGACGGTTAATGGACCACCATGCATTAAATTCCTTTTGCACTGTAAAGAAGTTAACCCTGGGGTCGCGCATATCTCGCATCCAGTTTTGTGCCTGGCTCAAAGTTGCAATACATAAAAAGAGGGCTAACAACAGGTAATATTTTTTCATAACTTCAGGTTTGTGCATTTAATTAAAGCAAAATATTTTTATAAGGGGTGTTACTACAAATCAGAAACGGAACGGTATCGTTTCAGGCAAAGCATAGGATGGGCAGCCGTTCCTTTGGCTAAAGTAAAATATTACAATTATTATGCAAAACTATGTTTACGATAACAGAAGGGTAATTAAATGACAGCTGGGGACAGGCTTCTTCCTAGTTTTCAATCACCAGCTTCTGCACGCCGGAGGTATTCCCGGTTGTTACCCTTACGTAATAAATTCCCCTGGCAAGGCCGGATAATGTGCATTCATTGCTCATTACCTCACTATCTTTGGTATAAGCATATTCGCAAATGCTTTCGCCAATGTTGTTAAAAACAGCCATGTTCACTTTTCCCCGGGCCTGGCCGGTAATAGAAAGAATAAACTTTCCGTTATTGGGATTAGGGTAAACGCTGATAACATTATCATTGGTTACCTGATCGATACCCACGCAATTATAAGTTGGTACCTGGTATTGTACGGTATCCGACCCATATGCATTACTTGCAATAAATGTAGCCGTATAAGTAGTGCCGTTGCGGTATACAACCACCGGGTTCTGATCGGATGATGAAGTGGGTTGTCCTCCGGGAAAATACCATTGCCATGCGGTAGGCACAAAATTAGATTCATCTGTAAACCTGATGGTATCGCTGCAATTACCGGCAGTCCCTTCCTGAAAAGTAGCATTAGCAGTAGGTGGTACATTAATTGGCACATAAGGGTCGCTCTCCCAAATATCGCGCCCATAAGTAGCTGCACGTATTTTTCCGGCGCAATAATCTATCTCCAGCTGGTCAACCGTTACATTGGGCAGGCCACCGCTGTATGGCATCCAGTTGCTCATGGTGCTATCGCGGTAATAAACACCGCCCCCGTGCGATAAACCAACGTATACCGCATCCTTACTGTCTCTGACCGGTGCTATGCATTGCGCATAAAACGGGCTGCCCGGCAAACCAGTTGCAAAAGATGTAAAATGCGAACCGGTATCAACAGATTTAAGCAAACCCGCGGCTGATCCGTTAAATCCTATCCACACCTCTTTCGGGTTAGAGGGCGAAACAGCCAGGCTTGTAAAATAACCATGCAGGCCATCCGTAATATTTTTAAAAGTAGCACCTCCATCGGCGGAACGATACAGCTTTGTGTACGTAGCAGCATAAATATATTTGGGGTTGCTTGGGGCAATAGCCAGTAACTGGTAAAGGTTATCTGTTCCGGTAAGCGGCGGGCTGTTAAGTGTAATCCAGCTGGCACCGCCATCCTCAGTTTTGTAAATAAAATCCTTGGCCACATAAATGTTTCCCGAATTATCGTTTTCCAATGCATACGGAGTATTCCATACGCCCGGCCCATCAACCCCGCTGCCCCAGTTATACGCCAGCAAACTTACACCAGCGCCGGTGCTGGTGCCAATATTTCCGTTTTCGGTTGATGCATACATGCGACTTTCATTTAATGGATCAATCAGGCATTCAAGCCCGTCTCCTACATAAACAATCCTTTCTGAGGTTGAATCCTGTAGCAAGGTGCCGTCGTCCTGTCTGCCACTTAAAAAAAGAGATTTGGTATGTGTGCCCGATGAAATATTATAAACCTGGCCAATATGCAGCCCATTGTTTTTGCCATGCCATGTGTTGCCACCATCCGTCGACATAAATAAGCCGCCATCATCAGCCGAAAACACCGTATCAGCACTCCCATTAAAAAACCTGATATCATGATGGTCCACATGGGAAGGTGCAGTTCCGCTATTCCACGTAACCCCTCCATCGTTCGAAAATTCGCTGTTTACAGCGGCCGCTACAACATAATCCCTGTTAACCGGCGAAACCGCCAGGTTAAGGTCATACGTTCCCTGTGTACCACTTCCCAGGCTCGAGTTGCTTGGGTCGGGATTAACACATTGCTGAGTAAAAGTATCACCCGCGTTTAAAGACCTGTAAAGCCCAACAAACGGGTAATAAGATTGTCCGGGGTTGGGTGTATTGCCGCTTACCAGCACATAAACACAGGCGGTATCGGCCGGTGTAACTCCAATCGCAAATCCACCGGATGCCTGAGCATCCGGCAGGCCGTTGCTTAACTGTACCCATGTGTTACCGGTATCAACTGATTTGTACAACTGCGTTCCCCATATATAAATGGTATTGGGGTTTGCTGGGTTAAATTCCATACCGGTAAGCCCGTTGGTATTTACTTTGCTCCATGTAACGCCACCATCCCTGGTTTTGTATTCTCCCACATTAGTTGCCGCAAAAAGTGTGTTCGAATCAAGCGGGCTCATCAGCAGGCGTGCAATTAAAACACCCTGGCTTATGGTAAAGCTGAGCCCCGTTGTATTCCACGTTTGGCCACCGTCGGTAGATTTTAAAACACCGATACTTAAACACTCTGCGTTGGCTATATCACCGGTTGCAATATAAATCGTGCTGGTATTTACCGGGTTGATAACAAGATCACTTACACCTATCTGTGGCAAATTATCAGTGTTAAGCAACTGCCAGGTGGTACCAAAATCCGTTGATTTCCAAAGCCCGCCCGAAGGGGCACCGCAATAAATTATATTGTGATTAACCGGGTCAAAGCGTACACAATTTATTCTGCCAGCAGCTGAATCATTAGTTCCGGTTGCTCCATCAGCAAAAGATACTGCGGGGCCTATGTAAGACCAGTTGGCCGAGCTGCGCAGATTTTGTTGCGCCTGCCGTTGCTGGTAAAAATTACATTCCGCAGGGTCGGGTGCTCCAAGGCGCACCCCACCTGTTTTTACCATCAGGGGCATCATCTGGTGTTCCCACCGGCGGTATAATTTCCAGGCGCCTTCTGTTTCGCCCTCATGCCTGGTGGTATCATTTAATATTTTTTGCCCGTTAATTGCCCACCAGTCATTAAACTCCTGCTGCACGGTATAAAAATTAACCCGCGGGTCGCGCATATCCAGCATCCAGTTCTGGGCATAGATAAGGGGGCTAATGCACAAAAAGAGCACAACAGGCAGGTAACATTTTTTCATAACTCAGGGGTTGGATTATATGGTCAATCAAATTCGTAATACTAATTGCAAGCTACCAATATTCGCTAATAGTGGTTTCTCCGGTAAAGGCCATATTGCGCCTCCATGCTAAGATAAAAATTTAGTACCCGTATACCAAACATTGCGGGTGTAGGACAAATTGCACAATGCGGCTTATACTGGTGGAGATAGGGTAATGATTAAAGGAATAAGAGGGCGAAATTAGAGTTTAAACACCCTATGGAAAAGGAAAAGATAAAACAAGAAATCATGG
>CAISWS010000150.1 GCA_903889265.1 uncultured Bacteroidota bacterium
CTCCATCGCAGCAACCGTTTCACCTTCCCCGGTTCGTAGCGATGGGACTATATTTCAGGGCAACATATTTGCTGCTTCAAGGTAGTACTGAAGAAAGAACCGGAAGCCAGGGTTCAAACCTAGTGGCTTAACGCATTGGAAAAAGCAAAAACCGAGGACAATAGTTGAAAAGCTTCATAAAAGCACCAATTTTTATTTATTAAATTAGCTTTGTAGTCATAAAATAACCTTATTGTAAACTTTAAAACTATGAAAATATTTTCGCTCATACTTTTTACATTTTGTTCGGTGTTTGTTTTTAGTCAGTTTCCAACTTCTGCGGTTACATGGCCTACACCAACAGGCGGGCAAGGCTACCAGGGATTTTATACAGCGTATGGCACCGGTATTGGCAGTGGCGATTACCAATGGGAGCTGGTGGATATAAACGGCGACGGCAAGCCCGACCTGGTAATAACCTCGGTTTTAAACTCTTCAAGAGTGGCCATAGAAAGCGGCCAGGGTAGCAGCCCATACTGGAGTGTATACTTCAACACTGGCAACGGATTTTCTACCACCGCTACTAACTGGCCCACACCAACCGGTGGGCAAGGTTACCAGGGATTTTATGCAACCTCCGGTACCGGCATTGGCAGTGGCGATTACCAATGGGAGCTGGTGGATATAAACGGCGACGGCAAGCCCGATCTGGTAGTAACCTCAGTTTTAAACTCTTCAAGAGTGCCAATAGAAAGCGGCCAGGGTAGCAGCCCGTACTGGAGTGTATACCTCAATACAGGTAACGGATTTTCTACCACCGCTACTACCTGGCCTACACCAACGGGCGGGCAAGGCTACCAGGGATTTTATGCAGCATATGGCACCGGTATTGGCAGTGGCGATTACCAATGGGAACTGGTGGATTTAAACGGCGACAGCAAGCCCGACCTGGTGGTAACCTCAGTTTTAAACTCTTCAAAAGTTCCAATAGAAAGCGGCCAGGGTAGCAGCCCCTACTGGAGTGTTTACCTAAATACAGGTGGAGGATTTTCTGCCTCTTCAACTACATGGTCTACACCAACAGGTGGGCAAGGCTACCAGGGATTTTATGCAGCCTCTGGTACCGGAATTGGTAGTGGCGATTACCAGTGGGAACTGGTGGATTTAAACGGTGACAGTAAGCCCGACCTGGTGGTAACCTCAGTTTTAAACTCTTCAAGAGTGCCAATAGAAAGCGGCCAGGGAAGTAGTCCGTACTGGAATGTATATCTCAATGCCAGCGTAAGTCCATCCGGTGTTGCTGAAATAAACGACATAAGCCCGCAATACGTGCTGTACCCAAACCCAAACAACGGTAATTTCACCTTACGTTTTAATGACGTTGCTGACCGCAGCATTGAGGTGTACGATATAACCGGCCGCTTAATATCGCCTGCCGTAAAAGTACAAAGCCAGCAGCAGTTTAACCTGGGCACCATTAACGCCGGTATTTATTTGCTACGCATTACACAAAATGAGGTGGTAAGCAATGTGCGGTTTGTTGTAGAGTAATATAAATGTTATCATGGCGTAAAGTGCGGTGAAACACCAGTGGGTGCGGCCAGTGACACTTTCCAAACTACGAAAATTGGATTACACCATCATTTTTCCAAGTCGCTTTTTATACATCATTGCTAAATGTAATTTATTTTTGTAACCGTATTTACAAAGTTAACACAAGCGCTGTTTACTGCGCGTTTAAGGCTACCAGCCGTAACTTTTACCAACGCAGATTGATTCGCCCCGGAGGGGCCAAAGTTTTGTAGAACTATCTCCGCCCGCCATGATATGGCCACGTAGTGGCAAAACAATATAGACCAGGCAGATATTGAGGCATTGCAGCCACGCCGCAATGTAATTTGGTAGTTTGCTTATTGCTAACCAGCAAAGCCGGCGAACCAGGTATCTTAGAAGCCTATCCGGTTATTAAAAAGTATTGCGATAAGTAAATTTTAATTAGCCCAAACAACCAATAATCGCCTTGCTATAGCTCTTTTTCAGGTTGGTAAATACATAGCGGAAAAGGCAAATAATTAAAGGAAGTGCAATACCCAAACATTTAAAGATAATGGCAAATTAACCATAAAGCAAAAACATTTGTTTATTAATTACGAAATTCGTAATATTGCACATTCGAATTACTATCAGGTAAAGCAGCCCCCTGTAACCTTTAGGGGATTAGAATCAACTGCGCAGAGCATATTCATATAATTTAATTTATTAAAAACATAAAAAGATGAACGAAAGCATATTAATAACCGGAGCCAATATCGGGCTTGGCAAAGAAACTGCAAGACAGCTGGCATTGAAGCCAGAAACAAAAAAGGTAATCCTTTTCTGCAGAAATCAGGCGAAAGCCGAGGCAGCTAAAAAAGACCTTGAAGAGCAAACAGGAAGAAAGATTTTTGAAATTGTTATCGGGGATGTTTCCGATATAAATTCGGTAAGGAAAGCAGTAGAAAAAATAAAAGAACCTGTGGATGCCGTAATACTAAATGCAGGTGGCGTAGTTGGCAAAACGGCCGGTAACATAACACCTTCCGGTATGAATGAATTAGCTGCTACAAATATTTTAGGCCATGTGGTTTTAGTAGATGAATTAATTAAACATGACAAGGTAAAAAAGGTAGTATTGTTAGCCAGTGCGGAAGCTGTGCCGGGAGTAAAGGCACTTGGAATGAAACCGGTTGCCATGAAGACTTCTTCTGCAGATGAGTTTGCCGGTGTTCTGGATGGGTCATATTTTGGCAATAAGTTTGATGCGATGCAGGCATACGGATATGTAAAATATGCAGGAACTATGTGGGCCTTAGCTATGGCAAGAAAATATCCCAACCTCAAATTTGTGGCTGTGAGCCCCGGTAACACAAAAGGTACCCAGGCACCCAATAATATTCCCCCGGCCATGCAAATTATGCTGAAGTATGTAATGATGCCGATTGTATTTCCATTGATAGGAGGAATGGTGCATAAGCTGGAAGTAGGGGCCAAACGCTTTGCAGATGCCATTTCGGATGAGCAATATAAAAGCGGCGTTTTTTATGCCAGCAAAGAGGGTAAGTTATCGGGCGACATGGTTGACCAGGGCACTTTTTATACTGATTTGAAGAATACTACCTTTCAGGACAACGCTAACGAGGCAATTCACCGGTTTATTAAATAGTTACATCAATCACATGTTTTTGGGCGTTCCGGCGGTTTAGCGCCGACGGCCTTTTCACTTCAATCTTTGCCGATTACCGCAAAAGGATTTCCGTTACAATCCCTAACGCTGCTATAATCTTCCAGACTTTGCCTCTAATCGACCAACTACGTATACGTACCGTTCTGGTTGATGCTTTGGATTTAGGGTAGGTTTTGTCCCCGCTGGGGACGAAAATGGGTCAGGCTACGCTCAAATGGGGCTTAGCAAGATGCTACGCTCAAACGTAACGCACACGCTACGCGCAAAAGGGTAGCTAAAACAATAATCCTGCATTTGTAATACCAAGTCCTGAGTCAGCTGCGCAAAAGCCAAGCATAAAGACTCAGGACAGCAGGGGCTGATAATCAACATACTATAGCCTTGGCAATAATTTTATTGCAAAAATATTTTGCAATTTAAAAAATGCAATTTATATTTGCATTAAAATTATTGCAAAATGAAACAAAGTATAGGCAACACTGCCAGGAAAGAACGCTTTTACCCCCGCCCCGATTTGCGCCGCCAAATATTGGAAGCTATTGATAATGGCGAAAATGTACTAATCTCTGCTCCCCGCCGGGTAGGTAAAACATCCATCCTTTGCGATCTGGTAGACAACCCTGATGAGAACGTTTTTGCAGTACTGATAGAAACAGAAGAGATTGAAGACTCTGAAAAGTTTTTCCAGGAAATGCTTGAAAAAATGCTGGATGCCGACCTTTTGGAAGGCTTTGGAAAATTTGGCAAAGACACCAAAGATTTTTTCACCAAATGGGGAAACAAAATAGGCGGAGTGAAGATTGTCGGATGGGGGGTAGATTTTAATAAAAACGAAACCCGTCCTTATTACGCGCAGTTGACGGAATTTTTAAAAGAGCTAAAACTAGGCGGTAAAAAAATTCTGATGATGGTGGATGAATTTCCAACCACCGTTGAACATATACACCGAAAGCATGGACCTGCTGAAGCGCAAAGGTTCCTGAACGAAAACCGCAAATTGCGTCAAACGCACGAACTTCAGCATAAAATAAAATTTGTTTATACCGGTTCCGTAGGGCTTTACACAGCAGTAAAAAAATTGAAGGCTGTTGACAGGATAAACGACTTGCGCGAAATAAAAGTAAATGCCTTAAATAAAAAGGACGC
>CAISWS010000151.1 GCA_903889265.1 uncultured Bacteroidota bacterium
ACCCCTGAAAGACTGCCAAAAAACAAGCCCGCCAATACCTGCAGATAATATGTTTTCCCTCCTAAAAGCACCACTTGTACATCTCTTTTTTGCACATAGCTGATGAGCAACACACCCATGGCACTCATTCCCAGCAGGGTTAACCAGCTAAAATATTGCAGGCGCTTTTTATCAGGAATAACCATGGAATGTGTTCAGGTGTTTATGTGTTTACGTGTTTGGGTGCGAAAGAGTTAAGATAAAGGGAGGGCAGGCTATATTTGCGGCCCAAACCGGTTTTTTCATTCGCACATTCGCACATGAACACTTTAACACAATGCTTGATTGAGTTCTAAATATAGTAATCTTGCCGGTTCAAACAGTATTTATGGCAGAAGATAAGAAAGTGACCCCCATCAGCGCCTTAGGCGAATTTGGGTTGATTGACAGGCTTACCAGCGGTTTTAAATCCGTGCAGCCCTCAACTTTAAAGGGTGTAGGCGATGATGCCGCTGTAATTGATAGCCTGGGCAAAAAAACCGTGGTAAGTACCGACCTGCTGGTAGAGGGCATTCACTTCGACCTGGTTTATACCCCGCTAAAACACCTGGGTTACAAAAGTGTGGTGGTAAACCTGAGTGATATATATGCCATGAACGCCGAACCACAGCAAATAACCGTCTCCCTGGCGCTCTCATCTCGTTTTACAATTGAGGCCCTGGATGAATTATACGCAGGTATCAAACTGGCCTGCCAGCATTACAAGGTTGATTTGGTAGGTGGCGACACTACCTCATCGCTTTCAGGCCTGGTAATTTCGGTTACCGCCATCGGCACGGCCAATGCCGAAGACCTGGTTTACCGCAATGGCGCCAAAGAAGGCAACCTGATATGCGTTACCGGCGATTTGGGTGCCGCTTACCTAGGCCTGCAAATATTAGAGCGGGAAAAAAGAATTTACCTGGAACACCCCGACCTTCAGCCTGAACTGGAAGACGCCGACTACCTGATAGGCCGACAGTTAAAACCAGAAGCCCGCAGGGATGCAATAGCCTACTTTAAAGAAATGGAAGTTAAACCTACCGCCATGATGGATTTAAGCGACGGGCTTTCTTCCGACATCATGCATATATGCACCCAAAGCGGGGTAGGCTGCCAGATTCTGGAGGGCGAAGTGCCCCTTGCCGAAGAAACCTACAATATGGCGCTTAAATTTAACCTGGACCCAATCACATGCGCCCTCAACGGCGGAGAAGATTATGAACTCCTGTTTACCATTGAGCCTGAAGACGAAACAAAATTAACCGGCGATCAAACCTTTTCCGTTATCGGGCAAATAACCAAAAAGGAAGAGGGTTACATACTCGTTACAAAAAGCAACAATAAACACCCCCTGAAAGCGCAGGGGTGGAATCACTTTAAGGGATAGTAAAAGCTGAAACTTTCTTTATCCTTTGGTGCAATGCATTTTACTCGTGTTGCTGAAACACTGTAAAAATCGCCGTCCAATTCTCTCATGTTGCAACACGTTAATTTAACGGAATTTTGACCTCGGAGAGGTCATATATTTGTAGCAATAAAAGATAAAGAAGGTTCCGACTCCAGAGGAGCGGCATGAGAATTTTTATAACGGGGAAAGCGTTACACCGCATTGGTTATTAGTGTCTGATAAATAGTAATCGTTATTAAGATATCCCCTTACCAAGCTTCCGGTAAACTTTCGCTATTGCCTCTTTATCCCCCTTCATCCATTTAAGGGTGACAACGCTTTGTTTACTCAGCGTTACCGGTTGCACCGAATATAGCATGTCACCGGCATCATAACGCACGGCAACTATATAAGCCTCCTCTCCCAGGGGCAGGTTATTAAAATCGGCAAAGCCCATACAATTTTCGGCGGCAACGATGGCGGCTTTGTTTTTCAACAGCAGTTTTACCTCACTTTTTTCGTCCGAACAAACAATTAGTTCAGCTTTATCTTTGCCTGCATCCAAAGGTTTGCTGTAGTTAAACCAACCCATGCGACTCAGGGCAAGGCCACGTTGGTCGTATTTCTGTCCCGCCAGGTCCGAACCGTACAAAACATATAACTCTTTACCCGCACTTATCAATGATGATTTCGCTTCGTCAAAATCTATTTGTACCTGTTCTGCACTACGTATATTAAAATCAATATTTACATGCACCGATGTGGCAATGTTTCTCCCGTTGTAAACGGCAGGCTTCCATACAGGCATGCTGCTTAGCGACTGTTCAATTTCCTGCCTGAAAATCTTGTAAGATTCGGCGGTTACAACATCCTTAACCCTGCCTTCTTTACTAACCGTAAAAGTCACCTCTACATTTGCCGAAAGTTCATTCCTTCGCGCCTCGTCAGGATAGCTCAGGTTTTGAAGCAAATATCCTTTTAAATCCTGTCCCTGGTACAAAAACTCGGGTTTTACATAGCTGGCCCGGGAATAAACTTCAGGAATGGCCGCTTTTGCTTCTCCAACACCACTCCATACAATCAAACCATCGGCATTTTCATCTCCCCGGTACAACTTGTACCCGTCCCGGTTACCGGTATAAAACGGAAATTGAACATCAATGGCTTCGCCGGTTTTTAGCTGTAGCGCCTGGCCATTTGCATAAGCACTTATGCTAAGCATGCCTTTGCCGGTTGCATAATCACCCTGGTTGGCTGTAAACAGGTTTTCATGTAGCATGGCATCAGGGGTATAGCACTCCTTCAACTCAATAGCAACAGGGGTCGAAATTTCATTGCCCTCAGCATTTACAAAACAATTTGGGGCAAACGATAGCCGCGTCCCCTTTTCGCCTGTAATCTCAGCATTTTGCCCATTGTTTATTACAAACCTCTGGGTTTCAGTTTTCAGCGCTTTCATTACATCCTTAATGTCGCTGCTGCGGGGGCAGGGCAGTTTTTCCTGTTTGGGCTCTACCCGTACGTATATATTTTGCGCCGGGGGGCTTTGGTTAAATGGCTGTAAAATATTTTGGGCCAGTGTATCTTTAATAACCCTGTCAGCATCGGGTTTTGGCGGAGACGTATGATTGCAGGAAGAAAAAAACAAAATTGCCGTCGCAAAAAGTAATGTTTTTATCATACGTTTAATTTAAGGGTTATAAATTTCAACGAAAAAAGGAGGCACTTTATTGTGTAATGTACGCATTAAATAAAAAAAATTGAAGAATCCTTTTGGGAGTAAGGCCAATTATGAGGCTAAACATTTAGGTTGGGGCGCTGATTATTATTTTGTGTTCTGCTTGCCCGCTTGGCTTATTGGGCTGATGTCGGGTTAAGCAATCACTGGAAGATGCCCTTGTTCACGAACTGCCTTGCGCCTATTATAAAGGTCATATTGCCGTTTTTACCAAAAATAGAGCCAGTCTGTTTCCCCGCTTCACTTTTTTTTGTTTAATTTGCTTACCTTGAGGTGTGTACCCGTCGTTGCAGTTTTGTAACACGCGGTAATATTATATGGGTAGTTAAGTATTAAAATCACTGTGGATCATGAGAAATTTTACAAAGCTGCTATTGGTTTTTCTTTTATCGTTGGCTGCCATAACCATAAACGCACAGTCCTCTGATACCACTCATTCCGCCCCTGAAACAGTAGCACCGGCCGCTGTTCCGGCCCCTGCCCGGCCTGCGGTAAATGCTCCTGCCGATACAACCCCGGCTGCTCCTGCGGCAACGCCCCTTCCATCAGCCCCTGCCGCCATTACATCTGTAGATACCACAACTAAAACACCTGTGGCTCCGGTTGCAAGTGCCCCGGTTGATACAACACTTCCGGCAAAAGCCGAACCTGTTGCAACTGCACCTGCCGATACGGTACCTTTAGCAGTGCCTGCTAATCCAACTCCGGTTGATAGCTTCATTGCCGCCCATCCTACAGATTCTTCTTCCATTGCCCGGGACACTTCAAAAGCGGCACAAAAAAAAGACATACAAAACCAGGTGCAGTTTTTTGCTCCTGATATGCAGTCAAAAAATTATAATTTTTATGAACGTAAGGCTATTTCCCAGCCTTTAATGCCGCGTTATGATCTGGATTCCGCAGTTTATCAGAAAGGAAAGAAAAAAGAAAAACAACAACAAAAGTTTTTGGCCAGGCAATACGCTTTTCCCGCACGGCCAAAAGATCAGTGGGAACTGGGCCTTAACATAGGCACAGCACTATTAAGCGGTAACGTAAAGCCCTATATAACAGGCCCCGGTATTTTTGAAAACGTGGGCGGCGGTTTTACTATCCGAAAAGCACTCGGTTACTTTTTCTCCCTTCGCGGAGGATATAATTTTATGATGATGACCGGAAGGGATTATCAGCCCAACGAAAACCTCGAATTTAACCAGGCGCTTAATGGCGCTACTAACCCCAACGTAAATTATTACAGCAACCCCAACCTGCTGCCCTCAAAAACTTCGGCCAATTTAAATATGAACGGGCTGTTCTTTTATAATTACAGGGCTTGGGTACATGAAGCGCATTTAGAAGGTATTTTCAATCTTGGAAATATTAACTTTCACCGCGAAAGAAATTACGTAAACTTTTATCTTTTGGGTGGTATCAGCGGCTTTTTCTTTACCACGTATATGGATGCTTTGAATAAAAACGGCGGCGTTTACGACTTCTCTCAGGTGGAGGCCCTGTACCAAACTAACATTAATAATAATGTTAACTCCCGGGTTCAAAACCAAAGAAAAGAAGCGCTCAAATTACTGAACTCTATTTACGATAACGGTTATACGGTATTGGCAGATCATGAAAACGACAAGCCGGGAATTAAGAACTGGGAGTTTGACCCCTCGGCCACTGCAGGTATTGGTGTTCAGTTTCACATTTCAAAGTGGGTTACCCTCGGGCTTGAGGAACGGGTCATATTTACTCAGGCGCATGTTGATGGTTACCGCTGGCAGCAGGATGAGCACCCTGCGCTGGTTAGCCATTATGATAATATTTCTTACACTTCCATTAACGTAAACATACATCTTGGGGGTAAAAAGAGGACCGAGCCAATGTATTGGCTCAATCCGGTTTATCATACCTATAGAAAGCTGGGCGAAGTAGATCCTCAGTCATTGATGGAGCAAATGTTTAAAGACGATGATGATGACGGAGTGCCTAACTATCTCGATAGGGAACCCAACACCCCTAAAGGTTGTCCGGTTGATGCACACGGCGTTGCGCTGGATAGCGACCACGATGGTATTATTGACTGTTTGGATAAAGAACCTTTCTCGCCTCCTGGTTATCCTATTGATTCAAATGGCGTAGCTATTATACCACCTAATCCATGCTGCGATACCACCGGAAGGGCATGGTTGAGAGAAAACATGAACTCGCCTGTAAATGGAGGAGTTAACGGAGTGAATGGTCAAAATGGGGTAAATGGTTCTAATGGGCAAAATGGTGCTAACGGTCAGAGCGGTGTTAATGGTGCAAACGGTCAGAACGGTGAAAATGGAGAATACGGCCTTGGCGGAGCAGGTAAAAGAAAAGGTAATGCTGGCTACGATTGCAGCAAGATTGAACTACCTGCCGTAATGTTCGATCAGGATAAATACTACCTGGACCCTCAATATTACGGCAACCTGCACCAGGTAGCTGAAAGAATGCAGATGTGCCCGGATACCAAGCTGGTAGTAACCGGTTACGATGAAAGCCGCAACGACCAGAAATACAACGAGCAATTAGGCTGGAACCGCGCCAACGCCGCAGTAGATTACCTGGTTGAAAAATATGGTATCTCGCGCGATAGGTTTATCATCAAATATCAGGGTGGCAAAAAAGCCGCCGATGGCACACCTTTCGAAAAGAAGATAAAGAACAAGGTTGAATTCCGCTACTCTAACGAAGGCGAAAACGGCGATAGTAACCCGCCCGCTCCGCATCCGGGATTAAAAGCAGGTTCAAACAAATAATTGAATTTTTCCTTTTTAAAAAACGCCGCCCCATAAAGGGTGGCGTTTTAATTTTGTGCCGTTTTTACTTCCAGTACAAAAAATATTTTTTTGCATATTAGCCCGAACTAACATACAGATGTATTTCCCTCACTGGCTTTCGCGGTTTTCACTTGCACTGGTTATAGTGGTAATCGCTGCGTTGGCCTTAGTAGCTTGCAAAAACATTTCGCATCCGTTATTGTGGAGCGATGAGTCGGAAACTATAATGACAGCACAGCAGATAACTTTGTACGGTTACCCTAAAGTGCATGATGGAAAAAACACAGTTTTCATTCCTGACAACTCCTTGTGGCTTGGTTACAAACCATCGGCAGATGCCTATATTGCCATCACCTGGGGTAGTTTTTATTACGCCGCTATTGGGGTTTGGCTGGCGCAATTAACCCCCGATATTTATTTAAAAACCGCAATTCTGCGTTTGCAATTTGCTTTAGCGGGTTTACTCGGGCTTGCAATTTTTGCTATTACTATGCGCCGGTTTTTTGCCAACAAGGTCTCTTTCCGCTTTTTTACGGCGGCTTTTCTGGTTTTGGAAATGCTTTCGGTTAACCTGCTATTGCACATTCGCGAAGCCCGGTATTATCCGCTGGTAATATTAATAACTGCCTGCTATTTTTATGTCTTTGCAGCCTTCCATTTTCACCGCCGGCTTTCCAGAACAAAATATATTATTCTGCTCACAGCAATATTGGTTATCGCTTTTAATATAAATTTTATTGCCTTCGGCAGTATGTGCGCCACTACAGGGCTTTACCTCTGTTACTGTTATTTCAATTCCCTGTTTAGCATACAAAAAGCCCTCTCTTCTTTCAACCTCAAACATTCATTAGTGCTTGCAACACCATTGCTTATGGCAGGCATACTGGTTTTGCCCGGTCTTATCTTTTTTGAAACTTTCAAAACAGCACAGCTGGCAGATATCTATTATCATAAAAGCCTTGGCAAGTTTCTGCAACAACTCTGCGATCTGTTTGCAATCCTGTTAAGGTTTGAACTGCTGCCTGCAATGTTGATTATAAAAGTTATCAGAACCGGCTTTGAATACTTCTTAAATAAAAGCAAGCCGGCACTGATTGAGCGGACTGAACGTCTTAAAGAAATGTCCTTTTTTATGCTTTTATTTTTTATCATTTACGCCTTGTTAACGGCTCGGATGCCCTTTATTTTTACCCGCTATTTTATAGTACTACAGCCTGTTTTAGTTTTAATACTGCTTACAGATGTGCTTATAGTATTTGATTATGCAACCGCACTATCCTTCACAAAAATCAGATTGGTGCGCACTGCGGTTATCGTTTTTTTCGCCTGTATCTGTTTTATCAATACCGCACTCTGCGACAACCACATAACGGATTACTGCTACCAGATTACACATCCCCTTCATGGGCCGCTTGATTATTATATCCCTGCTATTAAAGAGCGGTTCCCGCACCCTGAAAATCTGGTTATAGCCACCAACTATGAGGAAATGAGTTATGAATATTACCTGGGCTGTAAAGTAATTCTGGGTTTTCAGAACCACTTTATTTCGGTGGATAAAGACACGGGCTGGCAACAATACCGGCCCGATGTAATTATCCTCAGGCCATCCTGGTACCAGGATAACCGGCCTTATAAATTTTACTTCCAACATGCCCAATACAAAAAAATAACCTTCCCGGTAAAAGACCAGCCGGTAAATGATGTTACCGACCTCTATTTCTTTATGAAACACCACTTCAGAACAGTATTTGCAGAAGGTGAGGATGACAGGGCCGCCATGTATGTAAAAGATGGTGTTTGGTGATAATTTACTGCTCTTTTTGTAAAACATGATTTTTCCTGTCGGAGACGAAATTGCTTTCGCCCGGTTTTGCACAATTAATTTAGTTATGTTTATAATGTTCTATGCTTAACCCATAGGTTTGCATCCTAAATTATTTTAATCATGGAACAGATTCTGGTTTTTGCTATTCCCCTCTTTGTTTTAATCTTATGTGTTATTTTCTATCGCCTTATTTTCCGCCTGTTCGGCATTATAGTAGTGCCGGAGGACAGGATTGGCCTTGTAACCGTTAAATTCGTTTTAACCGGCCAGCATAAACAACTGCCACAGGGCCATATCATTGCTACCAAAGGCGAGGCTGGCTACCAGGCACAAACCTTAGCCCCGGGTATTTATTATGGCTACTGGTTCTGGCAATATGATGTGCTGCTGCAACCGCTTACCGTAATTCCCAGCGGCCGTATCGGGTTACTGCTGGCCCGCGATGGCAAAGAAATGCCCACCGGCCAGATACTGGCCCGGGGGGTCGACTGCGACAGCTATCAGGATGCCGAAAAGTTTTTAACCAACGGCGGTAGCAAAGGCCGGCAGGCTTCTATCCTTCAGGCCGGTACTTATCGCATAAACACATTTCTGTTCGAAATAACGGTTACCGAAATAACCGCCATACACGATAATATGGTTGGCGTGGTAACCACGCTGGATGGTGTGCAAATAAGCCAGGGCCAGATTGCCGGTAAAGTAGTAACGGGCCACAACAACTTTCAGGATGCAAACGCCTTTTTAAATGAAAGCGGTAACCGTGGTTTGCAGGAACAGGTTATACTATCGGGTTCATATGCGCTTAACCCATGGTTCGCCAAGGTTGAAGAGGTAAAAATGACCGAAATCCCCATTGGCTATGTAGGCGTTGTAATCTCTTATGTGGGCGAAGAAGGCAAAGATTTAAGTGGTATTGAGTTTAAGCACGGTAACATTGTAGCAAAAGGCTGCAAAGGAGTATGGGCAGAACCTTTTGGCCCGGGAAAATATCCGGTTAACCCGTACATTATGCGTGTTGAACTGGTGCCAACCACCAACCTGGTACTAAACTGGGCCTCCGGCCGCACCGAGTCGCATATGCTGGATAAAAACCTTTCTACCATCACTGTGCGCTCAAAAGATGGCTTCCCTTTTAATCTTGATGTATCGCAAATCATTCACATCCCTAATACCGAAGCCCCAAAAGTTATTGCCCGTTTTGGCAACATGATTAACCTGGTATCCCAGGTGCTGGAACCCACCATCGGCAACTACTTCCGCAACTCTGCACAGGACAGCGATGTAATTGCATTCTTAGGCACCCGTAAAGAACGCCAGGAATCAGCCCGCAGCCACATAGGCACTGTGCTGGAACAATACAACGTATTTGGGGTGGATACCCTGATAGGCGATATCGTTCCACCGGAATCACTAATGAAAACGTTAACCGACCGTAAGATTGCCGAGGAACAAAAAGTTACTTACGATACCCAGAAAATGGCCCAGGAAACCCGCCAGGCCTTAGAGAAGGAAACTGCCATTGCCGACATACAAAAAGACATTGTAAAAGCCGACCAGGGCGTTGTTATTGCCAAACGTATTGCCGATGCTGCAGTTGAAAAAGCAACCGGTGAGGCTAACTCGGTAAGACTTCAGAGTAACGCCGAAAGCGATAAAATGAAAATTATTGCACAGGCCGAAGCCCAGCGTACCAAAATGCTGGCCGAAGCCAACTCCGAACAGGTTCGCCTGATGGCTAATGCTGAAGCTGAAAAAATTGCCAAAACCGGTCAGGCCGAAGCCGAAAAAATATTAGCCATCGGTAAATCAAACGCAGAATCGTACAAGCTTTCGGTTGAAGCCATGGGTGGCAATAACTTTACACAACTTAAAGTAACCGAAGCCATTGGCCTCAATAAAATAAAAGTAATTCCTGATGTGTTAATTGCTGGTGGCTCCGATGGCGCCAGCGGCCCCATCAGCGGCTTACTGGGCCTCGAACTGATGAAACAAATGGCCGAAAAACAAAAGCCAAAGGAATAAAAGCATTTATCAGGCTTATTCGATAAATCAGAACCTTGTAATTTGTATTAGGCCTATTCAGAAAATACCGAAAATGCCTTTCATCATTTTTTAGTACACGGCTGTTAACTCTGTATTTTCTCCGTGCCATACCTGTATTTTGGGTATTTTTTGAAGAAGTCTGTTGGCTGTTCCCTTCTCTTTTTTCCAAGAGAAGGGTGTCCGTAGGACGGGATGAGTTTGTATTTGGCAATTTTCCGAAGAACTCTATTATACAAATCTTTGCGGTTCTTTGAGTCCTTTGTGTGAACGGCTGTTGTTATCTACAAAAGGTTTCAGGGTTGGCCCTGATAAGTTACTCCGTGCGATATCTGTATTTTTGTATTATCCCAGGAACTCTGTTTTGCTAAAGGGCTTGCTTACAAATAAGCAGGCCCTTATCTTTTCAGCAATCCCTTCAAAATAAACTTCGCATTAGTGCTTAGCGCCACTGGCTTTAAAGAAGAAAGCGGACTTGCATGAAATTTATTAAACGCGGAAAGTCCCGAGTGTGGCGTAGTATTGTAATGAAGATTAAACCAGTATTCCGCCAGCATGGTTTCGTAAAAAGATTTGCTGAAAAACATTTCATACCCTTTGGCACGCAGCATCTTTTCCAAAAGCACCGTAGCCCCATCTAAAAATTTATCGCTGTGTTCGTATTTATGGTAAGCAATTGATTGAAACAGGTCCATTTCCTCCCGCGTTACCTGTATCCCTATCAGGTTAAACAACTTTTCCTTTACCCTGTAACTGTTTGCCGCTTGTATATCCCCATACTTTTTAGAAATCTCATTTTCATGATGCCTTACCCGGTATAGCACCTGTTGTATATTGGCCAGCTTCGTTACCGCCGAAATCCTGCTCCACAACTCATAATCCTCTGCATGCGAAAAATCAGGATTGAAATACAAGCCATGTTCCCGCAATACCGAAGTTCGGAACATCCCCGTTCCATGCGATAAATGAATCTGAAAAAGATGCTTAAAACAAATGGTAGAGTGGTCTGGCCCGTAACGAACCTGGCCTAAAATTTCACCGTCTTTGAAAGATTCGTACCAGGTACCACACAAACCAATTTCCGGGTTTTTCTCCATTAGCTCAAACTGCTGCTCAAGCCTTGTTGGCAGGCTTATATCATCCGCATCCATCCTTGCTATATACTTGCCACCGGCAAGGTCAAACCCCTTATTCAGGGTAGCAATTAGCTTTAAGTTATGCTCGTTTTTATAATACTTTATGCGGGAATCTGCATAACCCTTAATAATCTCCTCCGACCGGTCGCTCGAGCCGTCATTAATAATAATAAACTCAAAATCCGTAAAGGTCTGGTTCAATATGCTGTCAATAGCCTCATTCAAAAACGGCTCCGCATTATAAACCGGCATTAAAACTGTAACTGCTGCTTTACCCATGTATTCTTTTATCCCCCGTAATAATAAACACTTTCCCCGAACAGCTTATCACCGGGCATGGCTGTTGCTAAAAACTTTTCCACGGCATTTCTCTGCATTTTTCTCCGTGCCCTCCGTGCGAAATATTCTTAAAGCCTTATCAATCTACCTCAATCTCATAAAGCGCATACCCCCTTAACTGATAAGTAGAAATTGCCGTCCTCGCCGATAGCGCAATTTTCACTTCCGGCCTTAACTCTTCATTTTTTATTTCTAAAAACTGCATAGCCTGTCCGCAGGCAATAAACTTTACACCAGCATCTTCCAGTTCTTTCACAATAGCACTGTTCGGGTTATCCGTTTTAAACTCCTTTTTAAAGGCCTCCTCATTAAACAATGTGTAAAGTGCTTTACCATGTATTACCATCACCACCTCCAGGTTTTCTTTTGGCACACCGGCGGCCAGGTGCAGGTTTATATACCTTCCTGCTTCGGCAAGGCCCCGGTTCAATTCCTTTATTTTATCCGGGTCGTTGGTGCCACTGGCCAGCCCAATCACAAGCTTATATTTCAGATTGATATCCGGCTTTTCGCTAATACCATCCACAGGCATCACCCCGCTGAATTTACTTGCCTTAATGGCCGGATAAGTACCTTTGGCCGCAAACTTTGCCAGCATCAGGCTGTCTTTTTTCGACATCGGTGGCTTCTTTTTATCAGCAGATTGCGCTCCGGCTGTCATTGACACCACCAGGCAAAAAAGCAGTATGGATACTTTGTGTTTCATAAAGGTTGGGTTTGTGATTTCGAATATACCATGTTTAAATGATTCCCCATTTCCAGTCCATCCTGCCCTTGGTCATTACCATTAGGTAATTATTTTTTAATGCACCGCCCGTCCTCATCTCAAAGGGAGCTACCAAAATCTTTGCGGCCCTCTGCGTCAACGGCTGTTTAATCCTTTACCAAATGGATAAATTCCTCTGGTTCCATTAATCCCGCCACTTTCTTAATTTCGTCCAACGTCAATTAATTAAACGCATTAAGTAGTGGCCAAAGGCAAACAACATCTTCCTTCTGATAAACCCGAAAAGAAGCCGGCAATTTCTTCGTCCTGGTTTTCAGCAGGCCCTTTCTTCCGCAGCTTCATTATCATCCTTTTACTTAGCGTTATTTTCATAGGCATTTACTCTTTAAACGATAAACGCACCGAACTCCCCGACCTCTATAACGAATTACAAACACTGAAAGAAAGGCCCGGGGACCACGATGAACGCATTAACGAAATTGAACACCGTATCAACGAAATTGAAACCGATACCTCCTTCTTCAAAACCCTGTTTGTTGGTTATTTTGATGAAATACACTTTGTGGCATTCGGTGCACAGGACCAGATAGACAAGGTAACTGCCGAAATTCAAAAAGGCAGCAACGCCCCCCTTACCCGCGAAGACAAACTAAATTACAAAGTACACACCTACCGCCTGCTCGATTTTATTAATGCCAATTGTCCGCCCAACGCAGTTATACTGCTCCCGCCCACCGATTCGCTTATTAATGATTCGCGCTGGAACTATGTATATGACCCTGGTTGGGTAGAATACTTTATCTATCCGCGTTTATGCATAGCCACCGGCAAAGAATCAGAAAACCCCGAACTGGCTAAACATATTACGCATGTGCTTATAGTAAGAGGAATTGGATACGACAGATTAAAATACGACGTACCTTTGGATAAAAGAGAAAAAGTTTGCCTTTTGCCAATAAACAAACCGGTGGATGTGCCTGAAACAACCGACACCACTCAAACTTCAAACTAATGCTGATAGCAGGAATTGTGCTTTGTTATTTATTGGGTTGCTCGGTTGTAATGGCCGTTAGCCGTAAGTTTTCTTTAGCTGAAATTACCGGCTACTCTTTTCTTACCGGCATAGGCATGCAAACAGTTTTTCTTTTCCTGTTAGATATTTTTCAGCTTCATTTTACTCCCTTCCTGCTTATCTCACTTAACCTTGTTGTTATTATTGCCCTCAACCGTAAGTTTCCTGAAACCATTGCCGCCTTCAAAGAAAAACTCAACCAGGCGCGTGCCGGTGCCTCTGCTGTAAATTACGTGGCTGTATTTCTTTTCTGCATCATCGCATACCTGTTCTACACCATCACTATTAAAAACCTCTTCTGGCCGCCATCTGAAGGCGACAGTATTACATCATTCGATAAACTGGCCCGGGTTATGGCCTTGGAAGGCAAATTTAAAATAAGCCTTTTCCAATATAACCTGCAGGGCGCGGCGGGAGTATATCCCCCGCTATTTCACGGTAGCTTTACCTACGTATATCTTTTCGGTGCCGAAACACCTAAAATAGTTATCACCTTTTACTTCCTTTCGCTCTTAACGCTGTTTTACAGTTTTGTAAAAGCATATACCAACACAACTGCCGCAATGCTGTTTACCCTGGTGCTAATGGCCACCCCCGAATTATATGCCCACGCAGCGCTTGCACTGGGCAACATGCCTACGGCAGCTTATATCTGCCCCGCAGTATTGGCCACCTACTTATGGCTTGATAAAGGGGATGAAAAATATTTCTGGATGGGTGCAATCATGCTGGGCTTCACCGGTTGGATACGCAGCGATGCCATTGCCTTTATAATTGCCGTAATATTTATGATAGCCCTTAAAGCATTACAAACAAAAGATTTTAAGCGCTTGCTTATTTTCGGCGCAATAGCACTTATCCCTTTTGTAAGCTGGTTGCTATATGTAAAACTCAAAATACAGGTGCCCCAGGCAAGCCGCTTCGACCTTTCCATAGGTTATAACGCTGCCCGGCTTAATACCATGCTCAATTACACAAAAGCATATCTTTTTGCCCTGCCTTACCGCGAAGTCCACGGTGGCCAGTTATATGGTGTTGTTTTTGTAGGCTTCTTCCTGGCGCTTATAGTAAACGCCGCCATCGCATTTAAAAAAGGCATCAAAATAGTTTTTGGCAACCAGTGGATTCTACTGGCTTTTCTGATGGTTGCATTCAGTTTATACTTTTCCGAGTTTTACGTTATTAACGAAGATGTACAGTCGTCCGGTATCGCCTCCCTAATGGCTAGCTCCTTTAAACGCGGCATGTTCTATTTCCTGCCCATCGTTCTCTTTTTTACCGCCACCTGCTTCAGCTCAAAAATATTTTTTGACAAACTTGAGAAGTTCCGGACAGGGTCATAGTGTCTTTCAATAGATAGCACTTTTGTGCCGGCGATAATTTAAATGCACCTTCCATCCGCTCCTTTTTTACACTAGACATCTTCGGAAGATATTGAAATTGCTTTTCATCAGTTTTTATCAATCGGCTGTTTACTCTGTATTTTCTGCCAATAAAAAGCATTGTAAACGATTGGTTTTCAATAAAGGCTTACGCAAAGAACCCAAAGGAATACAGCGCAAAGGACCGCGAAGAATTAGACTTCTTCGATAAATGCCAACCCTGCATTTGTATTCGCATTTCCCCTCTCTTTTTTTCAAAGAGAGGGGAAGTCCGAAGGATAACTTGTCCCGTCGTTTCAGCGGGAGGGGTGAGTTGCCTGACGGCTATTTTCCGAAGAACTATATTATACAAATCTTTGCGGCCCTTTGCGTCATTCTTTGCGTCCTTTGCGTGAAAGGCTGTTGTCAACTACAAAAGATTTCAGGGTCCGCCGCTGATGACTTTCTCCGTGCGATACCTGTATTTTGGGTATTTTCCGAAGAAGTCTACTTATTTGCACCATTAAATATGAAGAACTGTTCCGTTTAAATAAATTTGAAACATGAAACCTGCTTATATTACGCTACTGCTTCTTTTTACGGTGCTCACTTTACAATTAAAAGCCCAAAAAGATTCGGCCAGCCTGACCCCAAAATATACCTTCCGCGATTCACTATACGCTGCTAAACTCAATTATACAGGCAACCTGATGATAGCAGGCGGCGTAGGCCTGGTAGGCGCCGGTAGCTTTTTAATATACGAGGGAGTTAAAGTTTACCAAACCCCCGCCGGGCCCTCAAGCACAGACCCCGCAGGCGATGTTCAGCGAAATCATAACCAGGGCACAGCTTACATAGCTGCAGGTGCTGTAGCTTATGTGGGGGCAGCCGTGCTTATTGCACTGGGGGCAAGGAATAAAATAGACTTTAAACGCCGGAAAAAAATGATGTCTCTGGAAGGGGGCCTGCTACAGAACGGAAATATGGGCGCTATGCTCACTTTTTAGGGCCATTAAAACCCCATCTTATTGATTCTTATCAATACTTAGGTTATTATTCTTCAAAAGACTATCAACTTCCTTTAGTTTTTTGTTGGTTTTATTACTTTTGGCCGTCCGCAAACGGCGGTATGCTTTCTAAATCAATTTAATTACTTCAAACATGTCTGATAAAGCTATCATCAACCTGGAGGGAAAACCCTACGAGCTTCCGGTAATTACAGGTACCGAAAATGAAAAAGCAGTTGATATTTCAAAACTCCGCGCCCAGTCCGGCTACATAACTTTCGATGAAGGTTATAAAAACACCGGTGCCACTATCAGCAACATTACGTTTCTGGATGGCGAAAAAGGTATCCTTCGCTATCGCGGATATAACATTGAAGACCTGGCCGAAAAATCGTCCTTTACAGAGGTAATGCACTTGTTGCTTTACGGAGAGCTGCCTGATGCCGACCAGTTAAAAGCTTTCGAGTACACACTAACGCATCATACACTGGTACACGAAAACCTGAAAAAGGTATTTGAAGTATTCCCTACAGGTTCGCATCCTATGGGCCAGTTAATGACCATGATTGCGGCGCTTTCTTCTTTCTATCCGGACTCGCTGAACCCTAACAAAAACCCCGAGGCAACCAACCTTACTATCATGCGCTTACTGGCTAAAATGCCTACCATAGCTGCCATGATACAAAAGAAAGGTAAGGGCCATCCGGTGCTTTATCCTCAAAACAAATATGACTACGTTACCAACTTCCTTTATATGACCTTCGGAAATGTAAGCGAAGAATATGTTGCTGACCCGGTTGTAGTGGATGCTATGAACAAACTTTTAATCCTCCACGCCGACCACGAACAAAACTGTTCAACTTCAACGGTGCGTATGGTAGGTTCATCACATGCCAACCTGTATGCTTCTATCGGTGCCGGTGTTGCCAGCCTTTGGGGCCCGCGCCACGGAGGAGCCAACCAGGAAGTGTTGGAAATGCTTGAGTTTATCCGTGATAACGATAAAGGCGATGTTAAGAAAGTAGTTGCCGAAGCAAAAGACAAAAAACGCCTGCTGTTCGGATTCGGACACCGCGTTTACAAAAACTTCGACCCACGCGCCAAAATCCTTAAAAAGAGTTGCGATGAAATCCTTGCAAAAATCGGAGTAAGCGACCCGTTGCTTGCTATTGCCAAAGAACTGGAAGAAGCTGCATTGAACGACCCTTACTTTATTGAAAGAAAATTATACCCTAACGTAGACTTCTACTCTGGTATTATCTATAAAGCCCTGGGCTTCCCTACATCTATGTTCACCGTTTTATTTGCCATGGGCCGTCTTCCCGGATGGATATCTCAATGGAAAGAAATGCGCGAAAAGAACGAAGATATCGGCCGTCCACGCCAAATCTACACCGGCCCGGTGCAAAGGCCTTTTGTAGAAATAGCTAAAAGAAAGTAATTGACAGCATAAAAAAATAAAGCCGCGTTTTTCAAATCTGAAAACGCGGCTTTTTTATTTTAATGATTTCCGGCTTTGTGTTTCATCAAAGCAAAGTCATATTTTTGCACCATGCACAACAAAGAAGAAATCATCTCCTTTATAAAGTCAGAAACTAAATTGGCTGATGAGCAAATCCACCATCATTTCTCCCACCTTGATACAAAGTTCAAAGACTTCCTGTCAAAACTCCAGCAGCAAGACGAACAAACCAAAGTAGCCTTTGGCCTGGTTGTTCAATACACTTTTCACGGGCATCCACTCACACACGAAGAAAAACTTGAAATCGAAACCCAGTTAAAAGAACTCCTCAAAACTGCCGACCTCGTTGCACTCACTATCCTGCCCGGCGGTACGGTAGTGCTAATACTTTCAAGCTTCCTTAAACTCAATCCGTATATACTGCCAGCCGTGTTTTTAAATAAATAAAAAATGTGCGTCATTGCGAGGAGGCTCCGCGACGAAGCAATCCCTAAGCAACTTGCGATTGTCCTTGGCTTATCCAGCACTTTCTTTGCGGTAAAAATGTATTGTAAAGTATTATAAAAAACTGTCACAAAATCAACAAACCATTCCCCCTCAACTCCATATACCTTTTGCTCCCCACAAACACATCAAAGTTTTCCAGCCCTGCCTTTTCATAACTTAATTTTAAGGCAGCATAAGATAAAGGTGCATGTTCACCAATCATCAACTTCGGAAAAACATCCAACAGCCATTGGCCTTCAGCAGCAGTAAAATGTAAAAACCAATCTTTCGACTTATCGCAAAATTCAAGCTCAGCCATCTCCACAACTTTGTTTCCCTGCTTAGCTTCAAAAAAAGCGATATCGGGCATGTTACCCAGCCAGATAACCAGCGCGTTTTCCTTTAGCTGGTCATCCAAATCGTTTGTCAAACTCTGCTCAATGTAGTTAGGTTTAATAGTCGTTTTAGGCACTTTAAACTCAAACCACTTACTCAACGGAAAATCAAGCCCCACCCCATGCATAAAATTAAACAGCGATTTACTTAAACTATCGCCAAACTTATCATGGTCTGCACCGTCCGGGTCCTCATGGTAAAGGTCATTATCAGCAAAGCCCCCAAAATCGGGGCCGGTCCTTTGCACTTTAAATTTTGCCGGGTTCAGCCCCACCAGGCTATGCGCAGTCATGGCAAACCTGTGCCAGAAACCCGATTGCAGCGCTTCATTTAAAAACAACTGCCTCACTACCTCCAATGCATCCACAGTTTCCTGCAGCGTCTGCGTAGGGAAGCCATACATCAGATATGCGTGTACCATAATACCGGCCTGCGTAAAGCCATGCGCCACGCGCGCCACCTGTGCAATAGTTACGCCTTTCTGCATCATCATCAGCAAACGGTCACTCGCTACTTCAAGTCCACCGGCCACCGCAATACAACCCGAAGCTTTCAGCAAGCGCGAAAGGTCGTACGTAAAATATTTTTCAAACCTGATGTTCGTCCACCAAACAACTGTTAGTTTGCGCCTGATAATCTCCAAGGCCAGGTCCCGCAGCAAGTGGGGCGGTGCTGCCTCATCCACAAAATGAAATCCGTTTTGATGCGTCTGCTCAATTATCTCCTCCATGCGGTCGCAAAGGATAGTGGCTGAAACCGGCTCGTAGTTCTTAATATAATCCAGCGATATATCACAAAACGAACACTTGCCCCAATAGCAGCCATGTGCCAGCGTTAACTTGTTCCAGCGCCCATCGCTCCATAACCGGTGCATCGGGTTAGCAACTTCTATTACCGACAAGTAATCATCCAATTTCAAATCGCTGTAATCAGGCGTGCCTGTCTCGCGCTGGGCAATATCCTTTTCTTTAGCGCCGTTGCAGTAAACAACCTTGCTCCCTTCGCGCATAAAAATGCGTTTTAGCTCGCTTGCCGGCCGCTTTCCTTCAAGGTGTTCAATCAAAAATTTAATGGGCGCTTCTCCATCATCCAGGCTTACATAATCAATAAAGTCAAAAACGCGGGGGTCGCTTAAACTTCTCAGCTCAGTATTTGCATAACCGCCACCTAACACCACTTTTATCTGCGGGTAATGCTGTTTAACAAACTGCCCGCACTTTAAAGCCCCGAATAAATTTCCCGGAAACGGAACCGATAAACACACCATCGTTGGCTTATACAATTCCACCTTTTGCCGCAGCAAATCCACCAGCATCTCAGTAATAATCGAATTGGGTGCCAGCAGCGATTCCTGCAATTCATCAAAATGCGTTGCGGTGCGCCCCAGCCTTTCGGCATACCGGCTGAAGCCAAAAAACGGGTCAATAGCCTCAGTAATCAAATCCCCCAAATCCTCCAGGTAAAGCGTTGCCAGGTGCCGCGCCTTATCCTGTATGCCCATAGTTCCAAATGCCCATTCCAAATCCTCTAACTGCGCAAACCGCAATGCCTCCGGCAAATAAGTGCGCCCGCAAATAGCATGGGCCAGCGTGGTATTTTTATTCTGCAAAAACCGGATAACCGGGTCAATGGTTTGTATGTAATCATGCCGCAATGCATAAATGCGATACCCATTTTCCGACAACTCTAAATCCAGCGTCCCCAAATGGTTAAACATCCTCTTTAAACCTGCAGAAGAAAACAACGCCAGTATCACCTCAATTCCTAAATCCACCTGGTGCGAAACAACATTTTGCGTATTCAAAAACCCTTTTAAATAAGCCGTGGCGGGGTAGGGCGTATTTAACTGTGTAAACGGAGGTGTAACTAAAAGTAGCTGTTGTTTCAAAACGGGTTAGTAGTTGTAGTGCAATAATAGCTATAATCAGTTACCTGAAAACAGCCAAAGTTTCGCACGGAGGCAGGGAGAAAAATGCAGAGGAATTCAAAAAACAAAAATGCATTTATGTATTTCTCGGCTGTTCACTCCGTGCCTCCGTGCGAAACTGTATTATTCCTCATCAAAAGCCCTTTCAATATTCTTATCGGGTATCAGCCACATAACTGCCACCGAAATAAAAAGCACTTCGGAGATATACGGATTAACAAAGGCTAACGGAATGCCTGAACCGTAAAGCACAACCGACATCCAGCCCTTTTTAGTTTGGCGGTCCATTGCTTTTTTTATTGCGGGGGACCAGTGGCTGTTTTTTTCAATGACGCTTTGTAATACAGTCCACCCAATGCCACAGCTAAGTAAAACAACTGCGTAAACTTGTACCGGCACTGCGGCAAAATCAGTATCGCTAACCCAGTTAGTGGCAAACGGAACCAACGAGAGCAAAAACAGCAAAAGCATATTAGCAACCATTATCCGGCCGTTTACTTTTTTAACGGTATGCAAAAGATGATGATGGTTATTCCAATACACTCCAATAAACCAAAAGCTTTGCAGGTAACTGAAAAATGCGGGCAGCACAGGCACAAGATCCTTTAACTCATGCCCATGCGGCATTTTAATCTCTAATACCATGATGGTAATGATAATAGCCATTACGCCGTCACTAAATGCTTCGAGGCGGTTTTTGTTCATTGAATAGGTCTATTAAAAACTGTTTTCTCTTTTTTTGCCCTTAGCCTTTACCAATAGCTTTTTCATGTTATTGCCGGCTATTAATTCATAATTCAAAAATCAGCAATCAACATTCGTTTACATATTCCTCCTATACTGCCCACCCACCTCATACAAAGCATGTGTAATCTGCCCTAAAGAGCAGTGCTTTACGGTCTCCATCAATTCAGCAAATAAATTGCCGTTAGCGATAGCAACGTGTTGAAGTTTTTTCAACGCTTCATCAGAATGAGATGAATTCCGTTTCTTAAATGCATTCAAAGCATTTATCTGAAATTCCTTTTCATCCGTGGTAGAGCGGATAACTTCATTCGGGATAATGGTAGGTGAGCCATTTTTGCTGAGGAAAGTATTAACCCCCACTATCGGGAATTCGCCGGTATGTTTCTGGTGTTCGTAGTAAAGGCTTTCTTCCTGTATTTTGTTGCGCTGGTACATGCGCTCCATAGCGCCTAACACCCCTCCGCGTTCTGTTAAGCGCTTAAATTCATTCAGCACAGCATCTTCTACCAACTGCGTTAACTCTTCAATTAAAAAAGCCCCCTGGTTTGGATTTTCGTTTTTCGCGGTACCCAGCTCGCGGTTAATAATTAATTGTATGGCCATGGCCCTACGCACGCTTTCTTCGGTAGGCGTAGTAATGGCCTCGTCATAAGCATTTGTGTGCAGCGAGTTGCAGTTATCGTAAATGGCATACAGCGCCTGCAGCGTTGTGCGTATATCATTAAAATCAATCTCCTGCGCATGCAAACTGCGCCCGGAGGTTTGTATATGGTATTTCAGTTTTTGCGAACGGTCATTACCCTTATACTTATTCTTCATCGCCTTGGCCCATATACGCCTGGCCACCCGGCCAATCACCGAATACTCAGGGTCCATACCATTGCTGAAAAAGAACGAAAGGTTAGGCGCAAAATCGTCAATAGCCATACCCCGGCTTAAATAATATTCTACATACGTAAAGCCATTGGCAAGCGTAAATGCCAGCTGCGTAATAGGGTTAGCACCCGCCTCGGCAATATGATAACCCGAAATAGAAACCGAATAAAAATTGCGCACCTTATTTTCAATAAAATACTGCTGCACATCACCCATCATCTTCAAGGCAAACTCTGTGGAAAAAATGCAGGTGTTCTGGGCCTGGTCCTCTTTCAAAATATCTGCCTGCACTGTTCCGCGCGCTGATGCCAGCGCTTTGGCTTTTATTTTTTCATAAACATCAGCAGGCAAAACCTGGTCGCCACTGGCGCCTAACAACATCAGGCCAAGCCCGTCATTGCCTTCCGGTAATCCGCCGTTGTATGCTCCTCTTGGTGCATGGCCTTTATCAATCTGCTCAAGTTTCTTCTTTACCTCAACTTCCAGCCCGTTTTCTTTAATGTATTTCTCACACTCCTGGTCAATAGCTGCATTCATAAAAAACGCCAGCAACATAGGCGCAGGGCCGTTAATGGTCATGGAGACTGAAGTCTTCGGGTCGCAAAGGTCAAACCCGCTATAAAGTTTTTTAGCATCATCAACGGTGGCAATGCTTACACCGCTGTTACCCACTTTGCCATAAATATCCGGCCGGTGGTCAGGGTCCTCCCCGTAAAGCGTAACCGAATCAAAAGCTGTAGATAACCGTTTTGCAGGTTGCCCCAAAGAAACATAATGAAAACGCTTATTGGTCCGCTCCGGCCCTCCTTCCCCGGCAAACATCCGGGTAGGGTCCTCACCTTCCCGCTTTAAAGGAAACACACCGGCGGTAAATGGAAACTCTCCCGGCACATTTTCCTGTAACTGCCATTTTAAAATATCACCCCAGTCGCTATACCTAGGCAGGTAAACCTTACGGATGGTAGTACCCGATAAACTTTTATAAGTAAATGGTAATTGCAAAACCTTATCGCGTACTTCAAAACCGAAAGTATCGCCGCTGTATTTCTTCTTTGTTTCTTCCCAATTATCAAGCAGGGCTTTGCAATCGGGGTGCAGCTTTAATTCGAGGGATTTATATTTTGATTTTAACTCGTCAATCATAATGTTAGTTTATCAGGGTATCTAATTCATCTTTTTTGTATAATTCAATCCAGGCTTTTAAGGTTGTAATGGCTGGGGCATTTTGTCTTATTAGCGCTTTTACAAAACGCTTAAAGCCTTCATTTCTATCTATATCCTGAATTTTAGTTAACTCCTTAAATCCTTTCATCTCAATAGGTAATTTGTAATCATTATGGGCTGGGTCTATTTGAACATCTTTAGCATCATTCATAAGCCATTCTTCCATTTCCGGACAAACTAAAATCAGATATTGCTTTCGATCCTTATGCTTTTTTAGAATCAGGTTGTTTTCTGATTTAACCACAATAAACTCCGAAAAATATTTAGCAGCAGGCCCTTTGTTTTTATCCTCATCTATTATTCCTAACGCCATCCGGTCCCTGAAGGTATTTTTCAATTGGTTGGCAACGTCTCCACAGCCGTGTTGATGATTATATCTTCGGTTCGCCTGTCCCACTATTTCAGCTACCCTGGTGTCAACATAGCACTCAGGAATTATGCTCAATTCTGTCATCTAGGTAGCGATTAATATTGAAAAAAATATCTACTCCATAATCCAGCAATTCTGATAAGTCCTCGCGCGAAAGTTTCTTGGCTGTCGTTTGAAAATTCTCTTTATCATAACCACATACAAACACGCTTAAATCTTCGGCCGGAGTATTTTCGATTAAGTTATTTAGAAGGTAAGGGCTGTGAGTGGCGATAAAAAATTGCCTATCTATTTTTTCAACGATTTCATCCGCCAACATACTTATGTAAGGCGGGAAGGAATGTGACTCGGGCTCCTCAAGCGTAATGACATGTGCGTTATTAGTGCGAATAGCAGCAATCGAGAAAATGACTCTTCTAATTGTATCTGCCAATGCTTGGTAGGGAACATTATAAACTAACCCCTTTTTAATTCTTAATTGAACAGAAACGAGATTAGTGACAGTATCAACATTAAATTCAAAACCAGTATCCTTCGTTAAGTCATCAATAAAATTCCGGAAATGGGGATTTGATTGGATTACGTTAGCTAAATTATTGCCAAAAGGGGGCATCAAAGTATCAAAATAATTGCCACTATCGTGAAATTGGATATTGTCTTTAAACCGGTATGGGTGTATTGGTGAGCCAAAATATGAGGGACGCTCGTTTGTTTTGGCAGTGGGAATAAAATTTTCGTCGAATTGGGTCTTTCCATTAACTGTACCCCATTCAAACAAATTCATTTGATTTTCCTTATTAAAGGTTATAAAGTCATCAGGACAAAAACCAAAAAATTTTACTGAGATCGGCTGGGAAAGGTCGCCCAGATAGAATAATTGTGCTGGATTATTTACTCGAAAATACTCCTTGATGTTTATCTTCTCCCTACCTTCACCCTCTCTGTCTTTGTTCATTAGCATGAACCAGGAGAGGTATGATAAATCCAAGGCTTCTAAAATGTTTGACTTGCCAACGTTAGGTTTTCCGATAAATACATTTATCCTACTACAACTTAGATTAAGTTGCTTGATGGATTTGTAATTATTAATCTGCAATTGCTTTATCATTTCCATAGTCTTAATTCTTTTCCGGTTTCTCTAACATATTAATTACTCCGTTCACCTGGTACATCTTCCTTGCAATCTCACTTTGCTCCTCTGCCCATTTATCATATTGCTCAATCGTCTCGGCAATCTCTGCCAAATACCTCACCCTTGCCGGTGGAATAATCTGAGATTTGGTAGCCGTATTTTTGGCCGACGTATGCTTTACGTGAAACTCAATTCCCGTTTTATTTTTCACAGCAACCATCAGCATTTCAAACAAATGGTTAACACCTGCATCATTAAATTGTGCAGCAATAGTGCCCACCACCGGCAACTCTTCATCTTTGGCCATAAATAGTTGGTGGTTGCGCTTGTATTGTTTGCGCACATCCTGTAATGCATCCAGCGCTCCGGCCTTATCAAACTTATTAATGGCAATTACATCGGCGTAATCCAGCATGTTTATTTTTTCAAGCTGCGATGCCGCTCCATACTCCGGTGTCATTACGTAAAGCGATACATCGCAATAGTCCAGTATAGAGGCATCACTTTGCCCCACCCCGGCGCTTTCCAAAATAATCAGGTCATAATGCGCTGCTTTGCAAACATCAATGGCTTCCTGCACGTGTTCGCTTAACGCCTTATCACTTTCACGCGTTGCCAACGACCTCATATACGCCCTGGAATTGGAAATAGAATTCATCCTTATCCTGTCGCCCAGCAAAGCCCCACCCGTTTTCTTTTTAGAGGGGTCTACCGATATAACAGCTATGGTTTTATCCTTAAAATTTCTGAGGAACCGCAAAACAATTTCATCTGTTACCGATGATTTTCCCGCTCCACCGGTGCCGGTAATACCTAAAACTACGGCACCCTTCAAATCACTTCCCAGGGGTGAGTCTGTTGTTTTACCCGTACCGGTAAGTTTATTGTCCTCGGCCAGCGTAATTACCTGTGCAATAGCTTTCCAGTCTTTCTTGTTCAGCTTAGCTATCTGCCCGTTCAGCGATTGAACGGTGGAAAAATCGCACTGGCTAACCACATCTTCAATCATCCCCTCCAAACCCATTTTGCGCCCGTCGTCTGGCGAGTATATTTTCGAAATCCCGTATTTCTCCAACTCCGCTATTTCAGTTGGCAATATGGTTCCCCCACCGCCGCCAAATATTTTTATGTGTCCGCAACCTGCTTCTTTCAACAGGTCGTGCATGTATTTAAAAAACTCAATGTGCCCACCCTGGTAACTGGTAACGGCAATACCCTGCGCATCTTCCTGTATAGCACACTCCACAATCTCGCGCGCGCTTCGGTTATGCCCCAGGTGTATTACCTCGGCCCCCTTGCTTTGCATAATACGCCGCATAATATTAATAGCCGCATCATGCCCGTCAAACAGGGCGGCGGCAGTTACAATTCTCACTTTATTTTTCAGCTTCAGGCTCATAATTCAACAATTTGGAAATTCCGGTGTTATTCTTTGCAGGGTAAAATTAGAAGATTGGCGCAAATAAGAGGAAAGTCCTTAACCAACCGCGGCAAGGGAAATGATTAGGGTTGGGAATTGGGCCTGTGCGAAAAAAAGAAAATCCTTATTTTGCTTGTATATACAACTATGCTTTATAAATTTGCACCGTGAAAGCTTCTGAAACACAATATTGTGGTTGTATTTACTGGGCCAGTTCCGCACTTGCCCGTAAAATAACCAAACTGGCCGAAGACGCCTGGGCTCCTATGGGCCTTGCTCCCGGTCAGGCATATTTGCTGGCTTTGGTGCTCGATCAACCCGGCCGGCAGCCCCTTGATTTAAGCGAGGAGTTACATCTGGCCCCATCTACCATAACGCGTTTTATTGAAAAACTTGAGGACAATAAACTGGTAATACGCGTTTGCGAAGGCAAAACCACCAGCGTCTACCACACCCAAAAAGCTTTATGTAATCGGTTATCTTCAAAAGGATAAGGAGATGGTATATGACCCCAAAACAGATGCCAACCATTTTTCTTTTTTTGCCAAAGACAAGGCAGGCGATATGCACAAAGTTATATTCAATGGTGAAAAG
>CAISWS010000152.1 GCA_903889265.1 uncultured Bacteroidota bacterium
AGCAGGGTATGAAGGTTTTTTTGCAGCATGGAAATTGGTTTGGGTTAGGTAAGCATTGTTTCATAAGCGTCAGGTTTGTTTTAAAAAAGATTATGTGGGGCCTACACCTGGGCCTACACCGCAGGAAATACCTGAAAAAACAATAAAGCTTAGCTCTACTAATATTCCGAAAAGGGAGCATAGAATAATCAGAATGGCGGTTAACGCCGTTAGTAATTTGGGTTGGTTATGGATAAGAACGGAACTTACTGTAAGCACGTTGAGATAGAGCAAAAACATCATCAAAAGAGACAAGTTATCATAACCCGGGCAGTTGGCCTGGCAGCCTAAAAGCACAAGAATTAAAATCGCCAGCGCGGGCCGGATGGTCTTCATTATAAATGGATCAATCCGTTTTATAAGGGTCAGTATTACCCAACTCATTACTATTACTATTCCAAAAAATATTTGCAGAAAAAACATACAAGTCATAATTGGTTTTTAATGTTTTGCCAATCCTGGCTACTTTCTTATTCATTGTAAAACACTCCCAATAAGTTATAGACTATACTTACCATAGTTAACCGCCTATTCAGTTTTTCTGCATCTTCATCATGACACACTGTGCCACTTTCTTTTTTTTCAATACACCGGTTAATCAAAGTAATTGCTGCAACAAACGCAGCATCGCCTGCCAGTTTCAACATCCTGTTTTTGCTGTTCTTCATTCTCAAAAAATAATATTCAACCGGTCTTCTTTATTTAATCTTTCCAACTGCCGTGTTTTCCGGTAACCGATCCATAGTGGTATGAAGCCAATTATACCAAAGGAGCAATCAATACAGCGCCACCAAATGGGCAGGCCCCTGAACCCGCCTGCTACCAGGGCAAAGGGTACTACCATAATGCATGCTATCATACCAAACTCTAATACCCATATATTTCTAACCGGGTCTTTAAGCACACCTATAAATGTTACGGCAATTACAAAATGTGCGAATGCCAGCCAGTCGTTACCATAAAACAAAAAGGGGTAATGTGCCTGCGTATCGCGCACGGCTTCTAAAACGGTAGCCAGCAAACTGCCAATAACACTATCGGATGGAATGTATTGAAGGAGTATGGTTAATTCTGTTTCGGCAGGAATTGCAGTTGCCCCGCTAAAAATAAGCGCTGCCATAAAGAAGATGATGAGCCCTCTTACCTGTTTTTTGAGTTGTGGTATTTTATAATTCATTTTGAAAGTGCTTTGAAATTCAAAGTTAAAGGACAAAAAAATTATTTCCTGTTCTGTTTTACTAATTTTTCAAGGGCATTGAGGTGATAATTAAACTCCTTTCTTCCCAGGCTGGTTACCATATATGAGGTTTTTGTTTTTTTACCCACAAATTCTTTTTTTACTGCTATATAATCCAGTTTTTCCAGCGCGGTTACATGGCTGGCCAGGTTACCATCCGTAACATCCAGCAATTCTTTCAGCGTAAGAAAGTCTACATGGTCATTCACCATTAACGCACTCATGATACCCAGCCTTATCCTGTTCTCAAATGCTTTATTCAGTTTGTCGATTACATCTTTCACGGTTAGTTCTGTTTCATGCTACTACCAAAATTTCTTTTCTACCGGTTTAGCCTCATACCTTGCATACATCATCAGGCCATAAACAATATGCAGAACGCCAAAACCAATCATCCAAACTGTTATGCCATATCCAATAAAAAGGCAGCCAATCAAACCTAAAATGATTTCGGAAAACCCCAGCCAACGTATTTCGTCTACGGTATACTTTGAGGCATTAACCAGTGCCAGTCCGTAAAATATAAGTGTTGTGGGGGCAACCATGCCAAACCAACCATATTTTAAAAGAATAAGACAATACAAACCACCTGGCACCAGTGGTATAAACAGGTTAACAATTAAGCGCCGGCCCGCTGCATCCCATATTTTCTGTCCTTTGCTTTTGGCATTGCGTGTGGTAAAAAAAACTGCAAACAATAATGAGAGGACTAAAACCCCGGTTGCATCAAGTATGCAAAAGCGCGCAAAGGTTAAACTAATATCCACCGGAACTTCTTTGGCAAATTCGGTGTAACCATAGTTCAGGTTCCGGTTAATAAAAATGTAAAAAGCCCCGGCCCCGCACATGGCAAAAAAACCTGCAAATACCCCCGCCAGTCCGCTTAATGATATGAAACGGGAGGAGCGCTCCATCATGCTCCTTATCTCTTTTATTTGTTCTAATTGTTCGTTCGGTTCGCTCATTATAAAAGTGCTTTGTGCTGCAAAGTAAATCAGAAATTCCGAATTTTCAAACCTAGTCTTTCATTTTACATTAATTAAGAAAACCGATACCATACCTGTTTTAGTATGGATTTTAAATTTCTAAACCTATATTAGCAATAAATACAACCGTTATGGGCACCGATAAAGTGTACACCACCTTTTGGGATTTTTATCCATACTACCTTACTGAACATGCAATGCCTTTAAACCGTGCCCTGCATTTTGTAGGCACCACCCTGGTTATTACCTGTTTTGTTTTGGCAATAGTGTTACAAAAATGGTGGTTCCTTTTACTGATGCCGGTGGCGGGCTACGGCTTTGCCTGGTTTGGTCATTTTATCTTAGAAAAAAACCGCCCTGCTACCTTTAAATATCCGTTTTACAGCCTCGGGTCTGATTTTGTAATGTACTTTCATATTATTACCGGGCAGATAAGCCGTAAGGTTAAGGAGGCGCACGATACCGTTGGCGTTCAGAATAAATGGGCCTGATTTGGTTCTGCTATTATACGGCGTAATTCCCCTGATTAAGTTGCCGATTTTGCTATATCGCGAAAATGATTTTTTAAAAGGGAGTTTATGAATTTAAATAAGCTGGAAAAGCAAACCAACGCGTCTATTGATTACTGGATAGATGCTTTTCAACAGTTGGATTTGGATAAAATCCTGATGAAACCGTCGGAACAATCATGGAGCCTTGGGCAGGTAGGTATACATTTATGGATGGCCTCGAAAGGTTTTTTCTTTAAGAATGCTGAGAAATGCCTTAGCCAGGAAGGAACGGAAAGAGGAAAAAAGAAGAAACTTGGTGCCCACGTAATATTTACCTTCCGTATGTTGCCACCGGTAAGGTACGAAATGCCACAGCAGGTTTCGGTAGTGCCCAAGCAGCCTGAATCGAAAGAGCAACTGATAGCCAAGCTGGAAGAAATAAAAAAAATGGCTGCCGGATATATACAACGCATACCCCAGAGCGACCCGGAGCTAAAAACAAGGCATCCATTTTTGGGGTGGCTTAATACTGCCGAATGGATAGAGCTTTGCAGTATACATTTCAGGCACCACAGGGCACAGAAGAAACGGATAGAAAAGCACTTCGGCTTTAAATAGCGGCGCTTAGCGCTGTATTTGTGCTCAGGTAACACCTGTTTTATTCAATTCTGTTACTTTAGCGCATCCAAATACTGAAATGTGAAAACTTTGCGCCATACGGCCCTGTTTGTTGCCGTTTTTATCTCTCAATTTTTAAATGCCCAGGTAACTGAAAAATGGACGCTTGAAAAGTGCATTGAGTATGCATTTAAAAATAATTTTTCACTCCGCCAGGCTAACCTCGCTACTAAGGTTTCGGGCAATCAGTATTTGCAAAGCGAGCTTAATGTGCTTCCCTCGGTAAACGCCAGCGCCAGTTATAACTTTAACTTTGGAAATAGTATTAACCCGGTAACGTACACCTTTACTAACGGTAATTCGCAAACCTCGCAGGTAGGGTTACAAGGAAGCCTGACCTTATTCAACGGATTGCAGCAAATAAATACCATTAAAAAAACAAAATACGATTTACTCGGTTCGCAGTACGATTATGAGAATGCCAAAAGCAATATGGCTTTAAATATTGCATCGGCATATTTGCAAATATTACTGAATCGCGAAATCGTTCAGGTTGCTGAGGAGCAGCGCAAAATTACCGCAGAACAAAAGGAAACCGTAAAAAAGAAATTTGATGCAGGCCTGTTGCCTGAAACATCGTTGCTTGAAGTTGAAGCCCAGCTTGCACGTGATGAAGCGAATGTGGTAAATAATCACGGTGTGTACGACCTTTCAGTAGAATCTTTGAAACAACTTCTTCAGCTACCAGTTGAGCAATCGTTCGATGTGGATGTTCCCCAGGTGAACACGGATAACATGTCGGGTATTACGGATGTTAACTCCATCGGCATTTATAATTATGCCGTAAAAAACCAACCGGTTGTAAAAAGTGCGGAAGCCAAATGGATGAGTTCGCAAATGGCTGAGAAGGTTGCTTATGGTTTTATTACACCTACACTAACCCTGGGGTATAACCTGTTCTCCGGCTATACCAATGCACCTAATGAAAGCTTTCAGTTAACGCCGCCTTATGTTGTTAATACACCGGCCGATCCTTTCTTTACTCAAATGAAAGATAACCTGAAGCAATATGTCGCTTTAGGCGTTACGGTACCCATTTTTAATAAAGGCCAGGTATTTATAAATATATCGAGCTCCAAATTACAGCAGCAGATAAAAGAGTTGGACCTTGAAAACACCAAAGCTGTTTTAATGGGTAATATTGAGCAGGCATATACCAATGCCAAAGTTGCAGCCGAAACTTATATCGCCAATAAGAAGAGTTATGAATCGGCACAGAAATCTTATTTCTCGCTGCAGAAAAGGTTTGATGCCGGGCTTGTAACTAATTTTGATTTACAGCAATCGAAAAATTCAGTAGCTACTGCCGAATCTGATATGGCAAGGGCGAAATACACATACGTCTTCAGGGTTAAAATACTTGATTTTTACCAGGGCAAAGCCTTAACCTTAAACTAAACTTACGCATGAAATCTAACAGGGTTATTATTATATTGGTTATAGTGCTTGTGGCAGTTATTGGCATAGGCATAGTTGGCAGGCAAAAGGGCTGGTTTGGCAAAGGCGATGTATTGTCTGTAGCAGTAGAAAAGGCTACCAAAAGAAACATTGTTGAAACCGTAACCGCCAGCGGAAAAATAAACCCCCATACCGAAGTAAAGCTTAGCTCGGAAGTTTCGGGAGAGATAATTGAGTTGAATGCGCATGAAGGTGATTCGGTAAAAAAGGGCCAGTTATTGTGCGTTATCAATCCTGCCATTTATGATGCTATTGTTACACAAAGCGCAGCCAGTGTTGACCAGATGAAAGCTAACCTGGCCAGTTCAAGGGCCAATTTAATTCAAACCAAGGCTTCGGTGGACCAGGCGAAAAGAAACTATGAGCGTAACAAACAATTGCATGATGAAAAAGTAGTTTCAGATGCAGATTTTGAAGCATCAAAATTATCGTACGATCAGGCAGATGCCAATTACCAGGCAGCGCAGGAGCAGGTTAACGCCGGTGAGTTTACAGTAAAAAGTTCGGAGGCCCAGTTAAGCCAGGCCCGCGATAATTTAAATAAAACCAAGATTTTTGCACCGATGAACGGCATTGTATCGCTGGTGAATGTAAAATTAGGCGAGCGGGTTGTTGGTACCGCGCAAATGGCGGGTACAGAGCTGATACGTATTGCTGACCTTAACTACATGCAAGCCGAAGTGGATGTAAATGAAAATGACGTTTTAAGAATAACGCTGGGAGATACCGCCGATATTGAAGTTGATGCTTACGTGAAGAAAAAATTTAAAGGTGTGGTTACCGAAGTATCGTACTCTTCAACCAGTGCTGCTGCATCCGTGGTAAGCACTACGCAGGCAACTAATTTTACTGTAAAGGTTAAAGTGTTGCGGGAATCGTATGTTGACCTTATCAATGCCAAAATTGGTAATCTGTATCCCTTCCGCCCCGGCATGTCTACTACCGTTGATATAAAAACTGAATCGCGCAGTAATGTGCTTAGCGTTCCTATTCAATCTGTAACTACCCGGCAGGAAAAGGACCTTAAACAAAAGGATGAAGATTATGCCAAAACTGCGCAGGGTCAAAAAACCTCTGGCACAGAAAAGAAAGATGCTTCAGAAATTGTTTTTGTAGTAGACGGAGGCAAAGTAAAAGCAAAGCAGGTTACTACCGGGATACAGGATGCCAACTATATTGAAATAAAGACCGGACTAAGCGAAAACGAAACCGTAGTGAAGGCCCCTTTCAAACTGATTTCCAAAACACTGAAAGACGGGGATATTGTAACCGTGGTTGACGAAAAGGACCTGTTTAAAGACCAGCAAACTACTGATAAGTAGTCCGCCGTTATATTGTGAGGTTAAGAGCTAAAAAAAGCTGTAATTTCTATCTGCCTATAACCGCATTGCTTCTGCTGCGTGGTTGAGGGAAGTTACCGGAACTGAGGTGACAGTATGAACCCTGACCCATACTTTTTACATATCCTTCGGTTTTTTCTTGTTCAACAGACTTCTTCGGAAAATTGCCAAATGCAAACTCATCCCGTTCTACGGACACCCTTCTCTTTGAAAAAAAGAGAAGAGAACAGCCAATACAAATCACAGCAATCTCATTGATCGAAGAACCCTACTTTAAGTGCGCCGCTAAAATTTTGAAGCTCGGGCATAAAAAAATTCCGGCCCCTGGTTTTAAAAACCGGCCGTTAAAACAGGTTGCCGAAGTATAATCTGTAGAAAAGAAAAGTAAAGGTACCTGGAGAATTTACGGTGCCAGGCGTTTAATGTTCCAAAGCCCGTTTTGGTGTTGGTAGATAATGCGGTCGTGCAGGCGGTTGGCGCGGCCCTGCCAAAACTCAAAATAATCGGGTTTCAGCAGATATCCCCCCCAGTTAGTGGGTCGTTTTACAACACCTGAGTTGCGAAGCCCTTCCAGTTTCTCTTCAAGAAACTGACGTGATGGTACCACAGTGCTCTGTTCAGATACTACTGCACTTAGCTGACTTTCGTACGGCCGCGAACTAAAGTATTCGTCTGATAGGCTTATTTCTACCCGTTCAATAGCACCTTCGATGCGTATCTGTCTTTCCATAACATCCCAATAAAAAAGAAGGGAGGCCTGGTTGTTTTCGGATAATTCGTGTCCTTTGCGGCTGTGGTAGTTTGTATAAAACACCATGCCTTTTTCGCTAAAAGATTTAAGTAATACAATACGTGCAGAGGGCTTTCCGGTTTTTGTAGCAGTAGCCAAGGCCATGGCATTAGGCTCCAGTACTTCTGCTTTTCCGGCATCTTCAAACCAATGTGCAAATTGTTCAAAAGGGTTGGCTGCAACGTTGGCTTCAATCAGTTCGTGCTTAATGTAATTTCGCCTGTGGTTGCTCAGGTCTTTAGATACCGGCATAACTTAAATTTAGTGCGGCAAAGTTATTAAACAAAAAACCTTCTGGCATTGATAATGCTCAGAAGGTTTTTATAAGTTTCACATCGGGTTAAAATTACCTGATGTTGACCTTAAACTCTTTGTACTGGTAAACTATGCCGGCCGGGTAATTCTGCCCGGTTTCGAATGTGGTTGAGCCTGCCTGGAAAGAAGCTTTAAAGTAAATTACACTAAACGGAGGCAGTGTATCGGCCACTTTATAAGTGCCTGTGTAGGTATAAAGGTTCTGGCGCGGGTTAAGTGTGGTTAAATCCAGGTGGAATAAGGTATCGGGGTAGGTGGGTACGTAGTTGGTTGCGTTAATCAGGGTGTCCACGTCAACCTGCCCTAATATCCAGTCAATGGGCCTGTCGGTGGTAAATTTAATCTGCACCGTAAACGTATCACCCGCAAAATGGCGTGTAATGGGCGAATCAGGCAAAACCAATGAGATTGGCTCTAAAGGCTGGTCATTAGTCGTTTTTTTACAACTGCTGAAAAGCATGGCCGCAACAAAAGCGAGCATGGCGAATCCGGCAAAAAATTTTCTTATAGTCATTTCAGTTATTTCTGGTTCAATTACAACGCAAGTTTAAAAATATTTAATCATCAGGTCTGATACAAATTTTGCCATTTTTCCGTAAGGCTGCCAAAGCGGGGTGGTAACGCTACCGCTATGCAGTGCTTTAAAGACACCTCTTTCGTTGCTAAATTCCTTAAATCCGTAAATTCCGAATGATTTACCAATGCCCGAGTTATTAACCCCGCCAAAAGGTAAGTTAGGTTGGGTAATATGTGCCAGGTTATCATTAATGCAGCTTCCACCAGCGGTAGTATGCTCTAACCAGAAATCCTGCTTTTTAGCAGAGCCTGAAAAAATATAAAGTGCCAAAGGCTTCTCTTTACCATTAATAACGTTCAGGGCATCATCTGTATTATGGTAGGAAAGCACAGGCAATATGGGCCCGAAAATTTCCTCCTGCATAATTTTTGAATCAGGAGCTACGTTAGAGATAACCGTAGGTGCTATAAAATTATCTGCCTCATTGGTTTGTCCACCGGTTTCAATTTTAGCGCCTTTGGTAACGGCATCATCCAGCAAGCCTTTAATGCGATTAAAATGCTTGTTGTTTACAATGCGCCCCATATCGGGGCTTTTTTCGGTATCAGAACCAAACACTTTTTTAATATTGGCATCCAGCTTGGTAACAAACTCATCCTTTTTACTGTCGTGTACCAGGATATAATCAGGGGCGATGCAGGTTTGTCCGCAATTAAGGTATTTGCCCCAGGTAATTTTCTTAACGGCTGCATCTATGTTGGCGGTTTCATCAATAATAACCGGCGATTTGCCACCCAGCTCCAAAGTAACTGAAGTAAGATGTTCGGCCGCGGCGCGCATTACCACTTTACCAACTGCAGGTGAACCGGTAAAATGTATGTGGTCGAATTTCAATTTCAGCAACTCGCTTGAAATTGTATAGTCGCCTTCAATTACGGCAACTTCATTTTCGGCAAACACCTTGCCTAAAATTTCTTTTACCAGCGCTGAGGTGTGTGGAGTGAACTCCGATGGTTTAATAATTACGGTGCAACCTGCAGCAACAGCGGCAACCAAATGCTGCACAGGCATCATATATGGATAATTCCATGGAGTTAATATCAAAGCAACACCCTTAGGTTCGTATACAATTTTTGATGATGAGCCAACGAAAAGCAAAGGAGTATCCACCTCGTGGGTTGCGGTCCACTGGTCTAAATGCTCAATAGCATGGCGGCATTCGGTAATTACGTTGTAAATTTCGGCATAGTCGGTTTCAATGGCGGGCTTGCGCAGGTCGGCATAAACGGCATCCTGTATTTTAGTACGATACTCAAGGGTAGTATCAATCAGCTTTTTAAGTTTGGCTTTGCGTTCCCTGGCCGTAGTGTCTTTTACAGCCTGTCGGTTTTTTTGCTGTGCATTAAATATCCTTATTATTTCCTCAAGCCTGGTGTTGGGGCTTATAGGAATTGCTTTAACAGCGGTTGCAGTTGCTTCCATCGCAATAAATTTAATGATGCTAAAAATAGAAATTATTTTGGCTTGTTTAAAACTCTTATTTTGGAGCCCCTTCCGTCCCCAAAGGGGAAACCAAAGCAAACAGCCCAATAAAGCCTGTGGGAAATAGTATGCAGTTGTTGTTTCCTCTCAGGGTAAGCCAAGGGCTGCCAATATGGAACAAGAGCAACAACCCGAAAGTTTAAAGAAAACGCTTAGCCCGCTTATGCTTTGGGGCCTGGGCGTGGGCTATGTTATTTCGGGCATGTATTTTGGGTGGAATGCAGGGTTTAAAGAAGGTGGAACCCTGGGCATGGCGGTAGCAATATTGTTCAGTATCATTATGTATTCAACCTTTAGTTTCAGCTATGCTGAGCTTGCCTGCGCTATACCTAAGGCCGGGGGGGTGTTTGATTATGCCAACCGTGCCATGGGTAAAGACATGGGATTTATTGCCGGTATGGCTCAGAATATTGAGTTTGTATTTGCACCTACCGCCATTGCATTATCTATTGGTGCTTACTTTAATTTATTTTTTCCGCAGGTGCCGGTGCTGGCCATTGCTATTGTGGCTTACATGTTGTTTACCGGATTGAATGTTTATGGGGTAAGGGCTGCGGCTATTTTTGAACTGGTGATTACCATATTGGCGGTTGGCGAACTACTAATATTTGCGGGCGTAACACTGCCTCATTTTAGCGTTGCCAATATTACACATAACGCATTGCCCAATGGATGGGCCGGCATGTTTGCAGCCATCCCTTTTGCGGTTTGGATATTTCTGGGTATTGAGGGGGTGGCCAATGTTGCCGAGGAATCGGTAAATCCGCAAAAAGATATTAGCTGGGGTTTTGGGTCTTCCATACTTACTTTAATTGGCCTTTGTTTATTAACGCTGGTAGCTGCAGTGGGTGTATCGGGCTGGGAGGCTATTGTGTTTAAGAGCGGCAGTGGGGAAACTTCTGATTCGCCCCTGCCGTTAGCGATGGCGAAAATTGTGGGCGATAACAGCTTTATGTTTCACATGCTTATTACGGTGGGGTTGTTTGGCCTGGTGGCTTCTTTTCATGGTTTAATACTGGCGGGCGGGCGCTCTACCTTTGAGTTTGGGCGGGTTGGGTTTGCGCCGCAGTTTTTGGGTAAAATTACCCACCGGTTTCAAACACCGGGCAACGCATTGCTGGTTAATATGGTTATTGGCATTATTGCCCTGCTAACCGGTAAAACGGATCAGATTATTATCCTTTCGGTATTTGGTGCGCTTACGCTTTACATTATTGCTATGGTATCGCTTTTTGTTTTACGAAGGAATGAACCGGGTATGAGCAGGCCTTTCAGCGTTCCTTTTTATCCGCTGGCACCGTTTTTGGCTTTGGTAATTGCAACTTTTTCTATCATTGTAATGACTTATTACAATCTGAAATTAGCTTTGATATATTTTGGACTTTTAATTGTTTGTTTTGGGATTTTTAAAGTTTTTAAAAAATAAAACCAATGCCCTTGGCAGAGTGTCAGCCCTTTCCGGCCCCTAAAGGGGAAACCAGAGCCAAAAGGCAAATCCGAAGGCAATGCAGTTCTCCCGTTTCAGGATGCAGAGGGCTTGCGTGGCAATTAAAACTTAACCTTTACTTCTTCAATTTCAATAATTAAGTGTTATGACAGAAAAACAAATCGTAGAATACGTAAAAAACCATCCTTCAGGAAAAGTGAAACTGGCCATTACCGATATTGATGGTATAATGCGTGGCAAGTATATAAGCACCGAAAAATTTCTTGGCATTATTGAAGGAAACCTCGGTTTTTGCGATGTGGTGTTTGGCTGGGATGCGGGTGATGTGGCATACGATAACAACAGCTACACCGGTTGGCACAGTGGTTACCCGGATGCAAAAGCGAAGCTGGATTTAGGCACTTTCAGAAAAATACCGTGGGAGAATGACCTGCCTTTCTTTTTAGGCGAGTTTATAAATGATGCTGATATGCCACTGGATATATGCCCGCGCCAGTTATTGAAAAAAGTAATTGCAGATGCAGATAAAGCAGGTTATACCCCCTACTTCAGCCAGGAGTTTGAGTGGTTTAATTTTGCTGAGACACCACAATCGTTAGCAGATAAAAATTTTGCCAAACTAACCCCGCTTACACCGGGTATGTTTGGTTACTCTATTTTACGCAGCAGTTACCGGAATGATTTTTTTACGGCATTGTACGATGGCATGAAAAAACTGGGGGTGCCTTTGGAGGGGCTGCATACTGAAACCGGTCCCGGCGTGTATGAAGCAGCTATTGCATACTCAGGTGTTTTGGAAGCAGCCGACCGGGCTGTGATTTTTAAAACGGGCACTAAAGAGATTGCTTACCACAATGGTGTTATAGCCACGTTTATGGCTAAGTTTAATGAAAACCTGCCCGGTTGCAGCGGCCACGTGCATCAGAGTTTGTGGGATAAAAAATCAACTAAAAACCTTTTTTACGATGCGCAGGACAAAAGCAAAATGAGCGAAATGATGCGCCATTATATTGCAGGGCAACTGTATTGCCTGCCATTTATTTTGCCCATGATTGCGCCTACTATTAACAGCTACAAACGTTTGGTGGAAGGTGCCTGGGCACCCACTACTTTAACATGGGCAGTAGATAACCGCACGGTTGCTTTACGCGCTTTACCAGGCAGTAGCAAAGCCACCAGACTTGAAACACGCGTAGTAGGCAGCGACAGCAACCCATACTTAGCTATGAGCGCCTGCCTTGCCGCAGGTTTATACGGCATTAAAAACAAACTGAAACTGAAACAACCCGCCACCAAAGGCAACGGTTACCGCGACCTGAGCAATGGCAGCTTACCCCGCAACCTGTGGGATGCCACACAAGCCATGAAAGAAAGCAAAGTAGCTAAAGAGCTTTTTGGTGAAAAATTTGTTGAGCACTTTACCCAAACACGTGAGTGGGAATGGAAGCAGTTTGCCAAAGTGGTTACGGATTGGGAGTTGAAGAGGTATCTGGAGATTATTTAATCATTAGAACCAATCAGTATCGCCTGGGCTATTAAAAATAAAAAACCCCTGCCATGAGATAACAGGGGCCGTACCAACCAACGATAGAAAACTTGCGATAACCTATAGTATGGCAGGATATTTTGAACGATGGTTTTGTTATTGATTCATTACCAGCGTATCGGCTATTTTATCGTGCAGGCCTTGTTTGCGGTCGTCAAAAATTATCATGATGTAGCCTATCCACAAAATAAATGCTGAAAGATATTTTGAGAGGTTACGCAGCAGGGCTTTCGCAAAATCGATGGGTTGCTGGCGAACATCGGTAACCTTCATGCCCAGGGCGAGTTTGCCAATAGTAGCCTGATATTTTGAAGATTCCATAACACTGTAATAAAGGACAATAATAGCCTCGGTTAGGATATTATATCCCCAAAACAACAGCCCCAGATGTATCGCCCCAAAATTCAGATGATTAATATCCCAGTTAAAAGGCGAACCCCACCATTTGAAAAATATGACTGAGAAAATGGCGTGCAACAATAAGCGGTCAATAAAAAATGCCAGCAGCCTTTTGCCGCCCGAGGCGTAATTGTAATTAGATGATACGAGTTCCATATAATTGTATTTAAACTAAAATTTTAAAAATTGCTTTTATTAATCTTTTTTCTGCACTACCCCAATGCCTTCGCTCTTTAATTCTTTTAACTGGCCGGGGCCTTTATAAAACAAGGCGCCTACTGATGATGAGCGGATGTAAAAAGCGCTGTCGGCATAAACCTCTGTAATGCCTAAGGCAGTATTGTGTATCATCATGGTGCCGGCTTTAAGGTCAAAAGCGGATAGCGAGCCCACGCTTTTATTATTGATGCGGACCTCGTTTACTTTACCGGTTAGGGTAGTACTGCCTACCGAGCTTAGATTAGCGTGCAGGAATTTTGCATCCAGGTCAAGGTTCAGTTTGCCTACTGATTCACTATTTAGGGTAAGGCTATCCAATTTTAAAGTGCCTTTGGTAATAAGCGCACCAACTGATTTAAAATCGAGTTCAGTGAGCTTATTGATATTGATGTAAACTTTTGTTTTGGTTGAATTGCTGAAAGATTTATCGTCGGTAGTTTTAATAAACAGATCGCCGCCTGCAGACCTTACACTTATCTGGCATTGCAGGTTTTGGTCGGTTTCAACATGTACCGATTCTTTTTCACCGTTTTGCGTTATCTCCACCGGAAACAAGCCCTCTATAGTGATAGTTGTAAAGGGGCTTACGCTCCTGTCTTCAACGGTAACTTTGCCGTTACCGGATTTCCAGTGATTATGGCAGGAAGATAAACCTACCAGGCCTGCTGCGCCGACAATAAACAGTATTAAAATGTTTTTCATTGCTATATGTTTTTAGTGCTGATATAGATGATTTAAAATGTTATGTCAATATACTTTAAAAGTCCTTATCGTC
>CAISWS010000153.1 GCA_903889265.1 uncultured Bacteroidota bacterium
AGGCCATTTGGATTTGAATCACCCGCTAGTCCCGCGTTATTCGAATCACCGGAGTTTGCCCGTGTCAACCAGACAATTCTGCCAAATGAAGTGGAGTTGGGCGAAGCCATTGTTATTGAGTCGCCTGCAAAGTTTGAGAAATTTTATTTCCGCGCCGATGCCGCCATGGTAAATGGCCAGGGAGTTGGCAACGGCCCCGGTAGCGGAACCTTTCAAACAGGTACATATCAGGACCGCAAAGACTTTATTGGCCGCGTTAAAATGGGAAAAATGTGGGAACTCAACGGCAGCCGTTTTGGCGTTAACGGGGGCTTCTCCTACTATAACGGCGGCGTTCTGCAAACCTCGCCAAACGTCTTTGTTCTTCAAAAAGACTCAGCAAGCGGTTTGCTGGGTTATACTAATATCGGCACGCAGGCCGGTGTAACCACAAAAACCTGGAAGCGTGAATATTTTGACGGTTATCTTGAACTAAAGGCTGATTACCCCATTGGAATTACCACTTTAAGAGGTGAAGTAATTGGCGGCACACAACCCGGTGGTGCAACGTCTTCATCCGTTCCCTTGGGATTAAATAACGCAGCTCCGGGTGCAACTGACCTTTACCTGCGTAAATTTAACGGTGGGGCGGTTAACTTTACCCAGTCGTTTAAAGCCAAATTAAAGTCTCGGATAATTATGAACGACATTACTATCAAATTTGACTGGTATAACCCGAACTCACAAATTAAAGGCAAAAACCTGTATGATACCGGTGCGCTGACGAGGTTGAATTTAAGCACCACAGATATGACTTATTATACCATCGGATTTGGATACAGCGTTATACCTTATAACTGGTTTAAGCTGATGATTTGGTATGATTATGTAATGAACGAAAATACCAATCTTGCTTACTGGCAAACCGATTATAAGAAAGATAATATCCTTACCATCCGTGCTCAATTCTACATCGATTCATGGTGGTTCAACCCTACCAAAAGCAAATACAAGGATAATTTGATGGCTAAGAAATACTAGCAAATACATCTAAAACCAAAGCAAAGGGCGCAAAGAAATAAAATCTTTGCGCCCTTTGCGTTAACCTGAACTCGTTCCGAAACCTTACAACTTCACAAACCTCGTAACCAGGTTTTGCTTCAAACCAGTATCAATCTCTATAAAATAAACTCCTGATTGTAAGCTAGTTATATCAAACTGTTGATTATTGAACTTTAATTGAGATAACAACAAGGTTTTGCCGGTTATATCTGTAATTTTTATTTCAGCAGGAAACTCAAGCTTGCCACCCGCAATGCTTATCAAGCTACTGGCCGGGTCAGGGTAAACTTTAACGTGTTCGTCTGATTGTGCTATATCGTTAACCCCTGCCGGATAAATCCTTATCGTTTCACATTGGTACGAATGGCACGGATAATTGTACTCGCAAACAGCACTTAAAAACACTTGCATGCAAACATTAAAGCTGTCAGCACCTGCGGCAAACGTGTGTATTACAGTATCTTTTCCGGTAACAATAGTCCCATCACCCAAATCCCATCGTATGGAATCATACTGTCCGCAAATCGAAGCTATAAAAGTGCCGGTATTTCCCTGTAACGAGTATGCGTACCGCGCCCCTAAACACAGGTTATCAATCCTTATAGTGTCGCAGTAGGTACTGGTACAGCCATTATCCGCGTTGCGAATAGTTAGGCAAACCTGCCTGAAGCCACTATCATCCGGCTCATAACTGATACCTGTATTCTTGGTACCCGCAAAATCCCCGTTTCCGAAATTCCAGGAATAGGTTGTTGACGAATCCTCGCCGGTTGAACTGTCTGTAAAGGCATAAATACTCTCTTCGGGTTGAGACAACCAGGGAGTATAAGTATAAGTGAAATACGCCTGGCAGTTTCCAGTCTGAGCTTGTAACCCGCTAAGGCCCGCAACCAGTAACAGAGCCGTAAGAAATATTTTGTACGAATTCATCTTTATGCTATAGAGGTTATTAACGCATTATTAATCAGCAAACTTGCAGTATTTGAATAACCCGGGTGCCTTAAATGAATAACCCGGTAAACGTTACCGGGTTACTACTCCATCAAACTGACCGGGGAGTCGTTTATCTTGCTATTACAAATTTGCTTCTTCCTATTACTGAGTTTTCGTCATTCAACAACTCAACGCTGTAAATACCCACAGGCAAATGCTGGGTAGAAACTGTGTTGTCGTTACTGTTTAATTCAGCAGCCATAACCAGATTACCTACCAAATCATAGATATTCCCTTTGCTATGTCCCGGGTTTTCAAACTGAATATGCAAAACTTTATCTGAAGGCACAGGGTATAAATTAACGCGCACCTCATTTAAATCATTAATACCTGTGTTGTTATTTATAAATATAGTACACAAAGCGCCGGTAGTATCATTGCTTCCGTTCTTATCAACATAGTAAATGTAATCAAGTCCGGTGTAACCATTATTTGGGGTATAGGCTATCTGATTATCAGCAAGCAGGGTTGCCGTACCATGGGCCGGTGTCGAAATAGACGAAATTGTAAGCGCAACTCCGCTGCAATCGGTATCATTAGCCAACACATTAAAAGTATCAGTATGGTTCTTGATAACCGTAAAAAGGTCGTTTACTGCAAATGGAGCAAACACAAAAGAATTTGGAAGTGTGTCATAAGTAAGGCTATCAACCAAAAGCACGCTACCCGCAGGCAATGAACCACTTAAAAAAGTAGAAACGTTAGGAACACTGCTGGCTATTAATATAACAAGGGTATCCGGAACCTCGCATGACACGTATTCAAACTGGGCATGGAAAGGACTGTACCCGTTAGTAGCTACCGTACTTTTAAAAATGGCATTGGCAACCAGTTTGGTGCCCTTGCGTAAAGTGGCCCAGATAACGCATGTATCGTTAGATTGGTTAACGTTGCTGTACGCAGGCGTATAGTTATAATACCCGTTAAAGGTTTGAAGCCTTTGTGTAAAAGGCTGGCCCGCGCCAGGTACCGAAATAGGCGATATAACCTTAACGCTGCCGTTAAGCTTAATAGAGGTAATAGGGAAAATGCCGTTGAGTGCAAAACCCGGCAAAATTAACTTGGTTACCGGCAGGTGGGCAATTAATGGCAGGCCAATAGTATCAGTTATCATTTTGATAGCCGAGTTGCCACTGTAGGCATTTGGAGATTGGGTAACAAAAATCTGGTGTCCTAC
>CAISWS010000154.1 GCA_903889265.1 uncultured Bacteroidota bacterium
ACGTCTTTCCAGGGTTTACCGTTCCAGGCCTGGTTATCGAAGCTTTTGTTGAAGTATTGTTGGGTGGCTTCGGCAAGGGCTTGTGGGAGGTCTGATTTTTGTTTTTCGAGAATTTTAAGGGATTGGTTTAGTTTGAATTTGTTCATGGTTAGAGAAATTTACCACTAAGGCACTAAGGACACTAAGATGCACTAAGGGAAGATTTGAATACAGAATACATTTTTTAACCGCAAAGGCGCAGAGGCGCAAAGTGATAATCAAAGTTTCTTTTACCTATTACCGCACCTCATAGGTGCAAGATATACCTCTTTCTTTTTAGCAAATGGTGCTATGTAAAAGTCATTTTCTTCAAGGCCAAAAATTGAGGCGGAATCGACATTACAGATATCTATAATTGTGATAAGCGTTTGGTATTTTGTGTTGTTACCCAGGTGAATGCAGATTCCGTTTGTAGTGTCTTTTTGATGGTGCTTTTCCTTTATTTCATTGCTCATCCATTGCAGTTCCCGATCTTCGTTTTTCTGACCGGTCCAAGTCATTTCTTTATAATGCCTGTCAGGAGGAAATTTATAACCAGGTGTTTCGCCTGGTGACCGGGGTGTGTTGAACACAATTGCATGTTGCCCTTTTGTTTCTATGTTATAACCAAAGTAAATACAACAAACTACAGGCAGCAATGTAAGGCTGATAAGGCCAGGTTGATAGTATTTGTGCCATTGCTTTTGCATGAGTAGATATGAGTGCTGGAGTTGTAGTTTTCCATAAAGGGTTATTACGCTACATTGTTTAGACTAAATAAATAAACCTGGTATTACTTCCCACATGCCGGGCATTTGCATGTCAATTAGCTTCTTTAAAGAGCCTGTTTTAATTTCAGTAGAATCAATTACCGGGGATGATGAATTTCCTGTTTTGGCTGAACTGGAATCTTCTTCCATTTCTATCTGGACCGAACTGTATGAAGCTTTCCTGGTTATAAAGTCAAATTCCCATCCTTCATATTGGTTTGCCGATGAGCCGCCCTCGGATGCCAAAATGAGATAAAACGCATTTTGCTGAAACTGAAATTTATAATCGGAATGTATTTTGAAAAACTGATAGCTGATCTCCAGTAAGCCATTTTCAATTTCAATTTTTCCGAAGGGGTCTGGCTTCCATCCGCCTTCGCCGAAACGGAGCATAAAGGTATTGTGTTGCAAGGCTAACTGATATGTTGTGCTTTGCTTTAACAGCACAATCAGTATCCGCGGATTCGAGTGTAGTTTTGTACTATCCGGACGTAGTTCATCAAATGTATCTTTGGATTGAATTACAAAGGCAATGTCCGGAAGTCCATCGTTGTTTAAGTCCCCGCTAGTGCTATCAATAATTGCGTAGCCTTTGGGTACAAAATCAGATATTGTTTTACCGGTTTTGGGAAGCACAGGGGGAATAAACGTTTGGCCAAATATTTTGGTGAGCATGAATATTAAGATTACAATTAAGCTCAACTTATTTTTCATATCACTTCCATGGTCGTTTTACAATCAGGATAAAAATAATTAATTTATTTCCACTACATCAATTTGTCAAAGAACGATTTGACCAGGTGAGAGATTTGACAACTTTTTAAAAGTTGTCAAATCTGCCGTTGCTGGTCGCGTGAGGGATGGAAGCGGAAATCCTTTTTATTGCCTCGCTGTTTTTGCGGGGATTAAAAAGATTGCAGCGGACAGCCCGACCCGAAGGGGCACGCCCGGCCCCCTCCGCCCCCAATGGGGGAACCAATACCAATACAGCTGCCACCCATTTTGTAAAGACAACCTTGCCTTTAGTTTCCCCCTTCGGGGGACGGAAGGGGGCTGTGTTTTGTTGGTATACCGGTGCGTTGCTGAAAATACGCGGGGTCCATTTCCAGGCCTGCTTGTTTCATGGTGTAGGCCAGGGTGGCGGTTTGCAGGTTGTTGGCGTCTTCTTTTTTGCGCTTTTCGGTTAGTTCCTGGTTGTTGCTGAAGGTGAATTTCTGGCCTTCGGGTATATTAAAACCTAAGTTAATAAGTTTGGGTATCAGGGTGCCGTTTATTACGTCTTGTAAAAAGGCGCCGTCTGCTGTTTGTTTGTCGGTAAGGGCGGCCTGGGCGGGGCTCTCCTCTCCCTGCGTGGCGCCGAGTTTGCCGGGGGTGCTATCGAGCGCGTCGGCGTGGCCGAGGATGAGTTTGCTGATTTTTGATTCGAGGCGGTGCTCCAGGTCGGCATAAATTTTAAAGCCTTGTCCGTTGCCTTTTGATTCGAGGAGTTCGAGGTCGTCCATGGCATCGAGCAGGATAGCGCCGCTGCTGCCCATTTCCAGGAGCGCGCGGAAGAGTTCGCCGCGTTCGGCTTCGGATGTTTTTTGGGTTTTGCCTACGCGCACGGGCATGCCGTAAAGCTCGGCAGCGTCAGAGTTGTTGCCGAGCAAGTTGCGGCCGAGGATTTCGTATTGCGCTACGTTGTAGAGCAGGCCATAGCCGCAGTCGGATGCACCGGTGTCGGAGTTGGTGGGTACCCATACGTGCCAATCGCAGAAGGGTTCTTCCATAAACTGGGCACCGGATAATGAATATACAAATTGTGTAACATTTAAACGGTCGGGCGAGATGTTCCAGCGGCGGATGGAGCGGAGTTGGGGGAACTGGTCGTTAACCAGGTCGCCGAGGCTGATAAGGCTGTAGCCGAAGAAGCGGGCCTCGAGCGCGTATTCAATAAAATTGGCGAACCAGGGTTGGTTGAGTAGTTTTTTGAGTTCGGGGTTTTCAGTGCCGGTTTCATCTTTGAAGGTCCAGTCGCGCATGAGGGTTAGGTCTTTGCGCTTTTGGAAGCAGGCGAGGGTGTGGCCGCTGAGGATGGTATCTATATACATGCGTTGCATGCGCACGCGTTGCGGATACCAGGCGTTTTCGGCTTCGGTTACTGCTTCGCGCCACATTTGTATGTCGTGCCGCAGGCGTTGCAGTTGCACCGGTGCTATGTAGCCGCTGAGGTTTTTGGTGAATTGCTTTTGGGCATCGAGCGGGTTGATGTTGTAGCTGGCCGGGTTAAAGGCGTTGATGAAGCGGGTGAGGATGTTTGCCATTTATGATTTATGAATTATGATTGCTGATTTATGAATACCGCAATTTGACGATGTGATGATTAGGCAATGTGATAATTGAATACAGGGGACGCTGACCTGCCTGCCGGCAAAGGCAGGTTTGTTATGATGATTATGATTGAATACAGTTGAATACAGTTTATCACAAAGAGCAATAAGGTTGAACACAAAAGGACACTAAGGAATGCAGTTAAGTAATTGCATTTTCTTTGTGCTCTTTGTGATTAGCCTTTGTGTGCTTAGTGTTTAATGGATTGGTTTGATTAAAGGCAGAGGAACAAGTGAGTTGCAAATCGGGTGCAAGTTACTAATATTTTTAGTATTTACAAATATTTGAGGGTATTTTTTGCCATCAACCTCCTAAACTATCCTAATTTATACTAATTAGGAGGTTTATGGATATTATCGTATCTTTAAACCTCCTAATTAAAAAAGATTAGGAAAGATTAAAAATGAAATTGCCAGAAACACCACCACCGGTTACGTTTAGCCAGGCCATGTTTAAAATGCTTGAAGATCCGGCATGTAACGCCATTTTGATTAAGGCACTGAACGAATACTATCCGTGGGAAAAGGTAAAATACCTGGCACTTCCTGAAGGTTATACTGCATTGGACCTTTGGGGAGCCATGCAAACTCAAAAGTCGCCTACCGCCATACATATAACCATGGGAAAATACCGGCTTAGGATTTGCCCTACTGCTTATATACAAAAGGAGCTTCACAAATTTGACATGCATTATGGTGCAGGCATTGCAAGCAGCGAACCCTTCAATCAACCTGATAACCGGCAATACCTGATAAGTTCTATTATGGAAGAAGCCATTGCAAGCAGCCAGATAGAAGGAGCCATAACAAGCCGCAAGGTGGCGAAAGAAATGCTCCGGCAAAACAGGCCACCTAAAAACAAATCGGAGAGAATGATTATGAATAATTACATAACCATTCAGAGGATAAGGGAGATGATACACGAACCGCTGACGGAAGAAAGGCTATTGGAATTACAAAGGCTGATGACGAGGGGAACGTTAGATGATAAAAAAGACGAGGGACGGTTCAGGGCAGACAATGATGTAAGGGTTATAGACTCGGCAGATGGAGAAGTAATGTACCAGCCGCCATCGGTCAGTGAATTGAATGAACTGATGGAAGGCATATATAAATTCTTTAACGAAGATACCGATGGCCAGTTTATAAACCCGGTATTAAAAGCTTGCGCTCTCCATTTTTTAATCGGTTTTGTGCACCCGTTTGTTGACGGCAACGGCAGAACAGCCAGGGCCATTTTTTATTGGTACATGATTAAGAAGGGATATTGGTTAACTGAGTATCTGTCTATATCAGGCATTATACTCAAAACCAAAACCGCTTATGCCAAGGCCTATTTATATACAGAAACAGATAGCCTGGACATGACTTACTTTTTGCACTATAAAACCGGAGTGATAAAAAGTGCTTACGAAAACTTAATGAAATACTTACAGTTTAAAAGCGACGAAAAAAAGAAGGCCGCTTTGTTTATGCATCAGGATGGAATTAATGAAAGACAAGCACAGGTATTGCAATGGTTGAAGGAAGATGCGACCAAAGTAATATCAGTAAAAGAGGTTGAAGTTGCTTTGCAGATAGCGAATGAAACTGCAAGAAAGGATTTGAAAGCGTTGGTTGCTCTTGGATTACTGGAGAGCCGGAAGATTAATAAGCAGAAGGAGGTGTTTGTGAGGGGGAGGGAGTTTAAAAATTAAGGCTGAAATTAATTCCGGCTTTATTTCTGCCCTTTTGTAATTTGCACTTAAATATTTTATAAGATGCGTAAAGTTCTAATGAATGTAGTGCTTTTATGCGTTGTGGGGGTTGTATTATTAGCATGCGGTTGCAAAAAATATAAGCTGGAACATGTGGTGGATAGGTTTGCCGGAACATACAGGATAAGCGGAAACCAAAGTTTTTATGGGATATTGTCACAACCCGATACATTACCGGGCGGTATAACCGCGAGGTATATTGACACTACTTTCATCACCCAAACTTACAATGATTCGGTTATAAATGTTTCGGTAACCAATGATACCGCATTGGTTATTTGGGGAGAGCAGTGCTACTATAACGGAAGCAGCGGAGTGCCTTATATTTTTACAGGCGTAGATAATAGTTTGTACTGGCAGCAAAACGTTACCTTCTACCAGGCAAATCCCGACTCAGTAGTTATAACCATCTGGCAGCACTTAAATCCGGCCGACCATTTACAAACGGTTTTGAGTGGAAGAAAATTATAGCGCTTGGGCAAAAACACAAAATGCCCCGAAGGGCATATGCAGTTCACTCCCCTTCCCGCTGGCTGCCCGCCTTCATGGTGGGGAGCGATGAAGGAGGGGATGGGCAACCAGGCCGGTGTGTTCCTTTTGTAAAGTGTCAGCAAAACGAAAAGGGCCGGGGGAGGGAATGTGACAATGTGGCAATGTGATAATGTGATAATGTGATAATGAACAGCCAAGGCGCATGTGTAATTAATTGGCTGTTCCATTAACGAATTGCCGAATTAGCAAATTGCCGAATCACCCTGCCATCAAATTATGCATGATGATAGCGGCAGTTAAAATGAAGATTGCTCCGGCTATAAATTCGCCTTGCTTTTTGGGGTCGAGGATTACTTGCATAGGAATTATGATTTTTGAATTATGAATGATGATTTATGATTTTGATGTTTAGGTTAATGAGTCGGGCCTCACCCCGACATCGCTTCGCTCGTCACCCCTCTCCATTCTTCGAATAGAGAGGGGCCGTTCGCGCATGGCTACCAACCCATACGTTTTTTGTTTACCTAATCCAATTCTATTCTTAATAAGTATTGAGTATATAGTATTTAGACAATACAGGGTTTGTTGTAACTTTCAGAGTATGCTATAATCAAGTCTCAATACTCTATACTTAATACTCAATACTGCCATATCAATAACTATTTATGGCTTTTACATTTCCGCCATACCTTACACGGGCGCCTTGTTTAGGTTGTAGCACGGGTAGTTGCGGTGTTACTTCTCCCCTGGCACAGGCCTGCAGCCAGCCGAGGGCGCTATATATAGGGTATACTATGCCACCGGTGTTCATGCCGCGGTCTTTATCCTGGCCCAGGTAGCGGGTTATGCGCAGCTCGGGGATGTTACGGGGTGCAATGCGGGCGTGCAAATGGTAGAGGGCAATGTCTATTACTTTTTGCAGCATTTGCTGGTCGCGGTTATCGCCGGGGGTCCAGTATGTTGTGTTTGATATGTTGGTGTTTGCCGGTACGGAGTATGGTGTGCCGGTGCCCCAGTAGATGGGCCCGCTGGCGGGGTCATCGGGAAATATGTTGGTGGTGGGGCTGTGTTGAATAACCCTTGCCTGTAATTCGGTTTCGTGATTAACAAGCACGGTAGGCAACTGACAGGTGTAGGTTTCGTTGTTCCAGAAAACCTTATCGCCTTTTTTGTATACCCCATATAAATCGAACTGGGGGAAGGGCGGTGCGGCATAATATAAATCGTATTGATTGCCCACCAGTGCCCAGTTTGCGCTGTTAAAGGTGCCTGTGGTACCGCTTACAGCGCATACATAAATAACAGCGCCTTGCAAGGCATAGGCTCCGGTATTGTAGGTTTGGGTTGGGTTGTATGCCGGGGCATCCAGGTAAACCCGGTCGAGCGCCTGATAAGTATTGGTAATAACCCATGGGTTGGTATCCGTAAATTCGGCATCGGTGTCGAATTTCTGTGCAAGCATGCTTATGGCCTCGGCTTCGGCAGCAAGTTCGGCGGCGCTCATAATATTAGTATTTGCACTGATGAGCTGCTGAAGATTGGCGTCTTGTATCTGCTTTAAGTAGTCGTTTGCTATTAAATAACTCATTTACCGTTGTAATTAGAATGTAAAAATACTAATTATTTTGGTATTTCAAATCTATTTTGTTAAAATTTTTAGTAGATTGGCACGTATTTTCCGCTAAGTGCCGCGATAGTGCAAACGGAAAAACAAAGAATACAATAGCAATAACCCCGATTAAAGAATTGAGTAACAGTTTGAAAACAGCAGACTTAGTTTTAGTTACCTAGTCTGAACAGGAAATTGTATGCTTGCATACCCAACCTATACCGGTATCCAGTAAGCGCATTGTGAGTGTAATTAACCAGATATTGACAGTATAATAAACAGGGAGATGCTCCGCTTCATGTAATAAACATAAGCGCAGCTGGTAAAACCCAAAAGCGGCGGTGCAAATTCATCTGGCTTTTTCGATATACGAACACCCGTGCCCTAAACTGCTCCGGTAAATTACAACAGAGGCCTGCGGAATACCCGGATTTGCCGTACAAGGAGTTGATGCGTGATACTCGGTATTGACCCCGGGGTCGGAAACAACAGGGGTGCGCAGGTGCGTAATTGCCTCCGGGCAAACATATATCATAACAATACTGTCCCCGCTATCAAAAAAGTCACAATCCATCCTGCTTACAATACCCAGCCTTGCCGCAAGCTGCGAGCGGGTAATTTCGCCCTTTTTATACTCGTCCCAAAGCAATCTTCCTATTTCGCGAGTGGTTACAAATGTCCCCTCGGGCGAGCCGTAAGTTTCAGATCCCGGATAAGCCAAAAAAGCGCAGTTACTCATAAACTTAACTGCACCGTGGTATTCAACTTCTGCCATCACCTCGTTACACGGAAAACCTGACTGACAGTAGAGGGCGCCATAAAATACCAGTAAAAGTTGAAGCAGAAAAGGTTTCAAAATCCATTTCATAAAAGTGGCTTATGTTTAAAAAGATGCGCCGGTAAAGTATTGCTGCCGGCGCATCCGTTAATTACTTTTGCTAAGCAACAACGGTTAGCGTTACATTTGCCTTAACTGTGCCGGAGGCGTCTTTAATGTGTAACAGTACTGAGGCACCAGGAGCCAGGGTAGTATTACATGTAAACTTAATTATGCCTGTGTCGCCGGTAGTAATATCCAGATTAGAAATTGTAGTAGCGGCATTATCGCTTGCAATGGTCATGTCCTTTGCAAATCCTGTACCGGTTAAGATGACCGTTGTATCAGTAGTTGTTTTAATTTGTTTTGTAGCAGGATCAACATCAGCAATAGTTACATCGGCAGGTTTTGCGGTATTTGATTGCACGGAAGCAGGATCAGGTTTAGGCGGCGAGGACATATTATCTTCGCGTTTGGTGTTTGTTGTTAAAATTGCATCGAATAGATTAGATAGTTTGGTTACGGCCTTATCAGTAAACAAACCTACCATAAAGGCTACTGCGAGCAAATAGTTCAATGAGGTGCCTGCAGTGATACCGGTTTTAAGCATGTTAGTGCCTACAATAAAATAAAAGGCCAGTGCAAGCGACATGCCTATAAAAGGCTTAACCAGGTAAAATGCAAGCCAGTTAGTATAAAGTTTTCCGTTACCCCAAAAATCTGCAAATGAATTCATAATATAAACAAGCGCACCAAGGCCACCGCAAAGCGCGACAAGCACCAGCAGGGAAATGTAAGCCCTGTGGTCAGCCGGAGTATCCAGATCTGTGCGTTGGATAAATAGCCTGAGTGAGTCCATGGGAATTTCGTAATGCCGGGTTTTTCCAGTATCATCCGTAGTATATTTTTTAGCAAAGGTTATAATGGCTGGTGAAAGCTGCCTGCTAAGACTTGCCATCGTATCTTTCGAAATAACATACACTCCCTGGTTTGAATTATCGATTGTGGAATACATCTGCACTATTTCTTTTGCCGCGTTCCATTTAAAAGATGTTGATGCCGACAAAAAGGCGTAAAAGAGAATAATCGCAACAATACACGTAAAGGCCGAACCCGCCATAACATATATGTACTTCCAAGCCCTACTCTCCGGAACAGCGACTGATAGGCTTGAAGATGTTGATGAAGGGATGGTGTTGGCTACTGTAGTGCCGCTTGTGTCTGCCATGGTTATTGGGTTTTATTGGTTTTTGACTTATTTAGAATTGAGGGATTTGACCCGATTGGTTAAAAATTAATGCCATCCTGCTGAATAATTAAACGGTAAATCCGATTATTAGACTCACAATTATGCTATTTACTTCTTACAGCAAATATGTTATACGAATAACCCAGTTGTATCTGATAAAATTTTTGCGTTCGCTCTAAAAAGCTTTGTGTAAAACTGGTGCGGAAAAAAATCATACCACCATTAGCAGGCGGTCCTTCTTTCGATAAAAAACTACCTGGAGATACCCAAGCCTTAAATCCCAGGTTAAACATCCAGTTACTATTGCCATAGTTAGAAGTAATTTCGCCGGTTTGCTGGAATTTCTGAACATCCGACACTACATTAATGTCACGATCGGTAACCCATGGCCGAGTAACAATTGCATGTACCCGGAAGCCGAAACGCTCATCGCCCTGATATTCATAAGAAACCTCTGAATTCCAGGTGAAATAAGGCAGCTGCTTTACGTTAACTAATCCGGTGGTTACAATGGCACCTGAATCTATCCTTTTTACAGAATCAGCATAGCCGGTCGTACCAAAGCTGCCATTTACATTGAGCAAAACCTCAGATTTAAGTTGCTTAAAATCATATGTAAGCACATTTAGCTTTACGTTTACATTGGTGTTAGAATAATTCAGCAGCGCAGTAGGTGTTATGTATTTGATCTGTTTCAAGGTGTTGTTTTCTATATAACTATAATCGGCTCCGGGATAGTCACGGTTGCTTTTTTCAATTTTAGAAACGGTCAATTGTGGGGTAACAAAGCAAAAGAAACCTGAATTTATTTTAGGCTCCAGTTTAAGACCGGAAAACCTTTTTGTCCATAACGGGCATTTACGGTTAATTTCAAACTGAATTAGTCCATTAGGATTAGTAGGTTGAACCAGGGCTGCCAGATCTGTATAAATAGCGGCCTGAAAAAGGTCTGCCAACCTGCTTTTTGAAAGGATGTTAGTTGGATGTTTGGGATCGATATTAAGTGTTCCATTTGCAGGTGAAAAATCGCGACGCAATGATTTGTAATAAGGAATATATTCAAGAAAATCCCCCAGATAGATACCACGGGAATCGCGTAACCCCCCTCTTATCCGGTTAAAAAGCCTATATTTATAAAGCTGCTTATAATCACTCTCGGTACTAAACGGAATAGGGTAATTATTAGAAAAAATGACGGATTGATTGTTAAATAACAAAGTTACCTGTATCCTTTCGATATTTCCATCCTTAAACTCAATCTGAATATTTTGAATAGTACCCGAATCGCGTTTTACCGGAGCTAATATACCTGCCGAGTCTATTTCCACTCCATTGGCTTCGAATAGCTTTGACAATACTTTAGGGAATAAGAAACATGTATTATAAGCCTCTGACCTTTTAAGTAAGCCAATAACCATTTTATACTGAATGGCTTTTTCGTAAAATTTAATTTTCTTTTCAATCTTTTTTAATCTGATCCTGGTTCGCCATGAATTGTACCTTATTACCGGCAAATCGCCTAACTTATTACCGAATTTACGTGCATTTTTTTTCATATTCTTTAACCCATTCAGCAAACGGGCAGCACTATCCCGGGCATTAGTACTGGCAAAGTACGTATTGTAAACATTTTCAAGTGAATCGAGATACTTAATTTTATGGGCAAGTTCGTCAATGCCACCGGTGTCGGGTGCATGATAATACAGGTAAACCGGAATCCGGACAGTTGTAACTTCAAGCCTACCCGAATTCGGACCATACGTATCCGCTCTTTTTTGCAAATAACTATTTAAGTCGCCCCAAAGAAATACAAAGCTAAATTCACCTTTGTGTTTCAATTTATCGGTATTATCCGGATTAGCAGGCTCAATACTATCCAGAATACTATCCATGGTAACAGTTTCGGGCAAGCCAATCAAAGTACGGAAGGCCTCACAAAAAGCTTCAGCCAAAGGATTATAATCAGAAGTACTCACTAAAAAATCCACTGATTTAACCCCAGCTTTACCAGCCGCGTTGGTTCCCAAAGTAGTATTTGCTGATTTGGCAATATTCGCAGTGCCGTCGTTAATTGCCATTGCCCGGGCAATCAATTTATTTAACCGGGCAGTATCAGCTATTTGCGATGCAATATTTGCAGTAAGGTATGCCTTGTGTGCGGTATCCCTCTGAAAGTAGACTAATGAACTATCAGATACCTGAAGCTCAGTTTTCAATTTTGTCAAACTATCTGTGGATTTTTTATACTGCGCATATTCTGCCGAAAGCAGCAAATTAGGGATGGAATCCTTGAATGAGGAAAAACTTTTTACCCAATTGAAAAATGTTTTACCATATGCCATTAAAGTTCCGGAATCAGGAATATTCGGATTGGTAAGGATTTTCTTAACCGAATCTAAAACCAGCGGCCCGGTGCCCAGCGTTTTAAAGTAATTAT
>CAISWS010000155.1 GCA_903889265.1 uncultured Bacteroidota bacterium
AGGGCGTAGGCAAAGAAGGCCAGTAAAACCGAAAAAACGATAATAACCAGGCCGAACATAGCGCTGCGGTTACGCTTTAACCGTTTCCAGGCTTTGGCATTGAGCGACTGACTCTGTATTTCAGTTTTTGGTAAAGCTATTTTATCAGCCGGTCCTTCCATCTATATCTGCCACTCAGGCTCAATGCACCGATGATAACCACGTAAAACACATGGAAAATTTCGATGACTGGTAAAAGTAGCAACAAAATCATTTTATGAAAGAAGTATGTTACCGGTATATCAAAAAGGAAATCGGCCAGCAGTTTGCTGCCGCCTGCAACTACAAGAGGTAACCAGCTTTGTTCGACAGGTTGCAGGGCCAGAAGGGCCGCGACGATTATAAACAGATTAAAAAACCAGGCAAACGCCAGTATTAGCGCTGTCTTCCAGTCGCTGAAACTTTTTGATTTGGATACCCACCTTACCCGTTGGGCTATAAAGCCACCGAAAGTCTTTTCAGGTTTGGTAAAAACACAGGCATCAAAACTCTTTACATAGCCAATTGAATCAGGGTAGTGTTCATCAATTTTGTGCATTAAGAAAATGTCATCGCCGGTGGGCACTTCGTGGTTGCCTTTAAAGCCCTCCACTTCAACAAAAACCTTTTTCGAATACATCAGATTTGCCCCGTTGCACATGGTTGGAAACCCGTTACGGATAGTAGCGCCGGTAATGCCGGCCATATTTATTACATCCAGTTGCTGAAACCATGCCAGCGGGTTTTTGGCAGGCTTTATCATCACCGGGCCGGTGATTAGTTTATAGGCGTTGGCCAGGTAATAATTGGTCATGGTGCGTAACCATTGTTCGTCCATGTAGCAATCGCCGTCGGTGGTTAAAATAACCGAGCCACGGGAATTTTTTACGCCCAGAGAAATGGCTTTTTTCTTGTTGGGCGAATATTCGCCGGGTTTGCCCAGGTATTGTTGCAGGTCGAGCACCAGCAAATTACGCTGGTTAACTTCACGGGCCAGGCTGAGGGTATTATCGGTGGAGTAATCGTCAATAACAATTACTTCAAAAAGATTGGCAGGGTATTGCTGCTTGAAAATGGCTTCAAGACAACCTTTAATGTGCTCCTCCTCATTACGGACGGGGATAAGGATGGATACAAAAGGCAGGCGGTTATCGGTAGCGTTATCTGTCTTTTCCACGGGCTTTTTTAGCCGCAGCCATCCCACCAAGAAATACAACACCATAACAAAGTATAGTGCTGACAGGGCGATAGCAATAATCAACAACGGGCTTATGATAATCACGGAGCGAATTTGGGTATTCGTTTACGGGTTTGGGATGGGAAATACTAACAGGGGGGTGGGGAAAGAAAAAGAAGATTGCTGCCCCAAAAGGGTTTCTCGCACCCTTTTGGGGTTTTTACGCGGGCGGGTAAAAGCGGGGAAGGGGTGTTGTTATTCGTTCACATCCATTTTCTTTTGTAAGTATAAAAATAATCGTCTGGCTATGGAAAATACTATTTGTCCTAAAGCGAAACCTGAAGACGCGCCAATGACTGCCCCAATGAATACAGCTTTTTCAAACGTTGCCCAATGTATGATATAATTTACAAAAGGAAATAAAACAGCAAGCGATAAAAGTCCTCCAGAGGAGCAGAATAAAACAATAAGAGTTTTAAAACCCTTTTCCAGCGATTTTTTGCGAAGAGCAACTATCAAAGAGGTTGAAAATATACCTAAGGCAGCAAGACCAATGAACATAAACGTTGCCACCAAAGCAAGCATAGCCCCTGCGGCAACAAACATACAAATGCAACCACACCCGAAAAGAGCAAAAAAGAAAAGTCCAGGGGCGAAATCATCATCACTATGTTGAGGAGTCGCCTCTCCTACAGATAAAGTATCCTGTTTTAATGAAATGCATGAATCTCTGGCCGTATTCATTTGGCGGACAAAAGCAGGAGTAGGGAGAAAAAAGAGAAATAGAGCAAAAATGATCTTTACGAAGAGCCGCATTTTTATTGGGAGTTGGTAAATTAACCATTTACGCCACAGTTTTAATCAAAGCTGGTATTGACAGATCCTCATCTACATCCGGCCGGTGTATACTATAACCAGATGGAGAAACTATAAAGTTCTCGCAGGAAACCTGAGAAGCGGAAGCTAAACGTTTGGGAATAGCAGATAGCTGAAACACAAATGTTTTTCCTTCCAAAGTTATCGAAAGCGCATCATTTATCACATCTATTTTGGAGGGTTTTAGCATTACGCAGCCTTCAACTTTATAATTTCCAACTCCGTACCAGTATTAAACCTTTCATCAGCCATTTCTAAAACTTTACGGGTAGTGGCCTGGTCGAGCATATAATTACCGCAGATATCACACACTTCTGCCTCTACATCTCTTATCAAGATAATAGCATCGCCACGTTCCAGTTTTACTGTTACTTTGCCGGGCACATAAGTCCCATGTTTACAAATCAGGCAGTTCATTATTTGCGTTTTCTGGTTTTAAAATCAAGTTCAAATTTTTCGATATTGGGTTCGTAAGCGGTAATGATGTAACAGGCTTTTGAACTCTCATCAAACCCTAATACCAAATGTATGGGCCTTCCGTTTACCAAAGCATAAATAAGCCTGCTTGGAAAAGGCTTGTCATCCGGATATGTTTCTATCGTTTCCCCATTTTGTATTGCATGTTCAATCTCCTGCTCTTTAATTGCCCTTTTTGCCATAAACTCGATGGCATGTCCCGCATATTTAAGCACATTGCAAAGCATTAAAACGAATATAAGCAAAATGCGCCAGATTACATTTCCACGCGTATATCCAGATTTGACAACTTTATAAAAGTTGTCAAATCAACTCTTCCCAACAAAATATGAACATACCATTATCCTATCGTCAAAATTGCCCCCATTTTCTATCTTCGCACGAATTTTTATTAGGACAGCCTCTTAACTGCACTTCATGCCACGCGACACATCCATCAACTCGGTCCTGATTATTGGAAGCGGACCTATTATTATCGGACAAGCCTGTGAATTTGACTACTCCGGCTCGCAGGCCGCCCGTAGTTTACGCGAAGAGGGGATAGAAGTAACCCTGCTAAACAGCAACCCCGCCACGATTATGACCGACCCCGTAGTGGCCGATAATGTTTATTTAATGCCCATAACGATAGACTCTATCGTAAAAATACTGGAAGAAAGGAAAATAGATGCCGTTTTGCCTACCATGGGCGGACAAACAGCGCTTAACTTATGTATGGAGGCCTACGAGTTGGGCCTTTGGGAAAAATACGGTGTAAAAGTTTTGGGAGCAGATTTTAAAGCTATTGAAACGACTGAAAACCGCGAAGCGTTCCGCAAATTTATGGGTGAGTTGGGTATTATGGTTGCCCCATCATTTGTGGCTAACTCATTTTTGGAAGGTAAGGAGGCTGCTCAGAAAATAGGTTACCCTTTGGTTATCCGCCCATCTTACACTTTGGGTGGAACCGGTGGTTCTTTTGTTCACACCAAGGAAGAATTTGACGAAAAGCTTCAACGCGGACTTGCAGCCTCACCTACGCATGAGGTTTTGATTGAAAAAGCCGTGTTAGGGTGGAAAGAATACGAGTTGGAAGTAATGCGCGACATGAACGACAACTTTGTGGTGATATGTACGGTAGAGAACTTTGACCCCATGGGAATTCATACCGGGGACTCCATAACGGTGGCGCCGGCCATGACTTTGAGCGATACCTCGTATCAGAAGATGCGCGAGTATGCCAAGGACATGATACAGAAGATTGGAACATTTGCCGGTGGCTGTAATGTGCAGTTTGCTATTGACCCGGTTACCGAGGATATCATTTCAGTAGAGATGAACCCGCGGGTATCACGTTCGTCGGCGCTTGCCTCCAAAGCAACGGGATATCCTATTGCAAAGATTGCTGCGAAACTGGCTATTGGGTATACGTTGGATGAGTTGAAGAACCAGGTAACCAAAACCACATCTGCGTTTTTTGAACCGGCGCTTGATTATGTAATTGTAAAAATACCGCGCTGGAACTTTGACAAATTTCAGGGATGTGATGATACACTGGGCCTGCAAATGAAGGCAGTGGGTGAGGTAATGGCTATAGGCAGGAGTTTTCAGGAAGCGTTGCAGAAGGCTTGCCAGAGTTTAGAAAATAACAGGATTGGTTTAGGCGCTGATGGTAAAACCTGGGTTAGCACGGATGATATGCTGCAGGGAATTAAAACGCCTTCGTGGGACCGGATTTTCAGGATTTACGATGCACTTAAACTTGGCGTGCCTTTAAAAACCATACAGGATATTACCCGGATTGACCCCTGGTTTTTGAACCAGATAATGGAGTTGGTGGAAACAGAAAGGAAGACGCGCAAGCTAAACCTGAAGGAGATTGACTTTGCAAGCATGTTGGACCTGAAAGAGAAGGGATACAGTGATTTGCAAATTGCGTGGATGACGCAAACTACCGAGGATGATGTGTATTTCTATCGTACCAAGGAACTGAATATACGCAGGGTTTATAAACTGGTAGACACCTGTGCGGCGGAATTTGAAGCAAAAACACCTTATTACTATTCAACTTTTGAAGCATCGGGCAAGGGAACTGAAATACCGGCTTCAGAAAGTAATGTAACCGAAAAGAAAAAAGTAATTGTTTTGGGCAGCGGCCCTAACCGGATAGGACAAGGGATAGAGTTTGATTACTGTTGTGTGCATGGGGTGCTTGCCATACGCGAAGCGGGTTTTGAAGCCATTATGATGAACTGCAATCCTGAAACGGTTTCAACCGACCCGGATATTGCCGATAAGCTTTACTTCGAGCCGGTGTTTTGGGAGCATTTACGTGAGCTAATTGAGTATGAAAAACCAATGGGTGTAATCGTTCAGCTGGGTGGGCAAACTGCTTTAAAGCTTTCGAAGAACCTGCATGACACTGGTATCCCAATTATCGGCTCATCTTACGATGCCATGGATATTGCAGAAGACCGCGAACGCTTTTCGGATATGCTTAAACAACTGGGTATTCCTTACCCTGAATACGGTGCCGCTAAGAGCGCCGAAGAAGCCATTGAGGTTGCGCAAAAGGTAGGTTATCCGGTTTTGGTGCGTCCGAGCTATGTGCTGGGCGGGCAAAGAATGCGTATTGTAATTAATGACGAAGAGCTGACAAAAGCCGTAATTAAGATTCTGAAATTTTTCCCTGACAATAATATATTGGTTGACCATTTCCTTGACCGTGCCGAGGAGGCCGAAGTGGATGCCATTTTTGATGGTGAACAGGTAGAGATAATGGGCATTATGGAACACATTGAGCCAGCAGGTATACACAGCGGCGATTCAAATGCGGTATTACCCCCATATAACCTATCTGAAAACGTAATTTCGCAAATGCGCGAATACACGGAGAAGATTGCCCGGGCGCTGGATATCCGGGGATTAATAAACATACAGTTTGCCATTAAAAAAGGCCAGGTATATGTAATTGAGGCTAACCCACGCGCAAGCCGGACCACGCCGTTTATCTGCAAAGCATATAACATTCCTTATCTCAACTACGCCACCAAAGTAATGCTGGGCGTAAATAAGCTGAAAGACTTTACCTACTACAAGCGCTTGTTAGGATACGCTATCAAGGAACCGGTTTTCAGTTTCGATAAATTCCCTGGCGTTAGCAGGGAGTTGGGACCTGAAATGAAATCGACCGGCGAATCTATCCGCTTTATCAAGGACCTTTATGACCCTACCTTCAGGGAATTGTTTAAGATGAAGAGTATGTATTTGTCGAGGTAAGTGAACCCGACTGTCCGGAAGGGCAGATGTTGGCTATTTATTGCACATAAAGGCTTGTCTTTTATGCTGTTATGTTTGTTATTAAAGGTGCCATCTTCTTTAAAACCTGTAATACCTTAAAGGGCACCGGGTTCTAAACTTCAGGCAATCTTATTGCTCTATGAACATGGTGATTGAGAGAATCTAATTAAATTCTAACCTTCGCATTCCGCGAAACCACAAAAATTATATTAAGTGGATGAGGGGCATTTTAACAAAGCGGTTGTTAAACTATTTTAAAAGTTGTTTGTCAGACGGAGTTTAAAAATTTGCCTGACCAGGTATTTTTAAAGTGCTGAACAGGTAAGACTGCGCAAGAAAATCTGAGTTTAAAGATCGGACTGGTTTAATTTTAATCTGTTGGCTGTGATATAAAAAATATAGCGACATTAAACATATAAATCATTAACGTAATAATATAATTAGTAGCTAAATCCAAGTGTTATGAAAAAAAGCCTGACCCTGATATCAGCTTTGGTGTTATCGATTAGCAGTTTGTTTGCACAAGTACCTGTGCCATCGTTCACCAGTTCACCTGCCTGTCCGGTTGCAGGCAGTTCGGTAAGTTTTACCAACACCAGTACCAACTATATTTTTGACGTGTGGAGATTTGGGGACCCCACTTCCGGTACCCGGGATACCAGTACTGCGGTTAATTCAACGCATACCTTTCAAACAGCCGGAACTTATACGGTTACGTTGTTTATATCAAACGGTGTTGTTATTGATTCGGTTAAACAGCAGGTAACTGTTTTGGCGCCGCTTACCATAACACCGGCTTCAGATACAATATGCGGAGCCTCATTTACCCCCACAACGCTAACTGCCAGTGGCGCACAAACTTATATCTGGAGTACCGGGGCTTTTACCCCCGCTATAAATGTAACCCCTACCGCTTCTACCACATATACAGTGACAGCCACGTACACAGGGGGATGCACGGCAACCGATAGCGTACACGTTATAGTAAGTGCCGCACCTACAGTTACCATTACCCCTCCGTTTGCAAGGGTGTGCAGCGGTACCAGCACATTGCTTACAGCTACAGGAACCGGTACAGGCCTTAGTTATGCCTGGAGCGATGGAAAAGATTCAGCGGCTATTACGGTTAGCCCCACTGTTACTACCACCTATACGGTTACCGTTACCAATGCAAGCGGCTGTACTGCAACTGCAAGCCGAACAGTTACTGTTACTACCGCGCCTAATGCGGGCATAACACCGGCAACTGATACAATCTGTGCCGGAACCAATACAACGCTAACAGCTACCGGCGGAACCGGTTTTGGCGGGTATGCCTGGAGTACTGGTGCCAATACTGCGGCTATTAACGTAGCACCGGTTGCCACTACAACCTATACAGTGACAGTGACCGCAGGTGGCGGCGGAGGTTGCACCGCTAGTGCAAGCAGAACCGTAGTTGTAAAAGCGGCCCCCGTAGCAACTATTAACCCGGCAAGTGCTTCTATTTGTGTAGGGGGCAGCGCAACACTATCTGCCGCAGCTTCAGCAGGAAATACCTATGCATGGAGTAACTTTAGCAGCAGCGACACCATTACGGTAAGCCCGGTTATAACAACACCCTATACATTAACGGTTACGGGGCCTGACGGATGTACTGCTACTGCCAGTGCCACGGTTACGGTAAATCTGGCTCTTACAGTTAATATTTCACCCGCTAATCCATCGGTTTGCCCTGGTAATACAGATACGTTGGTAGCTACAGCAGGTAACACTTATATATGGAGTACCGGAGCCACAACGCGCTTTATTACTTCAACTCCTACAGCAGCGACAACATATACCGTAACAGTTAGCGATGGCGGAACCTGCACTGGTTCAGCCACAACACTGGTGAGCATTAATCCCGTTCCCACTGCGGCTATTACTCCTTCAACTGATACAGTGTGCAGCGGTGGTACTGCAAGGCTTACTGCCAGTGGCGGAACAAGTTACCTATGGAGTACGGGCGCGGCTACTGCTGTGCTTACTGTAAACCCCACGGCTACAACAGCCTATACCGTAACGGTTACCAATGCAACAGGCTGTACTGCAACTGCAAGTATAAATGTTGTGGTAACCGGCAATATTACTGCAGCTATAACCCCCGTAAATGATACGGTTTGCGGGGGCACAAGCGTTACGCTTACTGCAACCGGCGGCGGAACGTATGCCTGGAGCAGCGGCCAGGCAGCGCCTGCAATAAATGTTACACCGGCGACCACAACTACTTATACTGTAACTGCATCGGCACAAGGTGGCTGTACGGCCACAGCAAGTGCAGTGATTACCGTTAAACCAGCCCCGGCGGCAGCCATTGCCCCGGCCGGTGGCGCAACCATTTGCAGCGGACAAAGTGTAACCCTGGTGGCCAGCGGAATTGGCACCTATGCATGGAGCACCGGTGTTATTGACACCTTCAGGATTACCGTTTCGCCAACTATTACTTCGGTTTATTCTGTAACGGTAACAGGCCCCAACGGCTGTACCGCATCGGCTACTGAAAGGGTAACAGTAAATGCTACGCCAACCGCAACTATTACACCTGCATCGCCAGCTATTTGTTTGGGCCAAAGCCAGACACTTACTGCCGGTGGCGGAGGTGGTGGCGGAAACCAGTATGCCTGGAGCAACGGAGGAGCAACACCAGCTATTACGGTAACGCCAACAGCAACAACTACCTATACACTTACGGTGACAAATTTTGGTGGTTGTTCGGCAACATCAAGTGCAACGGTAACAGTTAATAGTGTTCCTGTTGTAACTATTGTGCCGCCGGCGGATAGCATTTGCAGCGGACAAACGGCGACGCTTATTGCTTCAGCAACCGGGGTAACCGGATATAGCTGGAGCACCGGTAGTGCGACACAGGCTGTGTTTGTAACGCCAACAACTAATACCAATTACACAGTAACTGTTACCAATGCCAATAATTGCACGGCCAGTGCCAGTGCTTCGGTAGTGGTAAATGCGCTGCCGGTGGTTTCTATCGCGCCGGGCAATACGGCTATATGCGTTGGTAATTCGGCTACTTTAACCGCCAGCGGAGGTGTTAACTATGTTTGGAGTAATGGAGGCACAACAGCAGCAATTACTGTAAGCCCAACCACAACTACCACTTATTATGTAACAGCAACCAACGCTACCGGCTGCACTGCAACCGATAGCGTTACTGTAATAGCTAACCCGCTTTTAACGCCGGTAATTACCCCTTCTAATCCGGTGTTGTGCCTTGGCGATTCAATTTCTTTATCGGTAACAGCCGGTGTGTCGTATACATGGAGTACCGGAGCTACTACTCAGAATATAACAGTTTCACCAACCGCCAATACTACTTATGCGGTTACAGCCACCAATGGCAACGGCTGCAGCGGAACAGCTTCGGTAAACGTTACAGTTGCCAATAACCCTGTAGCTGCTATTAATCCACCGGTTGACAGTGTTTGTACCGGATCTTCTGCATCTTTAACTGCAAGCGGAGGAACCTCTTATGTGTGGAGCACCGGAAGCGATAGCGCGTCCATAAGCGTTAGTCCGGTAGCAACTGCCACCTATAAGGTAACCGTAACCAATGGGAGCGGATGTTCGGCAACGGATAGCGTGGTGGTTAAAGTAAATCCTAAACCAGCAGTAACAATTAATCCGCCTTTTGTAACGGTATGCAGTGGTTCAAGTACTACACTTACAACTACAGTTACGGGTGTTACGGGAACTTCAACTTTTGCATGGAGCAGCGGAAGTGATTCAGCAAGCACTACTGTTAGCCCGACAGCAACTACCCTCTATACGGTAACTGTTACCAGTGCCAGCGGCTGCACTGCTACTGCCAGCAGAAATGTAACCGTTAACCCGGTTCCGGTAGTTACTATTACACCGGCAACCGATACTATTTGTTCTGGAACAAATACAACACTTACGGCCAGTGGCGGCGGCGGCGGATTTGGTGCCTACAGGTGGAGCGCAGGAGGTCCTCCGGGAGGAGCTTCTATAACGGTTGCCCCAACAGCCACAACAACTTATTATGTAACGGTAACCAATGGTGGTGGGCCGGGTGCATGTTCTGCGACCGATAGCGTAAAAGTAGTGGTTAAACCTGTAGCAACAGCGGCTATTTCTCCAGCCACGGTAACGGTTTGCGCCGGAACGAGTGCAACTCTTACTGCAAGCGGAGGAGGAACTTATGCCTGGAATACCGGTAGCACCATTGATTCAATAGTGGTGACACCAACTGGTACTACCACATATACCGTAACGATTACCGGTGCCAACGGATGTACCGCAACAGCGAACAGAACGGTTAATGTTAATCCTGCGCCTGTGGTAACAGTAAACCCGGCTACCTCATCTATTTGTACAGGCAATCCGGTTACTTTAACAGCAACAGTTGCAGGGCCTGGTTTTGGTAACAGATATGTTTGGAGTACTGCTGCAATAACAGCAGCTATTACGGTAAGCCCAACGGCTACTACTACTTATGTAGTAACCGTAACAGGCAATAACAACTGTTCTGCAACTGCAAGTGCTGTGGTTATTGCTGATAGCACGCTGGTGCCAATTATTACGCCATCCAATCCAACAAGTTGTGCTGGTAGCCCTGTTGCACTTACAGTTACAGCCGGAACTACCTATGCCTGGAGCAATGGTGCAGGGACCCGTGTTATAAATGTTAGCCCAACAACTGCTACTACTTATACAGTTACCGTAACCAATGGAGTTGGTTGCAGCGGAACTGCATCAGTTAATGTAAGTGTTAATCCGGCCGTAACAGCAATGGTTAATCCTTCAGCGGCTACCATTTGTGCCGGCTCAAGCACCTCTTTATCTGCAAGCGGAGGAACATCTTATGTTTGGAGTACAGGAAATGACTCGGCAACAATTACTGTCGCTCCTGGCTTTACAACAACTTACCGTGTTACCGTTTCCGACTCGGCCGGTTGTTCGGCAACTGCCAGTGCCACTGTAACTGTTAACCGGGCACCGGTTGTAAATATTACACCACCCAACGCAGCAGTTTGCGCGGGCTCAAGCGTCACACTGACTGCGGTTTCCGGAGGAGGTGGCGGCGGAACCGTGACTTATTTATGGAGTACCGGAAGCACTGCGGCTGCCATTACTGTTAGCCCGGTAGCAACTGCTACTTATACAGTAACTGCAACCAATGCCAGCGGCTGCACGGCAACTGCCAGCTGCACGGTGACGGTTAACCCGTTACCAACTGCAGCCATAACACCTGCGGCCGATACTGTTTGTGCCGGAAGCACTGCTACACTTACCGCAAGCGGCGCAGCAGGTGGTGGCGACGGAGGCTACAGATGGAGCACAGGAGGTTTTGGAGCTACTATTAATGTAACGCCAACTGCAACTACAACTTATACCGTAACTGTAACCGGCGCCGGTGGCTGCACAGCAGTTGCCATCAGTACAGTGCTTGTAAAACCGGCACCCGCCGCAACGGTAACACCGGCTAAAGACACAATATGTGGCGGCAGCAGTGTAGTGCTTACTGCCAGCGGCGGAGGAACTTATGCCTGGAGCAATAATGTATCTACGGCAATCAACGCTGTTTCACCAACTGCAACTACTACTTATAACGTTACAGTTACCGGTAGCAACGGATGCTCAGCAACAGCTGCGGGAACCGTAACGGTTAATACCGTAAATGCAGCTATTGCACCAGCGGTATCTTCGCTGTGCACCGGCCAAAGCGATACTTTGGTGGCCAGCGGTGGTACCACCTATTTATGGAGTAATGGCAGTAGCGCCACATCTATTATTATTACCCCGGCAAGCAGCGGCTCCTATAGCGTAACTGTTTCGGCAGGCAATAATTGCAGCGCATCGGCTACCGCATCTGTTAGTGTGAATGCAACCTTAGTTCCGGTTATTACGCCGGCTAGTTCAAACATCTGTTTTGGTGGTGTTGCAACGCTTACGGTTTCGCCGGGTAATTCGTATCAATGGAGCAACAATTTAACTACTCAATCAATTGTAGTAGCTCCTTCTGCTACTACTACTTATACTGTTACCGTAAGCAACGGGGTTGGATGCAGCGGAACAGCTAATGTTACTGTTAATGTAAGTGCTAATCCAACACCAACTATTACACCAGCAACGGTTGCCATATGCCGTGGCCAAAGCACGGTGATTACCGCTGCGGGAGGCACCGCTTATGTTTGGAGTACGGGCAGTGATTCGGCCAGTATAACTGTAAGCCCTGCGGCTACCACCGCATATAAAGTAACGGTTTCAAATGCAGCAGGTTGTTCGGCAACGGCTACCCGCACTGTAACGGTTAATCCTTTACCATTTGCAAATATTAATCCTCCGGTATCTAATATCTGCCCGGGCGCAAATGCAACGCTTACTGCGTTTGGCGGCACAACTTATATATGGAGCACCGGGGCTACTACTGCGGCCATTACAGTATCACCTGTGGTTACAACACCATATACGGTTACTGTAACCAATGCTACAGGTTGTACAGCTACAGCCAGCAGAACTGTTACTATTACACCGGTTACTGCAACCATTACACCCACTACAGACACGGTTTGCGGCGGCACCAACGTTACCTTTACAGCAACCGGCGGTGGCGGTGGATTTGGCGGTTACAGATGGAGTACTGGTGCAGGAGGAGCAACTATAACAGTTGCACCAACTACTACCACTACTTACACTGTTACAGTAACTAACGGAGCCGGATGTACGGCCACAGCTAGTGGTATTGTTACTGTGCTGTCGGCTACAGCCAGTATTACTCCTGCAATAGATTCCGTTTGCAGTGGAAGCAGCACAACTTTAACTGCAAACGCAGGAAGCGCTTACGCATGGAGCAACGGCATCCATACGCAAACAGCTACGGTTAGCCCAACGGCAACCACGACATATACTGTAACTGTGACTAACAGCCATGGATGCAGCGCAACGGCCAGCAGAACTGTTGTTGTTAAGGCAAAACCAACCGTATCGCTTGCACCTGGTGTTGATACCATATGTGGTGGCCATCCGGTTACTATTACTGCGGTTGGTACCGGTACCTATAGCTGGAGCAGCGGAGCTACAACGGCGGTGATTACTGTAACCCCAACGGTTAGTACAAATTATGTTGTTACGCTGACTTCTGCCAATGGGTGCACGGTGTCTTCAACTTCTGATATTGTTGTAAGGCCTGTTAATGCGGTTGTAAATCCGGCAGTAAGTTCTTTGTGTACCGGGCAGAGCGATACGCTGTCTGCCAGTGGTGGTGGTACCTATGCCTGGAGCAATGGCAGCACGGCTACAACTATAATTGTCAGCCCTGCAAGCACAACTACTTATACTGTTACGGTTAACGCAACCAATGGCTGCAGCGCTACAGCAAGCGGTGTGGTGAATATTAATGGAACACTTTCACCTGTTATAACGCCATCTAATCCGGCAATTTGTCCGGGAAGCCAGGTTACTTTGATAGTAACGGCAGGCGGGTCTTATACCTGGAGCAATACTGATAATACCCAGAGTATTACGGTTTCGCCAACGGCTTCAACAACTTATACTGTTACGGTTACCAACGGTGGAACCTGTAGCGGAACAGCCTCTGTAAACGTTACAGTAAACAGCGTGCCAGTTGCGGCAGTTAATCCTTCCAACGGCAGTATATGCAGTGGCCTTAGCGCAACGTTAACCGCCAGCGGTGGAATCAGCTACCAATGGAACAATACCGATACCGGGGCAGTTGTTTCAGTAAGCCCTTCTGCAACCACAACCTATACGGTAACGGTTACCAATAGCAACGGTTGCACTGCAACAGCTACCGGAACCGTAAATGTTGTTAGCAACCCGAATGCTGGGATTAATCCAAATGCAATTGCAATATGCAGCGGCAGCAGCACCACTTTAACTGCTACCGGCGGTGGTACTTATAACTGGAGCAACAGTTCAACCGCTTCCGCGGTTACGGTAAGCCCGGTGTCAACAACCACTTATCTTGTAACTGTAACCGGTAACGGCAATTGCACTGCCACCGCCAGCGCGGTAGTAACTGTAAACAACGCACCGGTGGCCGCCATTAACATAAATACCAACCCTATTTGTAATGGCCAAAGCGATACGCTTAATGCCACGGGTGGCGTAAGTTATGTATGGAGCAGTGGCAGCAATGCAGATACAATTTCGGTAACCCCAACTGCTACTACTACTTATACTGTAACAATAACCGGCGCCAACTCGTGCACCGCTACGGCATCGGCTTCACTGACGGTTAATTCGTTGCCAGGTGCTGCTGTTACGCCTGCCAGCACTACTATCTGTCTTGGTTCAGGAACTACATTGACAGCATCGGGTGGTGCAAGCTATAACTGGAGCAATAACAACGCGGTAGCGGTTAATAACGTTAACCCTTCAGTAACTACTTTATATACAGTTACTGTAACCGGTGCCAATGGCTGTTCGGCTACTGCAAGCGGCAACGTGGTGGTTAATAATACGCCTTCAATATTTATTAATCCTGCTTCAACTTCAATTTGTGCTGGTGGCAGTGTTACGCTTTATTCGATAGGTGGTGTATCATATAGCTGGAGCAATTCGAGCATAGCGGATTCTATTAACGCAGGCCCAGCCAGCAGCACTACTTACAGTGTTACCGGCATCGATGCCAACGGTTGCTCTGCAACCGCCAGTGCATCAGTAACGGTTAACAGTAACCCGGTTGCCTCTGTAAGCCCGGCGGCCGATACCATATGCAGAGGAAGCAGCGTAACGCTTACTGCAACGGGGGTTGGCGCTTTTGCATGGAGCAACAATGCTACCACCAATGTAATACTTGATAGTCCGACTGTATCAACTGTATACACTGTAACCGTTACCAATACTATAACAGGTTGTTCTGCCACTGCTTCATCAGCGGTGGTGGTTGACAGTGTAGCGGCAACTATTAATCCGGCAATAAGCTCAATATGTACTAACCAAAGCGCCACCATTACAGCAGGCGGCGGAGGAACTTATGCATGGAGCAACGGCAGCACGACGGCTACGGTAACTGTTACCCCACTACTTACAACAACATATACGGTAACCATAACTGCTGCCAATCATTGTGTGGCAACTGAATCTTCAACGGTTGATGTGAATCCGTTCCTGATTCCGGTTATTAGTCCGTCAACACCTGCTGTATGTTCCGGCAATTCTGTAACATTGGGTGTAACTGCGGCAAGCACTTACCACTGGAGCACCGGAGCAACAACGCAAACCATTTCTCCTTCACCAACTGTAAGCGGGCCTTATTCGGTAACAGTATCTAACCTGGTAGGGTGCTCAGGCACTGCCAGTGTTAATGTTACGGTTAATACACCGCCAACAACAGCTATTACCCCTAACACCATCAGCATATGTGACGGACAAAGCACAATATTATCAGCTTCGGGTACAGGACTGACGTATGCATGGAGCAATAATGCAGGAGATACTTCCGCCATAACAGTTAGCCCTGCTTCAACAACTACTTATTCGGTTACAGCAACAGACAATAACAGTTGCACTGCTACTGCCAGTTCTGTAGTAACGGTTAACAGCTTGCCGGTGGTAACGGTTAACCCTGCAAACGATACCATCTGCGCGGGTCAACAGGTTAGTCTTACTGCAAGCGCGGGCGTTGGGGCAACTTTTACATGGAGTACTGGCGCTACTACAAGCTCAATAAGCCAGCAGCTATCAAGCACTACTCCTTATACGGTTACTGCAACGCTGCTTGGTTGCACTGCTACCGGCAGCGCATTGGTAACCGTAAATGCAGTGCCGACTGCTGATATTGACCCCGATACTATTTCGATATGCAATACCCAAAGCGCAACATTTACCGCCTTTGATTCAACCGGACTTGGAAACGATGTATATCATTGGAGTAACGGAAGCAGCAGTGCGGTAATTACCGTAAGCCCATCAAACAATACAACATATACAGTAACCATAACTTCAAATAATTGCTCGGCTACTGCCAGCGCATTATTAATAGTTAATAGTTTACCAGTTGCCAGCATTAGTCCATCGTCCGGCTCTGTTTGCAGTGGTTTAAGCACAACGCTTACTTCAAGCCTTGGTACCGGTGGTTATGCATGGAGCGATGGAAGCACAACCGGTTCCATTACTGTTAGTCCAACAGCAGCTACTGCTTACACGGTAACGGTTACCAATGCGGCCGGCTGTTCGGCAACTGCCAGTGCGCTGATAACTGTAAATACACCTCCGGTTGCCTCAGTTAACCCTACATCGGTTTTGGCGTGCAGCGGAAGCACTACCACCATTAGCGCCAGCGGGGCTGCAGGTTTTGCGTGGAGCAACGGCAGCACAACCTCAGTAATTAACGTAAATCCAACGGCAACTGCTACTTACGATGTAACGGTTACGGATGGAAACGGATGTACCGGCAGCGCTGCATCAACTGTTAATGTGGATGTTTTTGTTACTTCTATTAACCCTGCGGGAAGCACTATTTGTGTGGGCACCAACGATTCGTTAACCGCTTCAGGTGGCATTGGTTACCTGTGGAGCAATGGCGGCAGTACTGCGGTTATTGCTGTGTCGCCAACGGCTAATACAACTTATACTGTTACTGCAACTGACGTTAACGGTTGCACCGCCACTGCCAGTGCTGTGGTAAATACACTGCCTGCGCCACATGCCAGTGTTAACCCGGTTATCAGTTCAATATGCACCGGCCAAAGTACTACGCTTAAAGCAAACGGCGGTGGAACCTATGCATGGAGTAATGGAAGCACCTTCTCCAGCACCCTGGTTTCGCCAACCTCAACTACTACTTATATTGTTACTGTAACGGGAAGCAATAGCTGTACCGCTACGGCACAATCAACAGTAGTGGTAAATACCAGCCTGGTGCCGATAATAACCCCTGCAAACCCTTCAGTTTGTTTGGGCAGCACATTAGATATCAGTGTTACATCGGGAACAACCTATACCTGGAGCAATGGTGATACGGTGCAAACTATCGGCGTTTCGCCGTTAACGAATACCACCTACACTGTTACTGTTTCGATAGGCGGCAGTTGCAGCGGAACGGCGTCGGTAAACGTGGCCGTTAACAGCCTTCCGGTTGTTAACTTTACACCGGCTTCATCGTTTACAATTTGCGCAGGCCAGGATGTTAATGTTACGGCCAACGGTGGCGTCAGCTACCTTTGGACCAGCGGAAGCGATTCGGCAGTATTAAATATTCATCCTTCAGCCAGCCTTGTTGATACCGTGATAGTAACTGATGCAAACGGATGCAAGGCTTCGGGCCAGGTGGATATCATTGCAATACAGCCTTCGGTAAGCAATGTAACGGCGGGTGTTTGTGTGGGTGGCAGTTATAACTTTAATGGCCGCATTTTGACCATACCAGGTACTTATACAGATACACTGACCGCAACTATTGGTTGCGATAGTATAGTAGTGCTAACGTTACAGATTAATGGGGTAATTACTACTACGGTGAACGCAAGTATCTGCCAGGGTGGTTCATATTCTTTCAAAGGCCAAAACCTTACCACTGCGGGAACCTATATTGACAGCTTATCTGCAACCGGTGGTTGCGATAGTATAGTTACGCTGCATCTTGCAGTTGGTGTGCCTTCAACGGGCGCTGTTACAGCAAGTTTCTGTGCAGATACCGGTTATACTTACCATGGCCGCGTTTATAACACCAGCGGCACGTACCTGGATACCCTTGTAAATGCAAGTGGCTGCGATAGTATTGTAACACTTAACCTTACAGCGCTTGCTGCACCGGTTATTACCTGGAATGTACGTGATACCATCTGTAATACTGTTGGTATAACTTCAGTAGCTATTCCTGCCGCTACACCTGCGGGTGGAGTTTATTCAGGAACGGGCGTTTCGGGTAATACGCTGAATGTTGGTGGGGGCGGTACGGGTACCTTTAATGTTACCTATACTGTACAGGGAACCAGCAGTTGTAACGGCGTTGCTACCAAGACTTTTGTAGTAGAGATTTGTTTAGGTGTAGATGAACCAAGCCTTGAAAACGCTGTTCAATTATACCCTAACCCGGCAAACGAAATGCTGACTATGCAGAGTGCCTTGTTTACTTCGGATAACCAGGTGCCTGTAATTCATGATGTAACGGGTAAGGTGATTGAGGTAGGTTATAACCGGTTGGCTAATAAATTTACATTCAATACAGAAAGACTGGCGGCAGGTGTTTACTTTGTTGAAATAAGTATACAGGGAACTACCATCAGCAAGAAGTTTGTGAAGGTTGATTAAGGTTTAAGGACATAAATATTAAAAACAGAAAGGGCAGCTATTATGGCTGCCCTTTCTGTTTTTTGGATGGCACCAATGTGCAATTACAATTGGCTCTTGCGGTGTAATCGGAGATGACATCTTTTGCCAATCTAAAACCTGATAACCAATGCTGATTAAAAATGGCTTTTAGTCGATTTATGAGGCTTTTACTTTTTTGGCCCCGCTGGAAAGGCGGGATCTAAGGACTTGACCCAAAAAAGTAACAAAAAAGGTCAAGGCTGCTAAGCAATTTCCTAAAAATGCTTCTCCACGCAGGGAAATAAACGAACCCGATGCACCGGCATCCCATTTAGCTGGCGGTTCGGCGAATAGCGCTTTTAGCAAGCGGTCGGTTGATCTCATACAGCGTTTTTTTCCTTTTGGCTACGCATGAATCATTTTCTTTACGGAAATAGCTTAGAGGCCGGGATGAAATGCAAAATACAAACACATTAAAATAAACAATATATACAAAACATATAAGGATGCTCACACTTCAGGCCGGTACGGATTACGAACTACGGGTACCCGATAAAAGAAAACTACGACAGAAATAACTAATAATAGCAGAACTATTAAGGAAAAGCATCATCTTTTTATAACCAGTTGTGATGCTTGACTGATATATATTTATAAAAAAGAAGGCACTATTTCTTCGCGCTCAGCAACTCATTATACTCCGTTGGATTGCCAATGAGTTCAATGGCCTTGGCTACTTCACTGTCGTTTTGGTTGCCTTTTTTAACGCGGCCATAGGCGTAATAGTAGCGGCCGGCAATTTCATCTTCAAGCAGGGTAAGGATTTCTTTTTTGTTTTTGGCCATGTCCAGCTCCTTATTGTGCGCCAGTTTCTTTTTTATTACCTCGTATTGCTCTTTTAAGGCATCGAAATATTTTTCATCGGTAGAAGCTTCTTTCAACGCATCCAGTTTTTCTTCGCTTTCGGTTTTGTAGCTCAGGTCCTTTGATTTTACGAAAGCCACAAAATCGTCAAAGTCTTTATCGGTTAAATGGAACCTGGCGGCGTCGTCAATAGAGCTGTGCAAAATGGTATAGGTAGTGGCGAAATCAAAAATGTAATTCTTAGCTACCAGGGCCTCTACTAATTTGCCCTCCTCAGCTTTTGGCAATACCAAATCCGGGTCGATGCCGCCGCCATCAAAAACGGTGCGGCCTTTGTTAATGGTTTTAAAGGCCACTTTTAAAGAGTCGGGCACGTGCTTTACGCTGCCATCGGCATTGCGCTCGGCATAATTAATGGCTTGTATACAGCGCCCTGTAGGGATGTAATATTTGGCTGTGGTAACCTTTAGCATGGTATTGTAGCTAAGGTTGCGGGTAATCTGCACAAGGCCTTTGCCGTAGGTCCGTTGGCCTATGATAACGCCCCGGTCGTAATCCTGAATGGTGCCTGAGACAATTTCGGATGCCGATGCTGAACTTGAATTGGCAATAATAACCAACGGTATTTTAGCATCACTGGGTTCATCCTGGGTTTTAAAGGTGTTGTTCCACTCCTCTACTTTGCCTTTGGTTGTAACTACCAGCTGATCTTTGTTTACAAAAATATTTACAATGTTTACGGCCTCGGTAAGCAACCCGCCGGGATTACCGCGAAGGTCGAGCACAATCCCTTTCATATCAGGATTGGCGCGTTTAAGGCTGTCGAAGGCATGCTTTACATCGCGGGCGGCGTGCTCATTAAATATTTTAAGTTTGATAAGCCCAACATCAGGGGTTACCATTCCGAAAAACGGCACATTAGTTTCCTGTATTTCTTCACGTTCAAGCAGGAAGCTTTTTTGTTGGGTATCGAATAAAGAAATTTTGCGCTCTATCTGGAGGGTTACTTTCGATTTGGGTTCGCCTATCAATATTTTATTGATTTCTTCTTTAGTCCTTTTTTCGGTTGGGTTGCCATCAATGCCTTTAATAACGTCGCCTACTTTAATGCCGTTTTTATCGGCTGGCTGGCCCTCGGTAACCGAAGTAATTACCGGAAAGCCGTTCATGATTTCAATTTCAACACCCAGGCCGCCGAATTTGCCGCCCTGCTGAATACGGGCGTTTTCAATCTGCGATTCGGAATAGTAATTGGTGAAAGGATCCAGGGTCTTTAACATGCCGTCAATGCAGGTGCGCATCAGTTTTGACGGCTCAACATCATCCACATAAAAAGTATTTACTTCTTTAAACAGCGAGGAGAAAATATCAATGTTCTTCGATATGTCGAAATAGTAATCAGCAAAAGACATGGAGCCAATGGCAATTGCCACCAACACTATCCATACCCGGCCTTTTTTTAAGGCCGACACCATTACACCTGGTTTATTTTTTAATGAACTCATTTCGTTTTTTTGCCCCTGCGTATGCAGAGATTATCACTTGTTTACTTCTTCGCCAGTATGTCATTCATCTTTGCCGGGTCGTCCAGCACTTCTATTGCCTTCTTTATTTCAGTATCGTTTTTAAATGATGCCTGAATCCTGCCGGGGTTTAAATAATAACGTGAAGCAATTTCTTCTTCCAGGATACTTTTTATCTGCACCTTTTCTTTTTCAAGGTCGTTGGCTTTATCATGCATCATGGTTTTTTTCATAGCATCATAATCTTCCTTTACATCGTCGTAATATTTCTCTTTTTCGGCAGCGGCTTTAAACTCATCCAGCAGTTTTTCGCTGCGGGTGGTATAGTCGTAATCTTTTTTGCTAACCCATTTTACAAAGTCCTCGTACTCTGCATCGGATAAAACAAAAGTGGCGGGGTCGCTTAACTTATCGTGCTCGATGCGGTACTCATTCGCGTAATCAGATATCAGGTTTTTGGTAATCAGGCTGATGGTGATGCGGGCATATTTTTCAGGCTCTAAAACAACATCAGGCTCAATGCCGCCACCGTCCATAACCTTGCGGCCGTTTTTGGTTTTAAATGCCACTTTTAATGAATCGGGTGTGCGCACCGGACTGCCATCGGCATTACGCTCGGCATAATTAAGCGCCTGTATACACCGGCCTGAGGGAATATAATATTTGGCTGTAGTAATTTTAAGCTTGGCATTAAAAGGCAATGAGCGGGTTGATTGCACCAGGCCTTTGCCGAATGTTCTCTGGCCAATAATCACCGCACGGTCTAAATCCTGTAATGAGCCTGAAACGATTTCGGCCGCTGAAGCGGAGCCGCCGTCTGCCAGTACCACCATCGGTATTTTTAAATCAACGGGTTCGTTGAGGGTGACGAAAGACTTGTTCCATTCATCAATTTTACCGCGTGTTGAAACTATCTGTATGTTCTTGTCAACAAAAACATTGGCCACATTAATGGCTTCGTTCAAGAGCCCTCCCGGATTGCCGCGCAGGTCGAACACAACACCTTTGATGTGGTGGTTTGTCTCCAGCGATTCAAGAGCGCTTTTTACTTCGGCACCTGCCCGGTCAGTAAAGCCACCCAGGCGGATGTAACCGATATGGTCATTCAGCATACCAAAGTAAGGGACGTTTTTAATTTTGATTTCCTCGCGGATCATTTTCACCATAAACTCGGTCTCTTTGCCGCCTTTCTCGAGTCGTTTTATCTTCACATTTACCTCGGTGCCTGGTTTGCCTTTTAGCATAGAACTAACCTGGTCGGTTTTGTAATTTTTGGCATCTTTTCCGTCAATGGAAAGTATCTGATCGCCCGAGCGCAGACCGGCTTTATCGGCGGGGAAGCCTTCATAAGGTTCGCTTACAATTACCCATTCGCCACGCGTGCCTATTACCGCGCCTATACCGCCGTATTGCCCGGTAGTTTGGGTGCGGTAATCATCCATATCTTCTTCCGGAATAAAATCGGTGTAGGGGTCCAGGCCATCCAGCATGGTATTAATGCCGGCGTGCATCAGTTTTTCAGGCTTCAGCGTATCAACGTAATAGGTATTCAGCTCTTTATAGAGCGTGGTAAAAATGTCGAGGTTCTTGGTTATCTCAAAATACGAACTTTCGGTAGCGGCTATTGGTATAAACGCAATGGCCAGTATACAACCTATCAACAAAAACTTTTTCGATTTCTTCATCTCACTTTATTCAGGAACCGGATTTAAATTTATTCCGGCAAAGTTGGTTCATGCAATTATTGTCTTTCCTGGCCGCAGAATCCGCTGTTTATCTTTGGTAAACATAATTTTTAACGCGGAGATAAGGAAATTGTTTGCATCGGGCTATATCCTTTTAGAGGATTTTATGAAATAGGGGGTTAAACTAAGAGAAATTAGCTACTCAGGGTTAAACAAAAGGACGCGTTCGAGGTTGTCGTATTCACAACAGCCGTCCCCTTCCGTCCCTAAAGGGGAAACCAAAGGCAAATACACGGCTGTCTTTGAATCTGTATTTGACCCGCCTATCCGCTACCCAGGCTGTTTTGCACTGTTTAACCAGGGAGCGGAACGTGTGGACGCAGTGCAAATAACAGAAGGTTTGATGCAGTAAGTACCCATACAATATAAACAAACTGATTGAACTTTATTAATTATTTTGCAGGTAATGAGCGCACCACAAATCCCCATTATTGATTTCAGCAAAATTGATGAGCCTGATGCCGCTGCTTTGCTGGCCCAGCAAATCTCGGAAGTATGCCGTGAGCATGGTTTTTTTTATGTGGCCGGGCATGGGGTAAGTCTGCAATTACAAAAGCGGATTGAAGCATTAAGCCATCAGTTTTTTGCCTTGCCCGAAGAAGAAAAAATGAAAATTGCCATGCGCAATGCGGGCAAGGCATGGCGGGGTTATTTTGCTGTAAATGACGAACTTACCAGTGGCAAACCGGATAAGAAAGAAGGCATTTATTTTGGGCTGGAACTTGACCAAGAAGATGCACGCGTAAAGGCCCGGCTACCTTTGCATGGCGCGAATTTGTTTCCTGAACAACCTGCCCATTTTAAAGAAACTGTGCTGGAATATATAGCTGCCGTAACACAGGTGGGCCATAAAGTTATGCAGGGAATAAGCCTGAGCCTGAATTTGCCGGCTGACTATTTCTATCAAAAATACAACCAGGACCCGCTTATACTTTTCCGTATTTTTCATTACCCGCCGCAGCCTGCAAGTACTACAGATTGGGGGGTGGGTGAGCATACGGATTATGGCCTGCTTACCATTTTACTACAGGATGCCATAGGTGGGCTGCAGGTAAAAAGCCGGGGCGAATGGATACCGGCCCCGCCTGTAGAAAATACTTTTATCTGTAACATTGGCGATATGCTTGATAAAATGACCGGGGGTATTTACCGCTCAACCCCGCACCGGGTTTTAAATACCTCGGGTAAAAGCCGCTTGTCGTTCCCCTTATTTTTTGATCCGGGGTTTGATACTGTGATTGAGCGGATTGAAAATATACCGCAGGGGGTTACTGACGCCGCGCCGCGCTGGGATAATGCAGATGTGCATCAGTTTGGCGGCACTTACGGGGAGTATTTGTTGGGCAAAATAGGGAAGGTGTTTCCGGGGTTGAAGGATGAGGTTTTGTGATTAGGCTGCCCTTGGCCGGACAGGCATTTTTAATGCTCTCATATAAAAATAAAAATTGCAATTCTTCAATCTTAAATTGTAATTTGGAGCAACGAAGTTCTGATTTCAGTTTATAGTTCTTATATCTGCCAATCCGTTAATAAGTAAATTGTGTGGAGACCAGCAACCACTTTAAAAAACGGGGCGAAACCGAAAAGCCAAATGAGTAGGAAACTAAATACCCCCAATTATGAAAAAAGTTACTTTTTGCGCTTTGTTGCTGGCAGCTTCGCTGGCTGGTTTTAGTGGCAGTAACAATGTAATTTCCAGTTCGGGCCTTACGTTTTCACCTTCTGCCACCTCTATCCATTTGGGTGACACGGTTACCTTTCAGTTAGCCAATATTCATAATGCCGTTGAAGTAAGTGCGGCAACATGGAGTGCAAATGGCACCACGGCGCTTGCAGGGGGATTTTCTGTGGCTTATGGCGGGGGAGTGGTTTTGCCAACTCTGCTACCGGTGGGTACGCATTATTATGTTTGCCAGACACATGCAGGTATGGGTATGAAAGGGACTATTGTGGTGGCAGGTTCAGCCAGCGGTATTAATGAAGTAAGCGCACCTAAAATAAGTGTATCGCTTTATCCTATGCCGGTTAGTAACGAGGCCACTGTAAAGATAACCGCACAGGAGGATTTAAAAGGCAGCGCCTTTGTAATTTATGATGCCGGAGGTAAAGAAGTTAACCGGGTTGGTGTGCCGGATGGGCAGCAGTTTAATATCAGTTGTGGTGCCTTATCAGATGGGCTTTATCTATACCAGATTGTGAGTAGCAGCGGGGTGTTGGGTAACGGGAAGTTTTTGGTGGCGCATTAGGATATGATGCTAAATGAGTCGAATGATGTCAACGCTTAGGCAATGTAGTTAAGTTAAGCGTTGCCAATGTTCGACCCGCTGTGGGGTCGTATATCTTCTTATTGATTTTTGCTATAAAGCTGTGACCACTCTGTGGTCAGGATTCCCTTGACTTAGTGGCATTGCGATTCGGGGTTTAGATTCATTTCGGGGTGGGATTACTATCATGCCGTCAACTCTTCGGGTTTATTATAAAGTATTCGATTTTTTGGGGTAAGCATAGTGGCTAAAAAAGGTATATCTAAAGGAAGGGGCGAGTTTACTGCTAAATAGTGTTCAAGGCACCGGGTCGTAGCCATGGCCTCCCCAGGGATGGCAGCGGGCGATGCGTTTTACGGCCAGCCAACCACCTTTAAAGGGGCCGTATTTTTTAATGGCCTCAACGCCGTAATCCGAGCAGGTTGGGTAATATCTGCAACTGGGAGGAAGTATGGGCGATATCAGGGTTTTGTAACCTTTGATGATAAGCAAAAAGATATAGGAGAAAACTCTTGAAATCATATCTTAACCTTATTTAAACAAGCCAAAACCGATTTGGTTGCCAAATCCTGGCTGGGAAGTTCCCTGCCCTTAAAGACGAACATAAGCGCCATTTGTTGTTTTTGACCGGTCAGTTTTTCGTAAAGCAGGTTTTTGTTTAAGCGGTACGCTTCGCGTATAAGACGCTTAATACGGTTGCGGTCTACTGCGTGTTTGAAGTTTTTTTTAGGCACCGTAAAGCCTGCCTGGGCGGGATAGAAAGAAAAGAGAGGGCCTATCAAATAAACAAGGGTAAACCCGTTTTGTGAAACAGATTTACCCTCGTTAAAAAGTTTATCAATGGACTTCTTACTTTTCAGTTTTTCCTCTGCACAAAACCTGTTGCCCTTTAGTTTGGCAAGCTCGAATTGGGCATAGGATTTACTTAAAGAAGATCTATTTAAGTCTGCTTTCGTCAGAAACCGTGAGTTTTTTCCGGCCCCTGGCTCTTCTTCTTGTAAGAACTTTTCTTCCATTTTTTGTGCTCATTCTTTCTCTAAAGCCGTGTTTGTTGATTCTCTTTTTGCGGCTTGGCTGGAATGTCCGTTTCATTTGGTACTAATTTATAATTTTCGTTTAAGGGACGGCAAAATTAATTATTCCTTTCAGAATACCAACAGCGGATTTGGTAATTTAAGGTCAATTTAGGGCTATAAGGGCGAAAAACATAGATTTTATTGAGGCAAAGTCCGATTAAGTTATTTTTGGGTATAGGCCCAAACAGCCTGTTCCTGGGTTTAAGTAGTAAAAGCAACTCATGAAATCAACAAAATTTTAACATTCGTGTTGATACAAAATTTGCGTGCAGTTAGTTGATAATGAATGAATTGTTTTTACCTAAACGCGATATGGGTTGACACATTTGGGGTGTAAAGGCGCTATTACTCCTCCGTTTCCTCGTCCAAAGTGTCCTCTTCTACTTCTTCTTCCGGCTCTTCCGTTTCCTCGTCAACTGCTTTGGCAAAGTCGGCAAACCAGCCGCCTTTTTCTACTAATTGTGCCGGGCTGCCTTCTTCCAGCACTTCGCCGGCCGATAAAACAATTACATGGTCGGCATCGTGTACCATGGAGTAACGATGAGCGATAATGATTACGGTATTCTTTTTCCGTACTTCAGTAATGGTCTTTTTAATTTCAGCTTCGGTAGCGTAATCGAGGTTGGCGGTGGCTTCATCTAAAATAAGGATGCGTGGTTTGGCCACCAGTATGCGGGCAATTTGTATCCGCTGCCTTTCGCCAACCGAAAGGCCCATGCCGTTTTCGCCCACCGGTGTCTGCAGGCCATTGGGCAGACGTTCAAGAGTGGTTTTCATGCCGGCGGCTTTGGCGGCTTTCATAACTTCTGCATCTGTTGCATCAGGCCTTTTGTAGCGGATATTATCTGCCAGCGTACCGCGAAAAACTGCACCATCGGTTGCCACAATGCCAATTTGTTTTCTTACCGAGGAAGCATCACAAATGGCCAGGTTTTGTCCGTCGACTAAAATTTCTCCGCTGGTTGGTTCGTATAGCTTCATCAACAAATCAACTGTTGTTGTTTTGCCTGCGCCCGAGGTGCCTACCAGCGCGGTTATTTTACCGGGCTCAATTGTGATGTTGAGGCCCTTTAAAATTTCGCGTTCGGCATTGTAACCGAAGTGCACGTTTTTAAACTCGATGCGTCCGGTTTTAAGCTTTAGTTCTTTTCCCTGTTTGGGTTCGGTTGTGCTATCCAGCAAGCGGAAAGCGCGGGCTATGGATGCCACGTTTTGTTTCAGGTTTACCCATAAGCTTGCAAGGGAATCAATAGGGCTGTATAGCCGGTCGAGGTATGCAACAAACATCACCACATCCCCGGGGGTAAGCCGGTGTTGCAGGGTTAAATAACCGCCGTAGCCAAGCACCAGCGCGCTTGATAAATGGGTTAACATGCCTTCGGCAAAAACATATTTATTACTACGCCGGTTGCGGACTATATAATCCAGATAAGCACCGTCTGACACTTTTTTCAGGTTCTCTGTTTCGCGGATTTCTGCGCCTGATAGTTTAACGGTTTTAATACCGGTAAGGGCATCCTGAATGTGGGCTGATACATCTTCCCAGCGGTCGTAATAAACAGACAGGCCCGATTCAAGTTTACGGGCCGAGCGCCAGGCAATGATTATATAAAAAGGAATAATGGCAAACGCTATCAGGGTAAGCGTTACGTTTTGCGTAAGCATGATAGCCAGAGTGCCAATCAGCCCGATAACTTCGGGAAGAATATCCTGCGAAAAAGCATTTACAATGGCGGAGACCTCCTCCGATTGGTCAATTTGTTTGGCTACGGCGGCACTGGAGCGCTTGCCGAAAAAACTGAGCGGCAATTGCAGCACATGCGAAAAGGTGCTTTGAATAAACCGCTGCTCGATATAGCAGGATAGTTTAACATTCATATTATTGGCTATCAGCCAAAAAATGTATCCAATCAGGTTAATCAAAAAAAGCAAGCCCACCGCCCAAAGCAAGGTTTGAAGCGCCTGGTTGGGGGTTCGTGATGCAACGTGCGTTGTGGTGTGTGGTTCTTTGTGTTTTGGCTTGGGCTTTATCTGCTCTATTTCTTTACCAATAGCATCGGCATCTTTTTCAACATCTGCAATTCCTTTTTCAATCAGATTATTTACGGCATCGTCATCGGTGGCAACGCCTAACTCGTGCCGCACATCGTCTTTGGCCTGCTTTACAAAAAGGCCCGCAACATCGTTCACCGCTTCGCGGTATATCAGGGGCTCTAACAGGCCTACACCGGTGCTCAGCAACCCGATTATAACTACCGCAGTAAACCGCTTTTTATGCGGTTGTATAAGGCGGAAAATACTTTTCCAGACATTCTTTTTTAAATCACTTTCAGTTGGCACTTTTCTGGGGTTTTAAATAACGGAGGGCAATTATACTACTTGTATTCGTCCAAATTTAATATCATCCATATGCCGCAACCAAAATGGCCGCTTTGTCCAAGGGGGCCGTTAAGCATTTTAAATCCTGTTTTTTGGTATAGCTTAATGGCAAGTGCCAGTTCGGGCATCGTTTCCAGGTAAATATTTTTGTAGTTATGGCTGCGGGCAAAATCAATACATTTTTGTAAAAGAGCAAGGCCCAGTCCTAAACCCCTTGCCACGGGCAGCAGGTACATTTTTACCAGTTCGCAGGTGTCGGCACCTAAACCTTCTGTAGGAAATATACCACCACCTCCCAATATTTCGCTATCCCTTTCGGCTACAAAATAGGCGCTGCCGGGCACATTAAACAGGGTGCTTAGCCGGTCGGTGCTTTCATCGTAATAGACGGTGCCGGGATGGTTGGCGCCAAATTCAACCAACGTTTGGCGGATAATTTTTGCCAGCGCTGCATTGTCAGTTGACTCAATAGATCTTATTTCAATATTACTTTCCATCGCCCTCTTTACCTGCAAATTAATTTCAAAGTTTAAATTTGGAAAATAATAACCAAAGCGATGATCAAATTTACCGCTACGCTTCTGAAGTTTGATGAGCAGGGAGAAAAAACCGGCTGGACTTATATTGAAGTGCCTGCGGAACTGGCACAAAAACTAAAACCGGGGAATAAAAAAATTTTCAGGGTTAAGGGGCGTTTGGACAGCTTTGCCATTTCGTCGGTAGCACTTTTGCCTATGGGCGAAGGAAATTTTGTGATGCCTGTTAACGCTGAAATGCGCAAAGGTATTGGCAAACGGAAGGGCTCTCAGGTTAGCGTACAGCTGGATGCCGATGATGCACCGGTACTGCCACCCGCTGACCTGATAGCCTGCCTGGAAGACGAACCAAAGGCTATGGAGTTTTATAAAACACTGACCAAAGGGCACCAGAATTACTTTACCAAGTGGATTGAAAGTGCCAAAACGGAACCCACCAAAGCAAAGCGTATAGCGCAATCGGTAAACGCACTTTCAAAGGGGCATCATTTCGGTATCATGTTAAGAACATTGAAAGCCGAAAAAAATAGTTGGCAATAGTTTAGGAAATATTTAATCTTATTGTCTTAATCCAACGTTTTGCCAAATCCATCCATGAGCAAAGAAATAATTACTGTAGACCTGCACTGCCATCCCAATCTTAAATCGTTTAACTCAGGCCAGCCTGAACCGGCGGTTAATATGTGGGAGAAGATTCATCACAAAGTGGAAAGCAAATTTGCCAAAACGATTGAGGGGGCCAGTGAACAGGTTTTAAAGGAATCCCAGGCCAATTTATATTCGCTGGCGGAGGGGAATGTGCGGATTTTTAATGTTTCGTTATACCCAATTGAGCGGGGTTTTTTGCATTTGAGAAACATTCCAAAGATACTGATAGGTAAGGACCGTATTAATACCATGCACGAGGTGTTGACCGGTTTCAGCGCGGCGCGCATTACCCATTTAAAAAAGCACGCCGACTATTTTGGCGACCTGCTGGCCGAATATGACTTTGTATATAACGGCCAGGGCAAGAGCCCCGATGGCAAGTACGAATTTGTATTAGCAAATAATTACAAGGAACTATCGCAGGCTTTAAAGCGCGATAACACTTTGATAGGAATTTTGAGTATTGAGGGCGCACATGTTTTAGGCACCGGCAGCGCATTGGATGAGGACCTTAGCCAGGACGAACTGCTAAAACTGCTGACAAAAAATATAAGGACCATAAAAAACTGGAAAGTGCCGCCGTTTAGCATTAACCTGTCGCACCATTTCTGGAACCACCTTTGTGGGCACGCAACAAGTTTTAAGCCACCTATTAACGCTGTGGTAAATCAGAATAAAGGAAAGGGAAAGGGAATTACTGAAACCGGCTGGCATGTGATACGGGAGCTTTTGAGTCGTGAAAACGGCAAACGGATTTTGATTGACGTTAAGCATATGAGTGCGGAAGGCAGAAAGGAGTATTACAGTTTTATAAATAACTATAATTCTATAAACCCGGGTGATGCAATACCGGTGATTGCCAGCCATGCCGGGGTGAATGGATATCCCACTATTGATAGCTCAACAAAGGAGAACGATACGGGTGCAAAAAATAAAGAGCACCGTTTTCACCGGTGGAGTATAAATATTTCTAACGAGGAGGCCAGGATAATTCATCAATCAAAAGGATTGATTGGCCTGATGATGGACCGGGGTAT
>CAISWS010000156.1 GCA_903889265.1 uncultured Bacteroidota bacterium
TGAAAGGGTTGTTGCAGTAAGTACTGCCGGAGAGGGGGTTGAAGTGCCGCCACCGCCTGGTGTTATGATGTTAAGCATACCTGCAGCATAAGTGTATGTGCCGGTATCTAGGCCAGTAGGATATGCTGCGATTATTGCCTGTCCGGAAGCCGTAAAAGTTACAGAGGTTATTCCCAGAAGGGCCGGGGTTAAGGTAAACGTGGTGTCCTTTGCAGGAGTATTACTCTGTTTGGTTACCTGTGTTTCGCTACTGGGTGTCCAGGTGCCAACTATGGTTACCGGGGCATCGGGCTTTTTGCACGATGCAAAGTATGCCAGTGCAGATAAACAGATTGCGAATACGAGAGAGCGGGTTTGGGTTGTTTTCTGTGTCATTTAAGTTTAATTTTTTTGCAATAGTAGTTTTTAATTTGTTAAATAAAACATAATTAAATACAAAATGGATTGGTGTAAATAGGACACTGGAGCTTAATGCCCTATACTACAGCCGGCCCCTTCGGTCCCCGAGGCGGGGAGACCAGGGCAAAATACAAACAGCCAACTACCTTAATCAGGATGGTTGGCTGTTTGCGTTCGTAGTTCGGCTACGCTCACTATGACATATGGCTGTTTGCGTGAGTGATAGTAGTGGAAAACCTGAGCTGGCTTTGCCCCGGCGTTGGCGAGGCTTTCCCGATGAAAAATCGGGATAAATTCCACGAATAGCACGGCCGCTGTTTCAGCGGGCACGCCATAACCTGACTTATGCCCTTTGTGTGGCCTCCTCTTCCACCGGTTGGGTGGGAAAATAATCTTCCTTCCGGCTGTCAGAAAGGTTGTTGAACCATTCTTTAATGATGAGGTTAAGGCATTTGCTTTCGCTCATGCCTTCGGATTTTACTACCTGGTTAAAAATGGCAAACTGCGTGGGTTTTAAGTAGCCCTGCACGCGGCGGTCGCGGAGTTTGATGGTTAGGCCCATAATATATTTATTTATGAATTATAAAAACCGGTTAAGCCAGTTGAGCTACAATGGTGGCGCTGATACGGCCGTTGTTGTTGGTTCCCCCTGTTGTGCTGCCGAATTTGGATATACCGTTACCCTGATCACTGGCAGGAAAAATGGTAATTACGTTGGTGGTATGATTCCAGGTAACACTGGTTTGATATTGAAGCGCCGAACTATTAAAGAAAATGCCGCAGGTAGCTCCATCATAAGCAAAATCCGGCAGGCCTGAAAAGGCTGAAATAACAATACCCGACACGTCGCCGGAAAGGGAAAATGAGAAATTGATATTACACATTAATGTATTTCCTATAACATTATAATTGAGGTTGCCGGATGGTGCTGTGCCGAAAGAGCCCCCTCCATTCCACACGGTTACATTTGAGGTATCAAGTGTTACGTTTTGCCAACCGGTGCCAATTGCGCCAAGTTGTGCCTGAACAGTAGTACCGCCCGGCACCGAACCCACCGAGTTTTGCAGTGCAGTTAACTGACTGGTAAGCTGAGAAAGGCTTGAAATATTATTACCCGGTGTGCCATTGACAATACCTGCTTCAACACTTTCGGCGCGTGATATTTCGTTGGTAATGGCTGTGTACAACGCCACGGTGCTAAACGGCGGATAGATGAAGCCCAGATAACTGCGCAGGTCGGTTATGCCCGAGCCGCTGGGGCCTGAGGTTACCTGCATAGTACGGATATTATGCACGTTGCGCTGTATCTGATCAGAAAAGGTAACCGGGTCGGCATTGTTGGTATCCTTTGTGTTAACAATGGAAACCACCGAAACATTAGCGCCCTGGTTTGATATAAAAGTATTGGTACCGGGGCCGCCGGGGCCGTATAGCTCAAATATTTCGCCGTTGTAAACCACCGCGCCCGGCGAAACGGTTGTTGAGGCAGGCGGGCCGCTTATCTGGCAGCCATACAATACAAATACCTGCTGGTTATGGGGCGAAACCGTAGTATCTATACCCAGCAGGGCATTGACAATATCGGCCAGGGCGTATTTATTGGCCAGTTGCAAAAAATTAAGTGTTTCGGCCTTAACAGGCTGAACGGTTGTGGCAGTTGCCTGCGAGGTATCAAGTATTCTCATAATTTAATAAGTGGCTATGGTATGCTGTGTGCCGGCATACGCTAACTGGTTAACAAAATTGTTTATTTCAGAATCGTTGGTTTGGGCGTAAACTGCGGTGGGGAAATAAATGGTAAAATGGTCGCCTAATAAAAAGGCGTTGTTGTAACCAATGCCGTCAATTTTAAACCAGTAGTCCTGGTCGCCGGGGGCCTGGGCTACGGTAGTGCTTTGGATACATACATACACAAAATCTTCATAAACAACAGCCTGGTTTTGGGTGTAGTTTTGGTTATCCCAAAGCGGGTAATCTGTATTGTCAGATATATCGCCGGTTACTATGCCCGCAGTAATTACATAATGCGCAGGCGGGGCGCCCAGGCTGTGCCAGTGAGCGGAATTAAAAACAGTATCGGTATTGGTGGTAGTGCACAGGTATTCGATACCGGCTTCCATAACCTTGCTTAAATTGGCGGTATAGCTAACCCCGGCTTGCCATGGTGCAGGTATAAAATCGCGGGTGCCTACGTTGAAGCCCACCAACTGATATGCATTATTTAAAATAAATATATCGGAATGGGTGGAGTATCCGGTTTGCGCTGTGTTGGGCGTGCCCGGAGTGTTGGAGGGGTAATAGTACCCCAGCAAACCGGGTTGCCTGAAGTTAACCTGGTAATACTGGTTCAACGCAAACTCCAGCACCAGTTTGGTACCGTTAAAGTTTACGCGTTCGTTAACGCCCAAAAACGAGGGCAGGTATTGCTGCCAGTTAGGCGAAGGCGGATAATCGTGGTTGGCGTTTATCAGCGATACATAAACCACCTGTTTGTATTTAACCACCGCACCCGCAGCATAACCCGGCGAACCTGTTTGCGTATTTATAATATTAAACGGCGTGGTGTTGGTGGTACCGGTGCGGTAGTCGCCCAAAAATTTATCGCGCAGCCATTGAACGGGGGTAAAAAGCGCCTGCACAAAACCGGTTAAGGCGGGGTTGCGTTTATCCACCGGCAGCCATTCAATGGCTTTGGTAGCGTAGGTTATATCAAATAGGCCCATTATTGCGAAATGAAGTTTAGGCTGTCAGAAAAAGTAAAACCGGTGGTGGTTTCCTGCCCGTAATAACCGGCGGTGTTAGGTATGGCGTATGGTTCGTAAATACGGTTAACCAAAGCGTAGGCAGAAACCAGTGGGAAACCTGTGGGCCCTGAAGTTGGCGCAGCATCGAGCGCGCGGCGGATATAAACGTTTTGCAGCACCACATCGCTAATACCGGTAATGTTCCGGATTTCGGCTTCCAGGTCGCTTATTTTTAATGAGCCGTCGAAATTGGTTTGAGAGAGGTTTTCGAGCCAGGCATTAAGCGCTGTAATAACATTGGCCTGAATGGAAGAGGAATACATACCGTTGTAATAAATATTGGCCTGCACATAAATTAAATCGGGGCTTAAACTTGCGGCGTTGTAGGCAATACCCGCTCCGCCTATCTGGTTCAGGTATGCCTGCATGGCAGCTACCTGCGGTGGGCTTGCAGCCGATAAGGGGTTGCCAATAGCAAACTTACATTGCACCGTGTTTGTAGTATCGGTGTAGGCCGAGGCTGCCGTTACAATACACAACGTTGGGTCTACCACCGGGTATTGAGGCACTCCGCCAATAAGTGCAATAACCTGCGGGTTTGCAGCGTCGTACTGAAAGGCAAACATTTTGGCCTGTATCCATAATGCCGATGCGGCGGCGCTTTTGCTTACTATGCTTTCAACCAATGCCACGTAGGCATCGGTTAATTGCTCCAGCACGGCAATGGCCGCCGCCACTATAAAAGTAAGGTTGCGCCATATAGCGCGGTTGCTGGTGTTGTAAGTAATGTTGCGGGTAATGCCGTTATCGTCCACATAGTTGAGGTTGGGGTTGGCGGCTATTGCGGAGATAATTTGCTCCTGGATTTGGGAGATGGTTCGGGCCATTTTTATTGTGTTAGGTGAATTAATTTGGCAATACTTTATTCGGCAATTCGGCAATGTGATAATTCGTTAATGGAACAGCCAATTAAATACACCGGCAAATTCGGCTGTTCCATTATCTAATTGCCGAATTGACACATTGCCGAATTCTAAGAAATAGTTGCATTATCAATTAATGTGGTTGGTGGCTGCTTGATGATTTGGGTAGTGGTTTGGTCGCCGGGTTCATCTATGTAGCTGCATTTAAAATCTATGATGTAGTGGTATACGTTGGTGTGTTCGTAATCCTGCGTTTCGCTTACTTTTTGAAGGGCGCTGCAGAGCGGGGGTTCGTAGTAAGTAAGCAGGGTGATGATATCGTTGCGGAGGTTAAAGATGCTGGTGTTTTGTTCCAGGGTGCCATCGCCGGCGTCATATTGGGTTTGGCCGATGTGGATGCGGAAGGTTACTTCGCTGGCGGTGAAGCCGAGGCCGAGCTGGTCGTAATTGTTGGGCATCAGCACTTCGATGAAGGCGCAGGGAAAGGGGTAGCTTTCTATCTGCTGGGCTTCCATGTATTTGAACTGGTTGTTCCAGATACGGCAGTAGGTGATAATACTACCGGTTTGTATTTTGTTGATTAAGTCCGTTATAGGCGTTATTATTCCTGCCATGGTTATGTTTTTAAATACGGGGACGCTGATTTGTTATGATGATTATGATTAAATGCAAATACATTTTTTGAATGCGAATACATTTTCATCGCAAAGGCGCGAAGTGTAAATACAAGAGCGCAAAGTTTTTTTGTGCGTCATTGCGAGGCTTTGCGAAGCAATCCCGGAATTACTTGCGGCCACTCGTAACGCAACAACAAACCCTCCTCGCTTCCGGATTGCTTCGTCGCGGAGCCTCCTCGCAATGACGCGCATTTTTAATTATTGCCAAATCTTGTTTATGTATGTTTTGATGATGTTTTTTTGGATGTTGGCTAGTTCTTCCGTGTGGCCGATGAATTGGCGTTGGGGCATTTTGAAGCCGCGGCCGCGGCCAGCTTTGAGGCCATCGTTATGCACTTTGGCGTAGGGTATGTTTTGCACCTCAAATTTGAGGCTTTTGAAATCGGTTTTTACAAGGCTGTGGCTTACGGCGTTTTTAAGGGCACCTGTTTTTTGAAGTATGGGTTTGGTGTTAGATGTTTTTTGTGGTTTTCGGTTTTGCCAGGGGCGACCGTTCCAGGCCTGGTTATCGAAGCTTTTGTTGAAGTATTGTTGGGTGGCTTCGGCAAGGGCTTGTGGGAGGTCTGATTTTTGTTTTTCGAGTTTTTGAAGGGATTGGTTTAGTTTGAATTTGTTCATGGGGTAGAGAAATTTACCTCTAAGGCACTAAGGACACTAAGAAGCTGTTTAAAAATAGACAATACAATAATATGAGTTGAAAAAAGGGCTGTTGCCCACGTAAAATAGTTGGTACTGATTGTGTCTACCAAAACTCAATCAAAATGACAAACTATTCA
>CAISWS010000157.1 GCA_903889265.1 uncultured Bacteroidota bacterium
AAAAATGAATATTCTTCCTGTAATTAACCATAGCCCTAAAGATAATTACCAGCACCGCAATCAGCAGCAACTCCCATAAACAGGCCCATGGATTAAGGCGGTTATCGGGCAAAAGGTAGGCATAATTAAATGGGGGTATCTGGTCAATTACGTAGTTCATTCCAAAGTGAATCCACGGTATGCTATAGAATGAAATGGTGAAATGGAAAAGATGCTGCGCACCAATAATCAACCAGTCAATTTCAGGTATTAACGAAAATACAATGCCCCATTTATACTCGCGCCAGAAAATGTAAAGTAAAACTATAGTGCTTAACCACATGGCCAGGTGATATATCAGCCAGAAAGGATCATTCAGTTCAAGATCATTGGTGCCATAAACAGCCACAGAGAGTTTATCAAACACAGCATGCACAAACAGGCAGAAGAAAAAGGTGAAGAACAAACCTACCGGCTTGTAATTTCTCCACTTAAATATCCGGTTAATAATAACGCCCGAAAGTATGTGCGTAGGTGCCTGCATAACGGTTGCGAATATATAAGAAGTATAAGCATGGCAACAGAGTGTTTATAAATTTCCGTTCACCCAAAAACCTTTCAGGTCTTTGGGTAAACTGCTAAAGTCGGGTAAGGCCTGAAAGGTTTAAGCTGTAGGAATGGCTAAAGAAGGTCTCGTGTATTCATCCTGCGGTCTTCCTTTTTCTGAGAGTGCTGTTTCTTCTTTTTTAAGATATTCTCTTTTACTGCCACCGGCACCTTGGTGGGTATTCTGCGCTTTTCTTTCTTCAGGGCTTTTTCAAGCATGGCGTAAAACTTCTTTACTACTTTCTCCTTATTACTGGCCTGAGAGCGGCTTTCGCTGGTGTTTATGCGCAGTTCACCGCTGTCGTTGATATACCCTCCCAGGTTCTTAAACAGCTTTATTTTTTCGGCATCCGAGAGCAAGGCTGAGTCGTTGATGTTAAATATCAGTTCTACTTTGGTTTCGGTAGTATTTACATGCTGCCCGCCTGCACCGCTGCTTTTGCTGGTTTTAAATTTAAATTCAGGTTCAAAATTCCGTTCAATCAGTTTCATTCTGCAAAAATGTAGAAATGTTTTCATAAATTACTTTAACACATGCTTTCCATGTTTCTTAAAACAATATAATTCCTTCACTTTAGCTACATCAAGCCATACAGCGGTTATTTTCAAACACCTTTCAGCGCCCTATGAAATACCTTACCCGAACCATCTGGATACTTTCGCTGGTTAGCCTCTTTAACGATGTTAGCAGCGAGATGCTATATCCTGTACTACCATTGTTCTTACAAAGTATCGGATTCACATCAGTGCTTATAGGGTTACTGGAAGGGCTTGCTGAGGCCACGGCAGGGCTTAGCAAGGGCTATTTCGGCAGGTTAAGTGACTCGGCGGGTCAACGCCTGCCCTTTGTTCAACTGGGCTATTTTCTAAGCGTAGTAGCCAAATCAATGCCGGGGGTATTTACCTTTACCGCCTGGGTCTTCGCCGCACGCACTACAGATAAATTAGGAAAAGGAATAAGAACCGCAGCCCGGGATGCCATACTTTCTGATGATACTACCAGTGAAAATAAAGGAAAAGTATTCGGCTTTCACCGGGGTATGGATACCCTGGGCGCAGCCATAGGCCCTGCGCTGGCCCTTGTATTTTTGTATTACAGGCCCGGCCAATATAAGCTGATGTTTCTGCTGGCCTTTATTCCCGGAATGTTGGGTGTATTACTTACTTTCTTTATAAAAGAAAAAAAGTTACCGCACACACCAAAAGTTTCCTTCAGGTTTTCGCAGATATTTGATTATATACCAAGCTCACCGGTCGCCTATAAACAGGTGCTTCCCGCTTTGTTATTATTTGCCTTATTCAACAGTTCCGACTTGTTTTTATTAATGAAAATAAAAGCAAGCGGTTTAAGCGACCAGGCCGTTATAGGATGTTATATTTTATACAACCTGGTATTTGCATTGCTCTCATTCCCTATAGGGCATTTGGCCGATAAACTGGGGCTTAAAAAAACCATGGTTTTCGGCCTTTTTATTTTTGCAATAGTTTATGCCGGGTTCGGATTTAATAACAGCCTTGGCGGCTTTATCATTTTGTTTGTGCTGTATGGTATTTATGCAGCCAGTACCGATGGTATTTCAAAAGCCCTTGTAAGCAACCTGGTTACAAAAAGCGAAACCGCATCGGCCATAGGCACCTACACCGGTTTAACTTCAATAGCTATGCTGCTGGCCAGCACATTGGCAGGCCTGTTATGGAAATTCGTTTCACCTTCTTCCGTTTTTATAGTCAGTGCTGTGGGAACAGCAATAGTTGCAATTTATTTATCCATGATGGATCTGAAAACCGATACCTCCGGCAATTAGAAAATTCATGCTTTTTCTGCGACCGCTAATCCTGAATTTGTATTGGCATTTCCCCCGAAAACTCATCACAAAGATTAAAAAAACCGAAAGGGTTTTAACACCCTTTCGGTGCTGTCAGCAAAGTCTAAATATCAGTAAATACAAAAGGTAAAGTAAAGCGCACTTTTACAGGTTTGCCTTGCTGCATACCTGGTTTAAAAGCAGGCATAGTTTTTATAACCCTGGTCACCTCCCGGTTAAAGCCGGATGATGGACTGCGCAACACTTTTATATCTGTAATAGTCCCATCTTCATTTACGGTAAACTGGGTTATTACTTTACCTCCTATGCCATTATCGTGCTCCATAGCGGGATATTCAGTATGCTGCGCAAGAAATTTGGCCAGCGCCTTATCACCACCCGGAAACTCAGGCATTACCTCCGACCAGTTAAGCACAGCAGGTGGAGCTACCGGCTCAACTTCCTTGGCAACCTCAAAAACCTGCTCATTACCAGTGCCATCAGTTGCCCCGATAGTCGCAGTTGCGGTTAGGTTTGTATGAACGCCTGATTCAATATTATCCAGGTCGCGTGTAGCTGGTATTGAATCTTCATGCACATGGCTTTCCGCTACAACATGTGTTTCTGTATTTCTTACTGTGGGTATAGCTGCTGCCGCCTGTGGTGGTTTAGGCGGCTGCACCTGGGGTTTAGCTTTTGGCGCCGGCGGCGTAACCTTGCCAAAATCTGTAGTGCTTAGGACAGTATTTTCAAAGCCAGGATCTTTTTTATTGGGGTGCATATGCTCCCGTATAAAATTCCCCAGGCAGAAAATGGTAAGTACAGACAAAATAGAAAGCATGGCCTGTCTAACTGTTTTATTGGCTTCACTGCGAAGCACGTATGCCCCATAGGCTTTGTTCCGGTGCTCGAATACCATATCAAGCATACTGGTGTTTGAATAGTTTGCATTCATAGTATAATGGTTTTGATATATAACGCACCTCCACAAACTATTCCATAAAATTTCCGGTTATTTTTTTTAACGCGTTAAGCTAACTCTTCTGTACACCGTCATCAAATGGCATTAACTGGCATTCGAAAGATTGCAAAGGATATGGCAGTGGGATGATTCGTGATAGCTATTGGGATGCACCGAAGACCGGGTTGCTGCTTATCCTGGCCGGCAATCCCGGTGTTAGCCATTGATTTCAAAAAAAATGTTTTAAAAAGTGTTACCCAATTATTAAAGAAAAGGGCTTTAATAAAAAAAGAGACAACCTTTTCAGGCTGTCTCTCATTCACAACAAGCGGATTCAAATTATTTCTTTTTGCCTTCCCAGCTTCCGCGTACCCAGCTATGGCCGTGGTGCTCGTCGTGATTCCAGTGGCCGCCGTTCCAGTGGTCGCCGGGATGGGGAGGGGTAGCCCAATGGCCGCCTGAGTATTTATATTCGTGTCCGTTTTCATCCCACTCTTCGCCAATCCACACATGGGCCGGGCTAGGCCGCACGGTTTGCACTATTACCGGGGCAACAGGGCGTACGGTTACATAAATCTGTGCTGAGGAGGTAAAATATGCACCAAACGAAATGACAGAAAGCAGCATTATTTTAAAGAGTGTCTTTTTCATGATTAAAATGATTTAGTTGATAAATAGAAAATTGTAATCAGCTGCGAAGGTGAATTGATTTGGAGTGTTGGGTGTTACACTATTATGTTTATAAATTACATGATTCACACATTAACAAGTTATGATTTCTGATTGATGCATTATACGGCCATCACAGATACAATGCTGCCTTTTAAATCAGCAATCACAAATCATAATTCAGCAATCACCATGGGTTTTCTTTTCTTTGCGTCAAAGTTGAACTATGAGTAATTATCCGGCGCTGTTTTTACATCATAACAAGGCACATGCGGTAAGGCGGTTTCATCCCTGGGTGTTTTCGGGGGCCGTTAAGCGCAAAGAGGGCAACCCCGACCAGGGCGATATTGTAGAGGTGTTTAGCGAGAACGGCGAGTTTTTGGGCATGGGCCATTTTGGAACGGGTAGTGTTTCGGTGCGCCTGTTTTCGTTTGAGAAGGTGGATGACCTTACTGAGCTATGGCGCAAACGTTTTGTAAGCGCGTTTGATTTGCGCAAGGCTGCCGGCCTGGCGCGCAGCACTAACACCAATGCCTACCGTTTAATTAACGCCGAGGGCGATGGTATGCCAGGCTTGATTGTAGATTATTACAATGGCACCGCTGTTATACAAGCGCACAGCAAGGGCATGCACCGCGAAAAGGATAAGTTTGTAGAGATATTGAAACAGGGCTATGGCGATAAGTTAAAGGCCGTTTATGATAAAAGCAGCGCCACCTTGCACCACAAGGCCGATACCGAGGCAAAAGATGCTGCAAACAGCGATAGCTATATTATGGGCCATGCTTCGGAAACCATAGTGAAGGAGAACGGCCACCAGTTTAATGTTAACTGGGAGTTGGGCCAAAAAACAGGTTTCTTTTTAGACCAGCGCGATAACCGTTTACTACTTAGCCGCTATGCACCGGGTAAAAAGGTGCTGAATACGTTTTGTTATTCGGGTGGGTTTTCGGTGTATGCAGTGGCTGCCGGGGCCAGTATGGTGCACTCGGTAGATAGCAGTGAGAAGGCGATAAAGTGGACCGATGAGAACATTGCACTCAATAACCCAGGCGCACCTCACCAAAGCTACGCGGATGATGTGTTCGACTTTTTAAAGGGGGCTGATAATGATTATGATGTTATTGTGTTAGATCCCCCTGCTTTTGCCAAGGGGCAATCGGCGCGTCATGCTGCTATTAAGGCCTACACGCGGTTAAACCAGGAGGCTTTTAAAAAGATAAAGAAGGGCGGTGTGGTGTTTACCTTTAGCTGTAGCCAGGTGGTGGATAGGGAGATGTTTACCGGTGCTGTAACGTCGGCCGCTATTGAATGCGGAAGAAACATCCGTGTGCTTCACCACTTATCTCAGCCAGCCGACCATCCTGTAAGTATTTTTAACCCTGAGGGGCTTTATTTGAAGGGGTTGGTGGTGTATGTGGAATAGCAGCCCCATCCTAAATCCTTCCCCAAAGAGGAAGGACTTTTAATGCATCCGGCAAACGTTTTGGCAGGTTATTGATAAGGGTTCTGTTTGCCATCTGTTTTTAAAAGCGGCATTTTATATATAAAGGCACTTTGAAGTCTTTACACTTTGGGGAAGGATTTAGGATGGGGCCGCTACTTGTTTGCAAATTACTCTTAAAATCACCCCATATTATAGCCCACATTGCAACCTATTGTCGTATTATCGTAACTACAATTAGTTAAGAAATTTTAATTGCGTTTTTGGCAGTATTATATTTTTAACCGAATTAGAATATTTTTGGCGGCGTTTAAAAATCAACCCATGATGAAAAAGATTACAACAGCCCTGCTTTGCTTTTTTATTGCCTCATTAGCTTTTGCGGGGAAAACCGGTGGAGGCATGGACATTAAGATTACGGTAAAAGGCCTGGAAAACTCTACCATGATTTTGGCCAACTACTACGGCGACAAGCAGTATGTAAGAGATACCGTTCATTTCGATGCAAAAGGTTCGGTAACAATGAAATCGGACCAAATGCATGGTTCTGCTGTTCCAAAAGCCGATGTTACTTCGGTGGGCTTATTAAAGTGCGATTCAATGATACCTGGCGGTGTTTACCTGGCGGTGTTTCCGGCACTGGGCAACCGTTATTTTGAGTTTATTATTGCCGAGCCACAGTTTGCCATTGAAACTGATACCATTGATATGGCCAAAGACCTGAAAATTGCAGGCTCAGTGGAAAATAAGCTGTTTTATGATGACATGCATTTTTTACAAAACACCAAAAACATCTCCGACTCTATTGCCAAGTTATATAAAGCAGCAAAAGACCAGGCCGAAAAGGATAAATTCCGCACCCAGTTACAGGATATAGACAAGCAGGTAAGAGAAAAACGCAATAGCGTTATGACAGAACACCCTGACCTGTTTTATTCAAAGATGCTGAATGCCATGAAGGATATTACAGTGCCCGATCCGCCTAAAGATGCCAGCGGTAAAATTTTAGACAGCGCATGGCAATGGCGTTATTACAAAACCCATTATTGGGATAATGTTGACCTGAGTGACGACCGCCTGTTGCGCTGCCCGGTTTTCCATAACAAGTTGAAGACTTTTATGACCCAAACCATTGTGCAGATACCCGATTCAATTAACGCCGGTGGCGATGAACTGATTGCCAAAACAGATAAGAAGAGCGAAATATACCGTTACATTATTACCTACATATTTAACGAAATGGCCAATAGCAAGGTGATGGGCTTTGATGCCAGTTATGTTCACTTTGGAAAGAAATATTTTTGCGCGCAGCCAAGCTTAACGCCATGGGTTGATACTGCCAAACTGTTTAAGATTTGCGATCGTGTTAACCGCTTAGAGCCTGTATTGGTAGGCAAAAAATCGCAGAAGCTGATATTACCGGTTGACTCTACTGAAAACCAGTGGAAATCGTTGTATGATGTGAAGGCTAAATACACCATTCTTGTTTTCTGGGATCCGGATTGTGGCCACTGCAAAAAAGAATTACCGGTACTTGCCGACGCTTACCACAGTCTTAAAAAGAAAGGTATAAGTGTTGAAGGTTTTGGTGCTGCTATTATGGAAATGGAAAACTATAAGGATTGGGTTGAGTTTATAAAGAAGAACAATCTTGACTGGATAAACGTTGCCGACCCTCACCGCCACAGTAATTTCCGGTTTGAGTGGGATATACAAAGCACACCGCAGATATACATCTTAGATGAGAATAAAGTCATTAAGGCCCGCAGAATTGGTGCTGACCAGGTTGAAGACTATATTCTTCACCTTGAAAATCCAAGCTACAAAGGCAAACTCGTGAACTAGGTTAACGACGATGATAACCAGGAAGGCGTAGACGAGA
>CAISWS010000158.1 GCA_903889265.1 uncultured Bacteroidota bacterium
AAAGTCTGGCTCAATAAGCCCTTACTGCCCAGAGCTAAAGCAAAATTCGATGTTAAGTTCCGGACGTTTTACGACTCCGGCTCCACCCGTCGCCGAATGAAAAAGTATAAAGTTTCAGGATTTACACATTATAATGGCTGCCAGTGGTACCCTAAAATTTGTGTGTACGACCGAAAAAGCGGCTGGAACACGGACCAGCACCTGAACCGGGAATTTTATGGCGACTTTGGCACTTTTGATGTTGAGCTCACCTTTGCCTCTAACTACGTGGTTGAAGCAACCGGAGTGCTGCAGAATGAAAGCGAAGTATTGCCCGACACGTTGAAAAAGAAACTAGACATCTACAATTTCGCCAATAAGAAATGGGACAGCAAAGCAAGTGTTATTACCAAATACAAAAAAGGCGTAACCAAAACCTGGAAGTACCACGCTGAAAATGTGCACGACTTTGCCTTTACCGCCGATCCTTCGTACCGCATCCACGATACCATCATTTACCCCGGCCGAAAAAATGGCGAAGGAGTTAGGTGCGTTGCTATTGTGCAGGAGGGCCATGCAACCGGCTGGCAAAACGGAGCTGATTACTTGTCGAAAATAATTACCGTTTTCAGCCGCGATATCGGGGTGTTTGAATATCCTAAAATAGTAGTGGCCGATGCTGCCGATGGCATGGAATATCCGATGCTTACCTTGGATGGGGGGCGGGATAAGGAATACCGCGGGCTTTTGGCGCATGAAGTGGGTCACAACTGGTTTTATGCTATGTTGGGAAACAACGAAACCTACCGCGCCATGATGGATGAGGGCTTTACCCAGTTTTTAACTGCCTGGGGCCTTGAAGCCATAGATGGGAAAAACCTTCCCGCTGATACCATCAGCAAAAAGCATTGGTACTTAAAAAAGTTTACCGAACCCATTAACGTGCGCGACCGGGAGTTTAACGTTGGCTATATCCGCGATGCGATGCAGTTTGCTGATGAGCCATTAAACACGCACTCTGATGCGTTTAACGGTGCATTGGGCCAGGGCGGCGGATACGGCAATGTTTATTTTAAAACAGCCACTATGCTATATAACCTGCAATATGTTTTAGGCGATTCGCTGTTTAGCGCTGCCTTAAAACATTACGTAGCACAGTGGAAATTTGCCCACCCTTACCCCGAAGATTTCCGCAACTCGGTAATTCAGTTTACCCATGTTGACCTGAACTGGTTTTTTGACCAATGGATTGAGACCACTAAAAATATTGATTACGCCATTGGGGGCGTTAAAAAGGGCCAGCTTAAAGACCAATATGTTATTCCATTAAAGCGCAAAGGCAGGATGCAAATGCCAATTGACTTACGGGTGATAGGTAAAAACGATTCGGTGTACGATTTCTATATTCCAAACACCTGGTTTGAGAAGAACGCTGATAGCGCCCAGTTGGCACACCACAGGGTTACTTTAGCAAAATGGTATGGCTGGGATAAACTGAATCCTGGTTATGATGCGGTAGTTACGGTGCCGGGCGGCATTAAAAATGTGATTATTGACCCCAGTGAAAGGCTGGCGGATATTGATATGCTGAATAATCGCAAAAAAGGCAATGTCGAATTCAGATTTGATTCTCATATATACCCGTTTCCATCTTGGGAGAAATACAGGATTTACATGCGACCGGACATTTGGTGGAACGCTTACGATGGCATTAAACTTGGTGTTAACCTGAATGGCAATTACATGAACATTAAGGATAACTTCTCGTTTTCGGGTTGGGTGAACACGCACCTTGCGCAGGGCGGTGAACGTTATAACTTGGATGCTGCTACCAATAAAAAAGCTGGCTGGTTCAGCTATAAATTTGATTACAGCACCGCGCTTGATAAGGTAATGAAGAAAACTACTTTCTATTTCCACAGCCAATGGCTGGACGGATTAGAAATGTATAAAACCGGGTTAACTAAACAGTTCCCTAAAAACTTTTCAGGCGATATTAATATCAAAGGCTTTACCCGTAACGGGCAGCAGTGGACCAACTACCTGTTATATCCTGATGAGTGGAGTTCTATCTGGACCAGCAATGAGAAATTTAACGTGTCGCTGAATCTTTCCGGCACCTACTCCTATTCGCATACCAATAGCAATGGTGCTGTCACCGCGCACCTGCGCTCGGGTGCGGTAACCAATGCCTTTAATTATAATTACCTGGAGGCGACCTGGGTTGAAAAGGACGCGGCCTGGAAATTTGATTTTCATACCAGGGTTTATGGCAGGTACGGAACAGGCAATAATGTACCCAGCGAAAGCGCCCTGTTTTTTGCAGGTGCAAGCCCCGAGGACATGATGGATAGTAAATATTACCGCGCTGCCGG
>CAISWS010000159.1 GCA_903889265.1 uncultured Bacteroidota bacterium
ATACCCATTATTGAAAACAGCTTTTTGAAAGATGAGGGTGGTTTTAAAAAAAATAAGAATTTGTATATCATTGATTTTCAAACCTAAAGAATTAAGCATTTTTAATGCGTGTTGCCCTGTAAATACAGGGGATGGCTGTTTGGCTTTGGTTTCCCCTTTAGGGGACAGAAGGGGGGGCTGTTCTGCGTGAGGGATTCCCGATAAAAATCGGGATAAAATCCGCGAAAGGCCCGCAGCGACGCTTTGGGAGCGAGGAGTTCCCGATGAAGCATCGGGATAAATTCCGCGGATATGAGCCCGACCCGAGGTTTTGCGAGGGGCACGCCCTGCTATTAAACAAAAAAGGCCACCGAAATAAATCAGTGGCCTTTTGCTTATGTGGTTCAATAAAGTTTATTTGAACGTAATCTTCATCTCTACACGCCTGTTCTTTTGTCTGCCTTCAGGCGTATCATTATCTGCAATTGGTTTGCTGGCGCCGTAGCCAAAGGCATCGAGTTTGCTGCCATCAACACCGCGTTTAATCATGTAGTTTTTAACCGCAGTAGCACGTTTTTGCGAGAGGATAAGGTTCGATTCATCCTTACCTACATTGTCCGTATGGCCTTCAATACGCAGACCGTAGCTTGGTTTCTTCTTCAGCAAATCTGCCAGTGCATTTAATGAGAAGAATGATTTTGATTTAATCTCATCCTTACCGGTTGCAAACTCCAGGTTCTCGAAAGCGTATTTAACGGTTTCAATTTCCTTCTTCTCTAACTTAGGACAGCCGTGGTTTTCAGGCACACCAAATACATCCGGGCATTCATCGTCTTTATCAGGTATACCATCTCCATCCCTGTCCGGCCAAGGGCAACCGTGGTTTTCTACCGGGCCAGGAGTGAGCACGCACTGATCCACATCGTCAAACACACCGTCTTTATCAGTATCAGGGCAGCCGTGGTGTTCTTTAGGGCCAGGCAGGTCCGGACACAAATCAAGTTTATCAGGTATGCCGTCACTATCGCGGTCAGGACAGCCGTTAAATTGGGCAAGGCCGGGCTGGTCAGGACATTCGTCGTATTTGTCTATAATGCCGTCGCTATCGCGATCAGGGCAGCCGTGGTTAATGGCCAGGCCTTTTTCGAACGGACATGAATCCTGGATATCAATAATGCCATCGCCATCGCTATCAGGGCAGCCGTGTAATTCAACCGGGCCGGGGGTATCAGGGCACCAGTCGTCTTTATCAAGCACACCGTCGCTATCGCGGTCAGGGCATCCGTGGGTGATGCAAGGGCCGGGCTCTTTAGGGCATTTATCTTTTCGGTTCGATACACCGTCTTTGTCCCTATCGCGTAATTTATGGTAAGGGATGGTGATTTTTAAGCCGGCATGAATTTCTTCATTATAAATATGCTTTTTGGCAAAAAAGGCCAGCACATCCTGGGTTCCTACAAACAGGGGCCCTAACCTTAAAGTAGCACCGAAGTTGAAGTTGCCATATACATCATACGATAAAGGCAGGTATACGCCGACATATGCGTGATCGAATTTTGGGGTAAGCGTAAATGTAGATACCTGCGTAACCTGATTGCGGCTTTGTGCCATATCAGGCGAAATAACACCTGCCAGGTTTACACCAAAGCCGTACGCAATGTTGTAATCTACATAAAGATTAAACCTGGTAGGCAGCCACATGGTAAAGGCAGTGCTGGTGGTTGTATAACCGAAACGGCCCGCAATGGTATCATTGAAACTTTGTAACCCATTAGGAAAGCGCAGGTGTTGCACATTCCAATTGGTAATGTTGGCGTAGAAGTTTTCGGTTTTAACGTCCTGGCTAAATTTAACGGCGCCAAAATCTATGATGGAAAATCCAACTGCAAGTTTGTAACGCAGTTTGGAGTAATTCCACTGGTCATCGCAATCCATGCGGTATTTATACTTATCCTTATCGGGACGCCATTCGTAAACAAAGCCAAGGTCTACTGCTGCAGAAGGTTTGGCGTAGGTGAACGACATGGCATTTTTAAGAAAAGTTCCTGCCTGGAAATTTCCATTGCTGATTTGCTGGGCCACCTGTGTTACACTGCCCGACAAGGCATATTTTACACTTGAGTTTTTGATTGTAAGCGAATCGTAATTAGGCCAGTTATAATTCAGGTTGTTGCCATATAAGTAACCACCTGCAATACCATCAATAATTTTAAGCGTTCCACCTATTTTAATAAAGTGGTCGCCCTTATCATAAACAACGCGGGAGTAGGTGATGCCGTAATCCATCCAGGCCAGGGTTTTAACTGCCAGGTTAGAGTTGGCCAGATTCTGCCCTATAAAATGTGTTACTGAATCGGCTTTATAGCCCATGCCATAATAAGCTGAACGGGCCAGTGACTCGGATAGATTATTAATGTTGAGTACCATGTTGGCATTATAACTTACTGCAATGGCGTTTTTATTTTTGTTTTTACCCTTGCCGAAAGTGAACATGAATGAGAGAGGCCCCTGTATCTGGCTGCCGAAATAGATATTTTTATCCTTACCGTTTACACGCTCCAGCAGGTGGTCTTTCTGAAAAGCGCTGTCGCTGGTAATGGAGCCTTTAAGGGCGCTCATAAAAGTTGAGCGGTCAACACCTATATAATTGTTATTTACGGACATGCCCAGGCTGATGAGGTTGATATCCACTATAAAGGGGTTATCAGCAATAGCAGGGTTAAAGCCCACGTTTGTTACACCACCAAACTGGCTGGTATTAAAACCAGTATAATATTGGGCCCGCGAAGAGAAGAATAGGATGGTTAGTAAAGTCAGTAAGTGGATACGTTTAATCATAAGCACGTTTTATTATGGGTAAGAAGTTTCAAAAATATGATTAATAAATTGAAGACCTATTTCTTTTAAGTGGTGTATTAGATTTTATTTTTGCACGCGCCTGAAAATGGGGTGTCTATAAAGTTAAACGCTACGTACTTAATGCATTTTTAACCGCAAAGACGCTAAGGCACAAAGAATTAGAAGGTAAAAGCAAAAAGCAGGATATAGAAATGAAGGGTCACATTTTTTCTTTGTTTGCAAGGTTCTTTGTATTCCTTTGCAGCTTAGCGTCATTGCGGTTAAATAATTGCCTTCTGTAATCTTAGAAAAAAATGAAATCATCAACAACAAGGTTCCTGTTATTGGTTTTTATACTTACAGTTATCTGCGCAGCCCTGCAATGGGTATGGAATAGCCAGATGCCCGAAAAAATGAGGCTTTATGATGGTTTTTGGCTTTTGGGCATTTTTGCAGTTACGGTAACCGGGGTCCATCTTCTTTTGTTAAATGCTAAAAAAGGCCCGGGCAATTCTTTTATAACCACCTTTATGGTTTCTACCACCTTAAAATTCTTTTTTTACCTGGCGGTCTTGGTTGGGTTTGTTTTATATTCAAAAGATAACCGCCAAACGCTGGCCATACACTTTCTGTGCTATTATTTTGTTTTCAGTGCCTTGGAAGTGAGTGTGTTGTATAAAGAAATGCGGAAATAGCCTACCCACATTAATGCTTGTTGTTTTATTTGGCATTATAGGTGTCAGCGCCCTGAAATGGCCCTGTGCGGAAAAAAATATGAAAAATTGAGTGGTCTTTTTCGCTAAAACCTTTTCCTAAACCTAGGATTATTTTATGTTTGCGCCGCTTTTGAAAAGATAAGAAATGATTACAGCCATAAAAAACAATTTCAAATACTGCCTTACAGTCATTTTTTTAGCTGTTTTTGCAGTTTTTACCGCTTCGGCCAATCCGGAAGAGGGTGCGAAAGAAGGGAAATTTGATGCGGGAAAACTAATCATGGAACACATCAGTGATTCTCATGAATGGCACGTAACGGGCGAAGGGGCTAGCACCATTGCGCTTCCATTGCCAGTGATACTATATACTGATAAAGGGTTGGAAGTGTTTTCATCATCTAACTTTAACCATGGCGAAACTACTTACGCAGGTAACTATACTTATAAGCTTAATGAAAAGAACCAGGTAGAAGTAGTTGGCGCTAACAATGAAGTTGATGCTGCAGCTACTGATAAAATATGGGATATTTCTATCACTAAAAATGTAGCTTCTCTTTTCTTCAGCGCTGCATTATTGTTATTCATTTTTCTTTCGGTTGCTTCATCTTACAAGAAGAATGCAGGCAAGGCGCCTAAGGGGTTACAATCGTTTTTTGAGCCTATTATCATTTTTATCCGCGATGATATTGCTAAGCAGTCTATAGGCCCCAAGTACGAAAGATTTATGCCTTACCTGCTTACCATCTTCTTCTTTATATGGTTTGGTAATTTGTTAGGTATGATTCCGTTGCTTCCAGGTGGAGCAAACCTTACCGGCAACATTGCGGTAACGGCTGTGCTGGCGGTAATAACCTTTATTATTACCACTATTAACGCTAACAAAAACTACTGGCACCACGTTTTTGCCATGCCGGGTGTTCCTAAGCCGGTTCTGCTTATACTTACCCCTATTGAAATTATGGGTGTGTTTCTTCGCCCGTTTGTATTAATGATACGTTTGTTTGCAAACATTACTGCGGGCCACATTATAGCCTTGTCGTTTTTCTGTTTGATTTTCATTTTCGGTGAAATGAATAAGGGCCTTGGATTAGGCATTGGCATTTTTGCGGTAGCATTTAATGTGTTTATGGGATTGCTTGAATTATTGGTGGCCCTGATACAGGCGTATGTGTTTACGCTTTTATCGGCTATTTACTTTGGTGCGGCATTGGAAGATCCACATCATCACGACGAATCGGTTATTTAAACTTTGTTATTTATTCACTTTTTAAAATCAAACATCATGCTTAACACAGTATTATTAGCAGCAGACGGCCTTGGAATAGGTTACGGTATTGCGGCTTTAGGTGCAGGAATGGCAGCACTTGGAGCAGGTGTTGGTATCGGACAAATCGGTAAAGGAGCTGTAGAGGCAATCGCCCGCCAGCCAGAATCACTGAATGACATCCGTGCTAACATGATCCTTACCGCAGCGCTTGTAGAAGGTGCCGCCTTCTTTGCAATGGTTGTGGGCTTATTAGTTGTATTCAAAAGCTAATAGCAAAAATCTTCGGGCAACGAAAGCGGTTGGCTCAGTTGCCCGATTTTTCTAAACAGATTCAAGAAGCTGGATATTAGAAGCAAGACTTGAATCCTGTGATTCTTGATTCTTGGTTCTAGTATCTGATATCTAAACAAAAAATATATGGAACTCGTAAAACCCGCGATAGGCTTAGTTTTCTGGATGGTGATAACATTCGGGGCTCTATTTTTCATCCTGGCAAAATTTGCCTGGAAACCTATTCTTGGCATGCTGAACGAACGCGAAAAAACAATTGCTGATTCGTTGGAGCAGGCAAACAAAGCACGTGCTGAAATGGCCGCTTTAACTTCTAAAAACCAGGACTTATTAAACCAGGCTAAAGAAGAAAGAAACGCAATTTTGCATGAGGCGAAAGAAGCGGCAGATAAATTGAAGAACGAAATGCTGGCCAAAGCCCAGCAAGAGGTTGAAGCAAAAATTCAAACCGCTTTCCGCGAAATTGAAATTCAGAAGAAGGCTGCTATTACAGAGGTGAAGAACTCAGTTGGCTTATTGGCTTTGGATATTGCTGAAAAAGTAATCCGCAAAGACCTGAAAGGCAATGCTGAGCAATTGGAGTATGTAAATAAACTGGCTAAGGAATCTAATTTGAACTAAAAGGATATGCGACTAAACGATGTGCGATATGCGAAATACTGTCGCAAATCGCAAATCGCGGAATCGAAAATCGGTTAAAAACATGAGTGCATTTAGTTTAGCAACACGGTACGCAAAATCTCTGATACAACTTGTAAACGAACAAGGCAAGCTGGAGCAGGTATATAAAGACATTAAGGATGTGAACGCGATTTTTGAAAGTAACCGCGACCTGAAATTAATGTTTAAAAGCCCTATTATACACACCGACAGGAAGCTGAATGTTGTTCAGCAGCTTTTTGAGGGTAAGATAGATTCGGTATTGTATCAGTTTATGACCCTGGTTATTAAAAAGGGCCGCGAAGCTTACCTGAATGAAATTACACACTCGTTTATTTTGCAGTACAATGAGTTGAAAAATATTACACCGGTTAAAATCAGTTCAGCTATAAAACTGGATGACAATATAGTGAAGGGTATTATTGACACGCTGAAGAAGAATGAGAAACTGGGTGAGGTTGAGCTAACTGAAGAAGTAGATGCCAATATTATTGGTGGTTTTGTTTTGCAGTGGGGCGATAAGATGATTGACAGCAGTGTGAGCAGGAGATTAAATACGCTGAAGGGCGTTATTGAAGACGATTCGTTCGTTAAAAAGTATTCATAAATAATTCAAATATCAATAAATATGGTAGAAGTAAAACCGGATGAAATTTCAGCGATACTGCGCGAGCAGCTATCTGGCTTTAAAGGCGCCGCTGAATTAGAAGAAGTAGGTACCGTATTACAGGTGGGCGACGGTATTGCCCGTGTATACGGCCTGACCAATGCCCGCGCAGGTGAGTTGGTTGAATTCCAGAATGGTATCAAAGCGATAGTTTTGAACCTGGAAGAAGACAACGTAGGTGTGGTATTGATGGGACCTTCGGAAAAAATTAAAGAAGGTGATACTGTTAAAAGAACAGGCGTTATCGGTTCGTTAAAGGTAGGTGAGGGCCTTGTTGGACGCGTAGTAAACACACTGGGCGAACCAATAGATGGAAAAGGACCTATTACCGGTGATTTGTATGATATGCCTTTGGAAAGAAAAGCTCCGGGTGTAATCTACCGTCAGCCAGTTAACGAGCCGCTGCAAACCGGTATCAAAGCTATTGATGCGATGATTCCGATAGGCCGTGGACAGCGTGAGTTGATCATTGGTGACCGCCAGGTTGGTAAAACTGCCGTGGCTATTGATACTATCCTGAACCAAAAAGAATTTTACGATAAAGGCGAACCGGTTTACTGTATTTATGTTGCCTGCGGACAGAAATCATCTACCGTTGCACGTATCCAAAAAACACTGGAAGATAACGGCGCTATGGCTTATACCGTGGTTGTTTGTGCTTCTGCTGCTGACCCGGCTCCGCTTCAGTTCTACGCTCCGTTTGCGGGTGCTGCGATTGGTGAGTTTTTCCGCGATACCGGCCGCCCGGCTTTGATTGTATATGATGACTTGTCTAAACAGGCTGTTGCTTACCGTGAGGTTTCCCTGTTATTAAAGCGCCCTCCGGGACGTGAGGCTTACCCTGGTGACGTATTTTATTTGCATAGTAGGTTGCTTGAAAGGGCTGCGAAAATAAATGCCAACATTGAAGTGGCTTCGCAAATGAATGATATACCGGATTCAATCCGTCACCTGGTAAAGGGTGGTGGTTCGTTAACCGCTCTGCCTATTATTGAAACACAGGCGGGTGACGTATCGGCTTATATCCCTACCAACGTAATCTCTATTACTGACGGCCAGATATTCCTTGAATCAAACTTATTTAACGCAGGTATCCGTCCGGCTATCAACGTGGGTATTTCGGTGTCGCGTGTGGGTGGTAACGCTCAGATTAAGGCGATGAAGAAAGTGGCAGGAACATTGAAGCTTGACCAGGCTCAATATCGCGAGTTGGAAGCGTTCTCTAAGTTCGGATCTGATCTTGATGCTGCAACCAAATCAGTATTGGATAAAGGTGCACGTAACGTGGAAATTTTGAAGCAACCGCAGTTTACTCCGTTTACAGTTAACAAGCAAATTGCGATATTGTATGTAGGAACCAAGAACTTAGCTGCGAAGGTGCCGGTTAACAAAATGAGAGATTTTGAAAAGGATTTCATTACTCAGTTAGAAACCCGTTTCCCTGATTTGCTGAAAGGCCTTGCCCAACCAATGACTGCTGAAGTTGAAAAACAACTGCAAGGTATAGCTGCTGATGTGGCTTTGACTTTTGCGCATTAATATTTGATGTTTTATATTTTGAAAGGCCCTTGTGAAAACGAGGGCCTTTTTGTTTTTGGGGAGGTACTCAAATTAATATCGCACGGAGGCACGGAGTAAACAGCCGAGAATACAAAATGCATTTATGTATTCTCGGCTGTTCCCTCCGTGCCTACGTGCGATATTAATTTGAGTAACTCCCCAAAAACAAAAAAGGCCCTCGTTTTCACAAGGGCCTTTCAAAAT
>CAISWS010000160.1 GCA_903889265.1 uncultured Bacteroidota bacterium
AAGCCATTGATACGTATTAGCAGGAGAATTACCTGTGCAATAACCAAAGTGTATGTTAGGCCTTTGGTTGGATAATGTGGGAGTAGTAAGCCTATCGCACTGATCCCTATTGCCTGCTGAATATATGTAGCTATTAAATGCGGTAACAGTACACTGAGCTTTATTATTCTGGTTGCCGTAAGTTACGGGATTGTATGAGCAAACTTCGACAATAATATCTGAGTATCCATTCCAGTAAAAGTTTGAATTAAAAGCAAAATCATTCCAGCCACCCACGTTTGGTTGAATGCCAGTAGCATTATAATAGACCGTTACAACCGAGCCTTCCCAAGTAGTTAGGCTATCCATGGAAGCACATCCCATGCGGATTGTAAAGTTTTGCAGGTATTCGTTACTATTAAAAATTCCGACAAAAAAGCCTATGCTGCTGATTGTGCCGGGACCACCCAGGGCCTGAAAAAGCTCATCCCCTTTATATAACATTTGCTGACGGCAGCTTTTGTCGAAGTTCCCCATAATAGAAGGATAGGCAACTACGCTGCCCGATTGGTCGGTAGTTCCGTTGCCAACTGAGGGCGACACATTATTACTGGGGCAAGCCCCACCTATTCCACAACCACTTACAGTACCGTTACCCTGCAAATAAACCTGCTGCCCGCTGCATACAACGGTATCGCTTGCCGTAATGGTAACCTGTGGTAATGGGTTTACCGTAACATTAACAATAGCCCTGGCGGTATCGCTGGCAGCATCAACTGCTATTAAAACATAGGTATTGCTTACGGCCAATGTAGCAACGGGATTGGCACAATTATAACAACTCAATCCGAAGTTAGGTGCCCAGTAAAACCGATATGGCGGGGTGCCTCCATAGGCCTTGCCGTTTAATGCGACCGTGCTGCCCGCGCAAATGGTGGTATCGTTACCAGCGTTGGCAACCAGCTGCGCGTTTACATGCTGTAAAACCAAAACAGCACAAAACGTAATTATTATTTTTGTAAACCGGGCTATATACATACCGTGAATTTAATTAATTTATCCAACGGAACAATTCTTATTTCTTTAATTCTTTATTGCCTTGTGGTAAATTTCTCCGCCCATCTCAAAAAACTGCTTAGTTTTAAAAAACAAAACCCCAAAACATATGGATTCAAGATTGCAGGTTCAGCTTTTTGCGGCACTAGTGCCCGTAGTATTTGGTATAATATGGTATAATCCCTATTTGCTCGGCAAGGTATGGGAAATGTGTGGCGTGCCCCCGGTAAAAATGGGTACTGGCAAACTTGTACTTACAGCAGTGCTTACTTATGTAGCCGGTTATTTTATTGCGGCGCATGTGCTGGGTTCAATTGTTATTCACCAGCACGGTGTTTATTCCATGCTTGCCGGCGACCCGGATATGCGCGATAAAAACTCTGCCCTTTATAACACCGTTCTGGGTTTAATGGATAAATACGGGCATAACTTCCGCACCTTTAAACATGGTGCTTTGCATGGAAGTTTTACAGGCTTATACCTGGTGCTGCCAATACTGCTGGTTATTGGCCTGATTGAAAACAAAAAGCTTTGTTGGATTATGGTACATTCAGCCTTCTGGACTGCTTGTCTGGCGGTTATGGGTGGCATTATATGCCAATATTTGCCGTAGGTTTAAGGCACTCTCCCAAAAGGGATTTGTTTTATATTTTTCGTCTATAAATCTTCTTCATGAAAAAGATTTTCTGCCTGTTCTTCGTTTGCTGCTTACTTGCGGCATTAAATAGCCAAGCACAAGTTTCTATACCCGACACGCTTCAAAAAACAACCCAGGCATTTGATATAAACACCGCTACCGAACGTTGGTTGAATACCCTTACCCCGGCACAAAGGGCAAAATCTGATGCCTATTTTGAAGGCGGGTACTGGTTGCAGTTGTGGAGTACGTTGTACGCCATTTTGGTGGGAGGTATTTTTTTACTAACGGGGCTTTCACGTGGTATTAAAAATCTTGTAGTCGGTGTTAGTATCCCTGTTCTGCCAAATATATTTTACATTTTCATCTACCTGCTACTGGCTTATGTATTCCTTTTTCCGCTAAATGTTTACCAGGATTATTTCAGGGAACATCAGTACGCTTTATCTAACATGACATTTCCTGCGTGGCTAAAAGATCAAATGATTGGCCTGGGGTTAATGCTGGTATTCGGCAGTTTGATACTAATGCTGGTTTATTGGGCCATCAGCAAAACCGGCAAAAGCTGGTGGTTGTGGGGCGCGGGCATTGTAATTGCATTTGCCGCATTCGGGGCCTTTATTGCACCGGTATTTTTATCGCCCTTATTTAATGATTACAAACCACTGGCTGAAGGAAAATTAAAAAACGAAATATTATCCATGGCACGCGCAAACAGCATACCCGCAGAAAACGTTTACCAGTTTGATGCCAGTAAGCAAAGCGACCGGGTGAGTGCCAATGTAAGCGGCTTTGCAAGCACCACCCGCATATCGTTGAATGATAATTTATTAAAACGCTGCACCCCTGCCGAAATAAAAGCAGTAATGGGCCACGAGATGGGCCACTATGTTATGAATCACGTTTATAAGGGCTTGTTTGAAACTGCTGTATTTCTGGTAATACTTTTTGCGCTGGTCAATATCTTTTTTCAGATGATAATAAGCCGTTACGGGGATCGGTTAGGTATAGCTGGTATTTCAGACATTGGAGGCCTTCCCTTATTGGTGGTTTTGTTTACGGTTGCTTCTTTCATTTTTACGCCGCTTACCAATACCATGGTGCGGACCCAGGAAACCGAAGCCGATATGTTTGGGCTGAATGCCGCGCGTGAACCCGATGGCGAGGCGCATGTAGATATGCTGCTTTCGGAATACCGCAAAATTGACCCCGGTTATTGGGAAGAAATAATTTTTTACGACCACCCCAGCGGAAGAAACCGTGTGCACATGGCTATGCAGTGGAAGGCAGAGCATTTGAATGATTGTAAATAGGAACGGGCGAAGATTAAAAAGGTGTGTCGTTATAATGATGCACCTTTTTTTAGTTTTGCGCAATACTGAAGTTAACGGTCCAATGAAACAGTTTACAAAAGCCGCATCCCCATTTACTCTGTCTGTCGCTGCTATATTAGTGTTAGCCTCCTTTGCTGCCAATAACTTGCCTAAAACATTTACCAACCTGCTTAGCAGGGCTGATATGGTTTTTGATGCGCCGGATAGCCTGGCCTCAACACCAATTATACCCACCCATGCTATCAGTTACGAATATGCCATCCTATACCCGCATAAAAATTTCGAAATCCGCTATGATATTAAGCCATCAGACAATGCCTGGAAAGAATATGAGCTTCATAAAAGCGAAATGAAAAAGGGAGATATTAATACCAACCCCGACAGCACTTTTCTTTCCACTTTTCAAACCATTATTTTAAATGTATCGGGTACATTGCCGAATATTACCGAGTTTGATAAAGCTTCGGTTAAACAGGAGTTTAATGCCGATTGGGGAGGCACGGTTGCTGTGGTTCCGCGGAAGGAATTTGCACAGCATTATAAATACTGTATGATAGTAGCCCTGCACAAAAGCCACCAGGGAGACGCCTATATATTTTATTTGGCTGATAGCCCTGAAGGATTTAATGAATCGGTAACCACGGTATTTCATGCATTAAAGTTTAAAACATTGTAAGCACATTCAACTCATTTTATAAAAGGATATTGGTTTGAAAACAATAGGTATAACATTATCGGGCGGTGGGGCCAGGGGCGTTGCCCATCTGGGAGTTTTAAAGGCTTTAAAGGAATTTGGCGTATTGCCTGATATGCTGTCAGGTAGTAGTGCGGGCGCCATGGTTGCTGCATTTTGTGCAGCCGGTTTTTCTGACGAAAAGATTATTGAAATTACTACCCAAAGCCGTTTTTTCAGCATTTTTCATTTGCACATTGGCAAGTCGGGCTTGTTTGATATGGGGGTGTTTGAAAGCATTTACCTGGAACATTTTCCGCAGAACACTTTTGAATCCCTATCTATTCCTATTCATATCGCCGCTACTGATATTATACGGGGAGAAAGCAAATATTTTTCAACCGGTAACCTGGCTAAAGCAATTATGGCTTCATCATGCGTACCCACGGTTTTTGAACCGGTTGAATACGATAGCAAAATGTTACTGGATGGTGGTATTTTAAATAACCTACCCATTGAGCCACTACTTGGTAAATGCGATAAGCTGATTGGCGTGCATGTAAACCATTTTAGCAGTGAGCCGGATAGTCTGTCTATAAAAAACTTACCCGACAGGACTTTCCATACGGCCATCCGGGAACGTGAACTAGCCAAGAAGGAGAAATGCCAGTTATTTATTGAGCCGGTGGATATGGGCCGCTTTGGTATGTTTGATACCAGCCAGGCGCAGGAGATTTATAATTATGCTTACGAATACACTATAGGGATGAAGGAGGAGATTGAAGGGTTTGTGCAGTTGTAAAAAATAACAGCATTATGCCTGTCTTCGCTATCCCAAAATAATTACCCACCTTAGCAATACACCATACCGTTTTATATGCAACATTACGACTATATAGTTATTGGCGCTGGTTATGCCGGTTTAACTGCCACGCGAAAACTAATTCAGGCTAACAAAACCGTGTTGCTGTTAGAAGCCCGCGACAGGGTTGGAGGCAGGGTTTACACCAAAACATTGGATGATGGCAGCTATGTTGATTTGGGCGGCGCCTGGGTAGGGCCAACGCAGGATAAAATTTACGCACTTGCCAGAGAGTTTGGGGTAAAGACATTTAAGACTTACGATATTGGCAAAAGCACAATCAGTTATAAGGGTAAGGTGAAAAGATACAAAGGCATAATTCCCCCGTTACCGGTGGGTGCATTGCTGAGCCTTGATTTTGCCATGAAAAAGATGAACCGCTTATCAAAGAGTGTTAATCTTGAAAAGCCATGGTTAACGCCCAAAGCTGATTATTACGACTCGATGACGCTGGATACCTGGATGAGAAAGGAAATGAATTTTGCCACTGCCCGCAGCATGTTTAAAATTGCTGCTGAATCCATCTGGGCCTGCCACCCCAACGAAATTTCAATGCTGCATGCCTTGTTTTATACCAAATCGGGCCAGAACCTGGACGTGCTTATTAACATTAAAGATGGGGCGCAGGAAGAAAGAATATTGGGCGGGGCGCAACAACCGGCATTAAAACTTGCTGCTACTTTTAAGGATAATATCCGGCTTAGCTCTGTAGTAAAGTCCATTGTGCAGGATGCGGACAAGGTGATTGTAAAAGGCGTTGATTTTGAATTTTCGGCCGGGCGCATCATTGTGGCATTGCCGCCTACACTTGCCGGGAGGATTGATTATTACCCACTAATGCCAGCCAACCGCGAGCAACTAACGCAACGGATACCTATGGGCACAGTTACCAAAACCTTTGCCATTTACGATAAACCTTTTTGGCGCGAGGCAGGCTTAAACGGCCTCTCAGCCACTGATTCTGGTTATACTACGGTTACCTTTGATAACTCTCCCAAAGATGGAAGCAAAGGCATTATGATGGGTTTTGTGTTGGCTAACCAGGCAAAAGAGTTTTCTCTTCTCTCTCCTGAAGCCCGGCGCGAAAGTATCCTTAAAACCTTTGCTTCTTTTTACGGAGAAAAAGCCCTGCATCCCATTCAATACCTGGACCATAGTTGGGCAGAGGAGGAGTTTACCCGTGGCTGTTATGCGGGTGTAATGCCTACGGGCGCGTGGACCTCACTTGGCAAATCACTTCGCGAACCTGTGGGCCGAATCCATTGGGCGGGCACTGAAACTTCAGATGTGTGGAATGGATATATTGACGGGGCTATTCGTAGCGGGGAAAGAGCTGCTCAGGAAGTTTTGGCGACGTGATTTAAAAGAGCTTGCCAATACGAAACCAGCTATTGAAAAATTTAACCGGGTTAAGCTTAACCAAAAAACAAAAACTTCGTAATAATGTTAATGAATTGGAGGCTCGGCTTTAAATTGAGCCGATTTTAAATTAGATTAGAAGCATGGAAGGAACCCAGGTTATTGATGTTGATGTAGAAAAAAAACTGATTTTAAAGGAATACCGCGCTCTGTTGCGGTCACTGAAAAAGAATGTTTCTCCCCAGGAAAAAAAGATGGTGCGCAAGGCGTTTGAACTTGCTGTAGAAAGCCATAAAGATATGCGCCGCAAATCGGGCGAGCCTTATGTTTTACATCCGCTGGCGGTTGCTAAAATTGTAAGTGAAGAAATCGGTTTGGATGCTACTTCTGTTGCCTGCGCGTTATTACACGATGTGGTTGAGGATACCGAAGTAACGCTTGAAGAAATTGAAAGAACTTTCAATAAAGAGGTTGCCAAAATTGTTGACGGCCTTACCAAAATTGCGGGCATTTTCGACCTCAACTCATCTATACAAGCTGAGAATTTCAGAAAGCTGCTTTTAACGCTGAATGATGATATCCGTGTTATTCTGATCAAGCTGGCCGACCGCTTGCATAATATGCGTACGTTGGACTCGCTGAAACGCGAAAAGCAGTTAAAAATAGCCAGCGAGACGTTATACCTGTATGCCCCTTTGGCGCACCGTATGGGTTTGTATGCCATTAAAACGGAAATGGAGGATTTGTCGCTCAAATTTACAGAGCCAGACCTTTATAAAGATATTGCCCGCAAACTGAACGAAACCAAGCGTGAACGGACCAAATTTATTTCCGACTTCATTCAACCATTAAAGCTGGAACTGGAAAAACGAGATTTTAATTTTGATATTTATGGAAGGCCCAAGTCTATATTTTCTATTTACAACAAAGTAAAAAACAAAGGAGTTCCTTTTGAAGAGATATACGACTTATTTGCTATCCGGATTATCCTTAAATCCCCGCCTGATAAAGAGAAGATTGACTGTTGGGGCGTTTACTCGTCAATTACAGATATTTACCATCCAAATCCTGACCGGTTGCGCGACTGGCTGAGCAACCCCAAGACCAACGGGTACGAAGCACTGCACACCACGGTTATGAGCAACTCAGGTAAATGGGTTGAAATACAGATACGTACCGAACGGATGAACGAAATAGCTGAAAAAGGCTTCGCCGCACATTGGAAATATAAAGAGGGCAGCGCAGACGGCGTGTTGGATGAATGGCTGGGTAAAATACGTAACGTATTAAGCAATACTGATACTACTGCGCTGGAGGTGGTTAATGATTTTAAATATGAACTTTTCAGTGAGGAAATATTTGTGTTTACCCCGAAAGGCGACCTGAAGCGTTTGCGCAAAGGTGCTACGGCGCTGGATTTTGCTTTTGATATACATAGCGGTGTAGGTAAAAAATGCATTGGCGCTAAGGTGAATAATAAGCTTGTGCCACTAAGCCATGTTTTGCGCAATGGTGACCAAGTTGAAATTCTAACCTCCAACAAACAACAACCTAATGAGGATTGGCTTACGTATGTTGTTACTGCCAAGGCCCGTTCGGTAATTAAGCAATCTTTAAAAGAAGAGAAAAAAAGGGTTGCGGTAGAGGGAAAAGAATCCCTGGAGCGTAAAATGAAGGCGCTTAGAATTGATGATACAGAGGCTAACATGCTATTGCTGTGCAACTATTTTAAACTCGATTCGCCGCTTGAGCTGTATTTCAGCATCATCAACAAAAAAACTGACCTTTCTGAACTGAACAAGTTTGACGTTGTTGGCGGAAAAATAAAGCTACCAAAGCCTGCGAACTTAATAACCGAAGTAAGCAAAAACAGCATGGACGAGGCTGTTAAGCAAACGCTGCAAAAGAATGCGGAATTGCTTATAATGGGCGATGGTGCTGATAAGATTGATTATAAGTTTGCACCCTGTTGTAACCCTATACCCGGCGATGACGTATTTGGTTTTTTAACTATTAACGATGGTATAAAAATACACCGTACTAATTGCCCGAATGCGGTGCAGTTAATGAGCAAATATGCCTACCGCGTTATTAAAACCCGCTGGACCAAGCAGCACGAAATTGCATTCCTTACCGGTATTAAACTTACCGGTATCGATGATGTTGGTTTGGTAAATAAAATAACAAACATTATTACCGGGCAAATGAACCTGAATATGCGTTCAATCTCCTTTGATAGCTCCGACGGGGTATTTGAGGGGAAGATTATGGTATACGTGCATGATACTGCCGAACTTGAGGACCTGAGCTCCCGCTTAACTGCCCTGGATGGGATTCTGGAAGTGGGAAGGTTTGATTCTGAGGACCAGAATTAACGCCCGATGATTTACCGGCACAGGACAAATTGCAACATTAAGGGTTTAAGGGCTATATTATATAATCGTTACGCCCATCTTATTTACCCAAACTAACTATCTCCAATAACCACTAACCATGATTAACCGAAATGCTTATTCTTGCGTCTCGAAAAACAAAAACTATGCGTAAACAGTTTGTATTAATCCCATTTGTTGCGGTTGCAATATCTTTAGTTTTATGCAGTTACCACTCAGGTCCGGCTTTATCGCACGGTTGGGATTGTACTGGTGCTGAAACAGGATTACAGAATCCTGCGGGGTGCAGTTCAGGTGGTGGATGCCATGCGAGTGCAGCTACGGCTGCTATAACCATTGACATTGAACTGGATTCTGCCGGAATACCTGTTACAAAATTTGTTGCCGGTAAGAGTTATACGGTAAAAATTACAGGAACTAATACGGGTAGTACTTCTCTGCCGGGATTTGGTTACCAGATCAGCTGTATCAGCGGAGCTACTGCGCAGGTTACCCCAACCAATGCCGGAACGTGGGGAACGCCCCCGGCTACGTCGCAGTTTGCTGCACCACAGTCGGGCAATTTTGTGCTGAATATTATTGAGCAAAGTAACACTACAGCGCCTACTACCGGTACGGGCACTACAGGCACTACTTACCAAAAAATAATACCATGGACGGCACCAGCGACAGGGATGGACACGGTATCTTTCTGGGTAGCGCTAAATGCAGTAAACGGAGACACCCGTGCAGATGCAGGTGACCTTTGGAATGTAAATCATGCTATGTATATCGTTGAAGATACCGCGGTGGTTCATCCCAATGGAATTGCAACGGTATCAGTGAACAACGGGTTTACAGTTTACCCTAACCCGGTAAATGAGGTGTTGAACCTGCAGTTTGATAATGCGCAAAGCGATAATTACACTATATCTGTTTATAATGTAAACGGGCAAATGGTTGCTTCCGAAAAAGTAAACCTTAATACGGCTTCAGCCGCCACCAGTATAAATACCTCAGCATGGGAACCCGGAGTTTATATTGTAAGCCTGCAGGCTGGTAGCACACAGCAGTTGGTGAAAGTGGTGAAACAGTAATACGCAATTTAATCCGAATAACCTGTAAATGCAATTAAAAAGGACACCGGGGCCGGTACTTATGGTACCAACCACCGGCTAGTTTCCCTATAAAAATCGGTATTAAACTGCGGGCATGGCAATGTCGCTGCTGATACCAGAATAGCTGTGTTTGTTTTAAAATGTATTATTACGGATAAGTAGTGTGTTCCTGTTTCTCTATGCCTTTATGTTGAAAATAGCAGATGTGCTAAAGACAGGGCTTTACAAAAAAAGGTTGCATAACACAAAAGAACGATTTGTCAGAAATCAGTTCATCCGCCTGCTTTGTGCAATAAACTGATTACTTTTTCCTCTATCATGTTACGAATATTCCTAAACTCTGCCTCTTCCATATTGCGGGGGTCGGGTATGCTCCAGTCTTCGCGGTTATGTGCTTTAACAAATGGGCAGGCATCGCCACAACCCATGGTTATTACATAGTCAAAAATAATATCAGGTAGGTCCGTTAATGCTTTTGACTGATGCGTGGTTAAATCATATCCCAACTCGCCCATGGCGGCAATGGCTTTGGGGTTTATTTTGCCCGAAGGTGCGGAGCCTGAACTATAGGCATTAACGGCATCTTTGCCATGGATTTTAGCGAAGGCCTGGGCCATCTGGCTTCGGTTGCTGTTTTCTATACAGACAAAGAGGATGTTTTTTTTCATATTAATTACAACAATCTGGTCCGCAACATGATTTTTGTTCTACTGGTTTTTCGGCGTACACTGTTATGCTAAAAATACCGTAACCTTTGTTCCGGTACTCAGTGATTGTGGTGGCGGTTAGAAAACTAAGCAAAATATCATCGGGTATAATTATTGGTTTTTCTTTTTGAATGCTGACGTTTTTAAACCCTGCGGCGGTAATTATCTGCATATATTTTTCCCTTTGCAAGGCACCTGCTACGCAGCCAGCATACATTTCAGCACTTTTGGTCAGTTCTTCAGGAAGGTTACCAACTAGTACCACATCACTAATGCTAAAGTGTGCGCCCGGCTTTAATACCCGGAAAATTTCACCGAACGCTTTTTCTTTGTCCGGGACCAGGTTTAAAACGCAGTTGCTTACAATCACATCGGCTATGTTGGCACCTACAGGTATTTTTTCAATATCCCCTAATCTGAACTCCACGTTATGCAAGTTGAGTTTTTCGGAATTAGCCCTGGCTTTTTCAATCATCGCTTCCGTAAAATCAATGCCGATCACCTTGCCGGTTTCGCCTGTTTCATGGCGGGCAATGAAGCAATCGTTACCAGCGCCGCTGCCAAGGTCAATTACCACATCACCTTTTTTAATTTTTGCGAATTGAGTGGGTAGTCCGCAACCCAGGCCAAGGTCGGCTTCGGCATTATAGCCTGATGTTTTAGTGTAGTCATCGGTCATAATATTATAAACTTCGGTTGAGCAGCCGCCTGCGCCGCAGCAACTGCTTTGGTTGGTTTGTTTATCCTGTAAAGCAATTTCGGTGTATTTCTGCTTTACGGTTTGTTTTAGGTTTTCTGAGATTTCCATAAAAAATGTTTATGTGTTAATGAAAATATTTAGCAGCAGTTGCGCTTGGTTTCGAAACTTTTGGCATGACTGAAAAACTCGGCAAAGGTCTTTTCGAATTTTCCGAAGACTTTCCAGTTGATGCAATAACAGGATTTGGTGCCATCAATAGAGCCGCTCAGTACACCTGCACCTAGCAACTCCTTTAAATGTTGCGAAACGGTTGATTGGGCCAGCGGAAGCACCTCTACAATTTCGCCGCAAATGCAGGTATCGTGTTTTGCAATTTCTTTTAAAATGGCTATACGTGCCGGGTGGCTTAGCGCTTTGGCGATATCGGCTAGTACAACTTCATCTGCTGCAAATTCGTGTTTTTTGTTTTGGGCCATTAGCTTTATCCTTTATCGTAAATATACGATAAAGTAAATCAAAAATCCAAACTTATCTGCTGGTTTTATTTTGTATGGTTAAATAAACCTTCTTACCGATGCCTTATAGTCCGCATAAAGCCCTCCATGCATTTTAAGCAAAAATTCCTCCTCAACTCTTACCTGCACTTGTATTAAAAGGTAACCTACAACAGCCAGTATTAAAGTAAAAGCATTAGGTGTTACCAGGAAAAGACCAATGATAGAGGCAAGCATGCCTGCATAAATTGGGTTGCGCGTATAGCTGAATATGCCTGTTGTAACCAATTCTGTTTTTTGCTGTTCATCAATGCCTACTCTCCATGATTTTTTCATGTCCCCTTGCGCCATATAGGTGCCAACCAATGAGACGGCGAGTATTGCAAGGCCAGCGAATTTAACAACATTGCTATCGAGAAAATCCATTGGCAGAAAATACCGGTAGCCCATGGGAAACACAGCATATACTACGGTATATACGCATAGCAAAGCCATCCACAGGCCAAAATATTTACTTATCAGCCCATGCAGGTCATCAGAAGAGGTTAGCAGGACCGGGTTTTTGCCAATTTGCTTTTGCACCGACCAGGCACGGATTACGATGAGGAAAAGGAAATAAAGTGTGCAGTAGGCAGGTAGTATGTATCTTAAATAGTAGTTCATAAAATTTGGTTTTAATAGTTATGACACAAAACTAAATAATTAAATTAGGTATGCCTAATTTAATTATTTAGTTAAGGCTAATTTTATTTTATCCGTATTGGCACCTACAATGAAATAAAGTAATCTCTCAGGATAATGTTATGCTATATCAATAACCCGGCAAAGCCCCGCGACAGCTGAAACCGGGCAGAGGGGCAAAAAATAATTAAAGAATTGGCGTTTCGGCTGATGGGATTACTTCGCAGCTAAATACTTGTTTAAAGCTTTGCAAAAAATGGAGTTTGTATTCGTTAAGACTAACCTGGTGATTGAGTTCTTTTTGCAGGGAAGTAACCCCTTTGCCCTCCAGGCCACAGGGCACAATTTTATCGAAATAGGAGAGGTTGGTGTTTACGTTAAAGGCGAGGCCGTGCATGGTAACATTACGGCTGGCCTTTACGCCTATAGCGCCTATTTTACGGTCGTGGGGAGTACCGTTATTATTACGGAGCCAGATGCCGGCGGCATTTTCGATGCGTTCGCCTTTTAAATGATAGGGTAGGAGTGAGTTTATAATTACCTCTTCAATGTTCCTAATATATTGGGCCAGGCCCATGTGCATGTTATCCAAATCAAGTATCGGGTAAACCACCAGCTGTCCGGGGCCGTGGAAGGTAACATCACCACCGCGGTTAACGTGGTAAAACTCGGCATGCAGGTCAACGTCGCTTACCAGTATGTTTTCGCGCTTTCCGCTTTTCCCTAAAGTAAACACAGGCGGATGTTGGCAAAGTATTATGTAGTTTTTGGTGGGGTTGCCATTTTCTTTGTCGGCAACGTTCTGAAGAAATAGCCTTTCCTGCATTGCAAACACTTCCTGGTATGGGCTAAGGCCCGTATCTATTAACTCTATACTATTTTTTAATGCGTCTTTCATTTACCGGAAGAAGGCCCGCCAGCTTGATGAGGGGTTTTGTTGTGTTTATCTTGCAGGTTAGCATTCTGCCAATATTCTTTGAGGTCGATGTTGGTATAAAATTTATTCAGCTGGCGGTCCAGTTGTTCAGCTGCTTTAATAAAAGCACCCAGGTATACTGGCGAAACAAAAGGGAAGGGCTCCTGCAACTGGTTAAACGTACTATCCATAATTACCAGGGCGCTTGAACCTGCCGTAGATGTTGAAGGCTGAGTTCTGTTAACCCCTGAGTAATGATATTCATCCACCCGCTCATTTGTGGTAAACGAGCCGTATTCTGCCGTTAGATAATAGCTTTCTTTTAATTTGATGGATGTATCGGGCTCAAGTTTATCGTTTAAAAAAATACCGGGTTGTTTTTTTTGAAGGGCTTCGCTGTTTTTTGCATAAATAAAATACACTTTGCAAAAGGTGAAATAGTAAGTAAATGCCTGAGCAATTTTTAGGTTCAGCTCGTTTCTTTCAGCTACAATTTTATCGGCAAGGGCATTTTGCCCGGCATTCCGGTAGGCTTCCACAGACTTGTCGTTAGTTTTTAACCGCACAATCAATGCACCATGTTTAAGCTCTTTAATTTGTTGAGCGCTGTAATACCTGTTACTGGCGGGCCGGGTAAACGAGGTATCAATACCCCCTGCACTGCATTCAGTGATTACAAACCAAAAAAGGATTAAAAAGCCAGTGCGCATTTATTTAAAATCTTTAGCAATTACTTTAGGCACAAATTTACCTACTTTACCCTTACCTCTTATAATTTCGCGCACTATAGTTGAGGATATGGAAGACAGCTCGGGCCGCGCAAGAATCAGGATGGTTTCAAGCTGCGGAAGCATATCATGATTCAGGTGGGCTATCGTTTTTTCGTATTCAAAATCGGCTGAGCTCCGGATGCCCCGCAGCAGATAATTTGCTTTTTTCTTCTCGCAGAAATTAACGGTTAGGCCTTCGTAGCTATCAACCTTAATTTTCTTTTCGTCTTTAAAAACCAGTTCAATCCATTTTATTCTTTGCTCAAGCGGGAAGAGGGCGTTTTTTTGCGAGTTAGTACCAATTGCAATTATAATTTCATCAAAAAGGGGCAGTGCACGTTTTACAATATCAGCATGGCCGGTAGTAATAGGGTCGAACGAGCCGGGGAATACCGCAATTTTTTTGTGGAATACTACGGGGGTGTTTTTTGTTGTTGCCATTGGCGCTGTTTTATATCAGTTAGTATCAGTATTACTTTCTTCTTCCCCTTTAACGGTGTCTTTCGGCACTTCGTTCACAAATATAGAAAAGATGGTAGTTCCGTAATTTTTGCTTCGGTAAAAGTGCGGATGCTTTTCGAAATTATGGTCGGGATTATGTTCCAATATAAACCAGCCCTCGCCTTCTACCAATTTATAGTGGAATATAAGGTCCGGTATGGTATCCAGGTTTTCGAGTGGATATGGCGGCCCTGCAAATATTACATCGTATTGCTGGTGGCTGTTTTGTATAAAATCAAACACATCGCGCTGATAAACCTTCAGCCCGGTTAGTTTTAACTCCTCCGCCGTTTTTTTGATGAATGCTGCGCAACGAGGAAAAATTTCGATAGTGGTAATATCGGTGCAACCGCGCGAGGCGAACTCGTATGATATGCTGCCGGTGCCACCGAATAGGTCGAGCACTTTAATATTATCGAAATTAAAATTGTGGTTGATAATATTGAACAGGCCTTCTTTTGCAAAATCGGTTGTAGGCCGGGTGGGTATGTTTTGCGGCGGCTGAAAGCGGATTGCCTTTAGTTTGCCTCCTATAATTCTCATGCGCCCAGGTTATAAAGATTAAAGTGAAGATGTTTAGGGAAAATATCAAAGGCCCTTGAAAAATGAAGATTCTCAGGGGTGCGTATAAAACTTATAAAACGGAAGTAGCGGTAACAAACGTCGTATATCTTTGACTCTATATCTACTTCGCCGCTTAATACCAATTCTGCTTTTTCGCGGTCAATATTCAACTGATCGCAGCAGAGCAACAAAAAGTAAATGAAATCGGTTTGTGTTTTAAAACCGTAGCGGTTCATTATCTGCAGGTTGCCGGTTTCATTAAATGTCAGCACATCAAAATGGTTTTGCTCAATATTTACAAAAACCTTTTGCTGGCCCTGCTCAATAAAATCGGGCAGGCTGTTAAGCAGCGATGAATTGATATGAACGATGGTTTGATTATTGAACAACTCTTTTAGTTTGCCGGCCAGGGTTTCGTCAATTTCATAGGCCATATTTAACCCTAACCGGGCTATGTGCTGATTGAAAGTGTTGTTTGATTCTTTTGCCGGAAAGGTAAAGGCATCGGGTAGCAGGGTATAAGCCCCGTCAAGCCCGATAAATGTTTTTGCGAATGCCAGTTGCAGAATGTCGTCTTTTTCAAAGATTTTCTCCAGCCTCTGGCAAAGTTCTTCTACATTGGCAATATGGTGCAGGGTGTATTCACCAAAAAATATGATTTGGTTGTGGGATGTTGATTGAACAAAATAGCGGACGTACTGATTGTTGACGACTAATTTTAGCACCAGAGACCCCGGTAACAGCGTGGAGTTCACTTCGCCAATGCTTACAAATGCATTTTTAATCTGAGCGGATAACATGGGGCTAAGTTAAGTTTGTTATCAGTTAGTTGTTAGTGATTTGCAGGAAATCCTGAAGTGCGGTTCTTTATCAATAACTTTGTTATGTTTGAAAGGTATGAAAAAAATGGAAGCGCGCAATCCTGCATTCAGGGAATATGTGCAACTTAAAATATCGCGGAACAAATTTATAAGCGCCATTGGCCTGAAGTTTACCAGCATTGAACCCGGTTACCTGGAAGGTGAAATTGATTTTAAGGAAATGCTGGAGCAGCAAAACGGATGGCTACATGGTGGTGTTACCTCTGCCATACTTGATATGGTGCAGGGGTTTGCCAGTTATAGCATGGTTGAAGAAGGCCAGCAGGTATTTACAGTTAATGCCCACATATCGTACTTAAATCCCGGAACGGCCACGAAATTTTTTACCCGTGGGGGCGTTGTTAAACCAGGTAAGCGTTTTCATTTTTGCGAAGGTGAGCTTTACTACCTGAAAGAAGATGGCACTGAAGTTACGGTTGCCAAAGGAAGTGCAACAATGGCTGTTGTTTGATGTTATAATAATGACGATAATCATGTTCTTAGCTTAAATTGTGCGGTAATATTGATGGGTGTTTTGAGTGACAGTGTTTTTTCATTTTTCTAATTACAAGTTTTGGCCCAGTTAAAAGCTACATATAAAGAAATTCTTGCTATTTCGCTTCCGCTAATTATAGGCAATACAGCCTGGACCAGCAACGGTGTGTTTGATACTATTTTTGTGGGCAACCTTGGCAAGGTTGAACTGGATGCCATTGGATTTGCCAGTATCTTTTACTCGGTGCTGTTTATGATGGGCTTTAGCTTTACGCGTGGCACGCAAATACTGATTGCCCGGCGAATGGGTGAGTTGAACAAGCACGAGGTTGGGAATATTTTAGATACCACCATGGTTTCCATGCTGGCCTTTGCAGTTGTGTTTTTTGCACTGATTAAGATATTCTCGCACGAGATACTTGGGTTTATGCTTACCGACCAGCGGATTATTGAAAAATGCGAGGTGTTTTTAGACTACCGGATTTATGGTTTAATACCCAGTTTTTTAAGTTTTGTTTTTATCGCTTTTTATTCAGGCATTGGCAAAACAACCATACTGGCATTATCGGTTGCGGTAATGACTTTCTTCAATATTTTTCTGAATTACGGATTGGTATATGGCAAATTTGGTTTGCCAACTTTTGGTATTGGCGGTTCGGGACTGGCTTCAAGTATTTCCGAGACGCTGGCTGTGCTGGTACTGTTGGGCGGAACTTTTTATAAGGGGAGATTTCATGAGTTTTTCCTTTTCAGGTTTAAAAAGTTTGACCTTCAGTTGTTGAAGCAGATGAGCAACATTGCAGTGCCGCTAATGCTGCAGTCGCTGGCTGCGGTGGGTGCGTGGCTGGTTTTATTTGCGCGTATTGAAACTGTTTTGGGGGCTGATGCACTGGCCATATCTTCTATATTCCGCCAGCTGATATTGTTTTTCACTATTCCCTCGTGGTCGTTGGGGTCTACGGCCAATACTATTATCAGTAACCTGGTTGGCCAGGGGGATTTTGACGGGGTTAGGACCGCCATTAAACGAATCAGTGTTGTAAGCCTTGGGTTTGCCGTGCTTTCATGCCTGATTATTTATGTTTTTCCGCATTTCTGTATCGGGGTTTTTACAAGTAAGGAAGATTATTCCCTGATACCCATGGCAACCAAGATGTTGCCCGTAATATTTGTGGTTTTTATACTTATGTCGTTTACAAATATCATTTACAACGGGGTTATCAGCGTGGGTGATATTTATATTGCCCTGGGTATACAGGTAGGAGTGGTAGCTATTTATATTATCTACTTCTCTATTATGTTTAAGATGCCTTTTGTAAACACTTTCTGGATATGGACTTCGGAGTGGGTTTACTGGGTTTCTATTTTGGGGGCTTCGTTATTGTTTTTCAGGTTTAAGCACCTTAAAGTAGTGTAGTAAAGGCTAATACAAACTCACCCTGTCCTTTGGACATCCCTCTCTTTGAAAAAAAGAGAAGGAGAATGCAAACTGCCGGTGGGGAGAGGCCCTTATTGCGACAACTTATACTTTACCGTGTTCATTTGTTGAATCCGGAAAGCCAATTCTAACTACTTTTGAGGGTATGGAAGAAAATGTACTTAGTTACAGCCACGTAAATATTTACCAGGGTAAAGACCTGGTGCTTAGTGACGTTAGTATTGATATTGGCGAGGGAGAGTTTATTTACCTGATAGGTAAAACAGGCACCGGTAAAAGTAGTTTGATGAAAACCATTTATGGCGAAGTGGCTATAAAGGAAGGTGACGCTAAAATATGCGGTTACGACCTGAAGAAATTACGCCGCAGCGATATGCCGCAATTGCGCCGTAAGTTGGGTATTGTGCTACAGGATTTTCAGTTATTGAATGACCGTAACGTACATGATAACTTAGACTTTGTTTTGAAAGCTACCGGCTGGAAAGTGAAGAAAAAAAGGGAGGAAAGAATAGACGAGGTGTTGACTGAAGTGGCGTTACCGGGAATGGGAGATAAGATGCCTTTCCGTTTATCGGGTGGTGAGCAGCAGCGGTTGGTGATTGCCCGCGCGTTACTTAATAATCCTATCCTGTTTTTGGCAGATGAGCCTACCGGTAACCTGGACCCTGAAACATCGGATGATATTCTTAAACTGCTGATACGCATTAACCGCGAGCATAATACTTCGGTTTTAATGGCTACCCATAATTACCAACTTATTGACCGTTACCCGGCGCGTATTTATAGTTGTGCCAATCATTCTATTACTTTGGAAAAAGGAATACAGCGGGCGGTTTAGAGTTTTCGGTCTGTAGTTTTCGGTTTAACAGCCGGCCTCATCCTCTGCCTGTCGGCATCTCCTTGTCCATCGAAAGCAAGCTTCGCAAGCATACGATAGAGATGGAGAACGATTTGGATTAATTGCATTCCATTATCACATTGGCTAATTGTCGAATTATCACATTTTGACGAACCTCTTCCTCGCCACCTCCCCATTACTTGTTACTTCAATAAAATACACACCTGCGCTTAGGGTTTTTACATCCACTTCCGGTTTAAAGGGCATGGTGTAAATAATGCGGCCATTTACGTCGTATATGGTGGTGGTTTGGGGGTGTATATTTTCGGTTTTGATGAATAGTTGGTCGGTGGTGGGATTGGGGTAGATGGTTATGGTGTTGTTGGCGGTTATTTCGTTAATACCGAGGCAAGCTTCAACAGTTACTGATGCTGTTACTGTGCTTGTACAATTGGTAGATGATTGGATAATGGTTAAGGTAACCGGCATGGTACCGGCGCTATCATAGGTTACGGTAGGATTGCTCAGGGTTGAGGTGGCTGGCGAAGCAGCGATGCCGAAATTCCAGTCAAACGATGCCTGTGCCAAAAAAGTGCCCTGTGCCCTAAAGTTGAAGCTGTTTCCCTGTATACATTCGGGTGCGGGAATTAAAATACCGGGCACTGGTACAGGATTTACTGTGACTGAAACGGCAGCATTACTTTCGCAGCCGAAGTTGCTGGTTATTACAGTATATGTTTGGGTAATTATGCTATTAGATGTAGTCAATCTAACTGTTGGATTAGAAATTGTTGAATTGCTGAGGCCGATAGTTGGATACCATAAGTAGGTGTAACCTTGGGTGGCTGAAGCTCCTATTATCGCACTGTCACCACTGCAATAGTCGATGTTGTTGCCGGCGTTTGAAGGAGGCAAAGGATTAATAATTACATCGTTGGTGTTGGATGGAGAAGTACAGCCACGATCTGTTACATAAAGGGTTAAGGAATAAGTGCCCGGCTGATACCAATTTACCTGGTAAGGCCCGGCTCCGGTGCCGGTGGATAGAATGGCGCCATCAAAATTCCAGTTAAAGGATGCTGAATCACTGGTTGTTCCTGAATAAGTTATTGTTGCCGTTTCTCCATCGCATATTGGTGACGTTGCAGTAAAGGCTGAAGAAGGAATCGGGTTTACAGTTACAGGTACCGAAGCCACATTGCTCATGCATGAATTTTGAGCAACCGAAAGTGTTATTGTTTGGGTGCCCCCTGATGGCCAGTTAACCTGATAAGGCCCTTGAGCATTACCAGATACTATATTCCCATTGTCAAAGTCCCAATAATAGCTTATGCCGGTATCAATGGTTGCCGTAAAAGTAATGGTACTGTTTTCTCCGGTGCACACAGGTGACGTCGCAGTAAAATTTGCGGTTGGCGCGGCATATACGGTTATGTAAACTGTATCAGGCAACGAAGTGCATCCACCCTCCGTAGTACTTAATATAACGGTTTTTAAACCAGCAGTATCCCAACTAATTTTCTGAGGCCCTATGCCTAAACCCGGAACGGCTGTGCCGCCATCAAAATTCCAATTAAATATGGTAAAGGGGCTGTTGCCAGCCGTAAATATCAGGTTATCGGTGTCACCTATGCAATAATGCGGTAAAGTGGATATAAAGGAAGCAAAAGGTCTTGGCAAAAGTGTAAGAGACAGATTTACTATACTATCGCAACCACCTGCGCTGGTAAGCGTGTCCTGATAATTGCCTACCTGCGTGTGAGCATATGGCCCGACGTAAATAGTATCTCCGGTGCAAATGGTTTCCTGGAGACTAACACTGTATGGATATAAATCGGCAATCAGATTCAGTGTTGCAATGCTATCGCAGCCTGTGCTATTTGTTAACGTATCGTTGTGTGAACCGGGCGACTGATATATGTGCCCATTAAAATTGTAATAGGTAAACCCGCAGGTATGCACCGTTAAAGTATCATAGGTAACAGAACATGGAATTTCAACCGAATCAACAACCGTATTAGTAACTACCGCAGGATTAAGGTCGAAATAAATGTTAGCGGTGTTGCTGACCGTTTGGCCTGGTGTAATTGTGTTTTTGGTTTTTACCCGGTACTGCACAAACCCGCGGCTAGCGCTATCGCTGGAGGCGCTGTCAGGGAGGTTGATGTTGGGGAAATTGAAAACAACATCATTGCCAAAAAGCTGGGTTAAGTTTTTAGCGCTGTAAGCAAGCAGTTGAAATGTGGAGGCATCTAAATTATTATCTAATGTATCGGTTACGCGAATATTTACTGCTGGCGCGGTGCCGGTGTTTTGAAAGCGGATAGTGTAGGTTAACCATTGGCCGACTGAATCTATGGTAGTGGGGTATACTTCTTTTTCGTTGGGGTCGAAAGCATTTTGTATACTACCGCAATATTTAAGTGTATTGTTATAAGGATTGTTGTCATTGGTCAC
>CAISWS010000161.1 GCA_903889265.1 uncultured Bacteroidota bacterium
CCGCAGGTGCTTTTACTTTTTCGCTTTCTTCATCTTTTTTCATTTCATCATTGGCGTTGATATGGTTTTCGCCTTCAATGCATTTTACTTTGCCGTCAATAACGGTCCAGGTGGTGTTGGCAAAGTAGGTATCGTCGTAGTTGCCATCGCCTTTTACACTTGCCCTCCACAAATCTATGTTATCGCCAAAGCGTATCTTTTTGCCCTGTGGTATGGCAATCCTAATCTTCATATTCTGACCACGGTATTTGTCCGTTTTTCTGATATATATATCTGAAGTAAGGTTCAGTACTGTGTCTGACTGGCCGAAGGAGTAAATAACCATTTCGGCATTCTTTACTGCTTCGTTTTTGTCTCTGCCTTGGGCGTTAATTACTTCCTGAATATAAAAGGAGTCGTTTTCTGAGGCCATTAACTGTAGTGAGGGTTTACCTAAACCAATCAGGTTTATATCGTTAAAATCTACCCCGTTAACTATAAGCTGCCCCTGCTCATTTACATTTAAGCCGTAGTTAATATCATCTTCTTCGTCTTTATTGAGTTTTCGGCCGGTTGAATCGGTTAACTGGGCAAATAAAGTTCCGCGGACCGGCTGCATTAAAACCAGGTCCTGCTTTTTAGTACCGGTGGTCCGGAAGTTTGTAAACACTTTGTAGCCTGAACCAAGTAAAAACACAAGCCCTGCCAGCCATGCAATAAAAAGCACCGACTTTAACCAGCGCACTCTTGAACGTTGACCCAGCAACACTTTCAGGCCCAGGTAAATAAGCGCAATAAGCGGAGCGCCCAAAAACAAAAGAAAACCAATACTGAAAAACCGGATAACTGAGCCGGATTCTACCAGCATGTGTGAGGCCTCGTTATAGGGTGTTGAGCCCAAAACATAAAACACAAAGAAACATGCAGATACAGCTATTAAGAAAATGGTTGCAATAAATAAGTCGAATATGGCAAACACTTTTAAAAACACCCGGAGGATGGATTTGGTGGCATCCCATAAACGCTCAAAAATATTCTGGTCGTTTACAAACTGGTTTACCGACTCGCCGGCTTTGTTTGCGGCGTCTTTTATTTCCTTTTCGATGGTGTTGATGTTAATGGGTTCGCCTTTCATTTGCAGTTTTTCAGCAGCTGTTTGGGCTTTAGGAACAATAACCAGCAACAGGATATAAATCATTATAATGGTACCTGCAGTAAAGTAGATAAAGACCAGGGCTGCAATACGCATCCAGGTGGGGTCGGCTATGCCAAAGTAATGGCAAAGGCCTGATATTACTCCACCTATTTTGGCATCATCCGGGTCACGGAATAATCTCTTTTTAACCGGAGCAGTTGCTGTTGCGGAGGTGGTGCTTGCCGAAGTGGTATTCTGACCGGTGGTGTTGCCATTTTCAACAGGTTCTTCGCCAGCTATGTCTTCGGGCTTACCCATGGCATCGGTTACAAACTGAACATCTTCCAGGCCGATTACTTCTTTGCGGTTTTCCAGGCGCTGGTTCAGCATTTCGGCTATGCGCGATTCAATGTCGTTTATAATTTCTGTGCGCTCAGCTTCGTTGTTAAACTTACGCTTTAGCGCTTCCAGGTAATTATGCAGAAGTTCAAAGGCATTTTCATCTATAATGAAGGCCATCCCCCCCAGGTTTATGTTTAATGTTTTTCTCATGGTTTAGTTGGGTTTTTGAGTTGGTTGTATAATGTTGTTTACCGAATTGGTCAACTCAGTCCAGCTTTCGATCAATTCTTTTAAAGATGTTCTTCCTTCATCAGTTAATGTAAAATATTTACGTGGCGGCCCGGATGTGGACTCCTCCCAGCGGTAGGCCAGCAGGCCATCGTTCTTTAAGCGCGTAAGCAGGGGGTATAATGTGCCTTCAACAATTAACAGTTTGGCATCTTTCATTTTTTCGATAATCTCGGTGGGGTAATGTTCCCCATCAGCCAGTACCGATAGAATGCAGAACTCCAACACCCCTTTGCGCATCTGCGCTTTTGTGTTTTCTATGTTCATGTTACTCTTTGGTTTTAAAAAGTGTTCAAGTATTCAAGTGTTCAGATAAAAACAGGTATTAACATTTACACATTAACACCTGAGCACCTTAACACATTTTTAAGCTGCTTTAAAATTGATAACCAGCACAAACTTTTGTGTTTGGCCCAGGCTTTTAACTTTCATATTCTGAAGCTGGTCTTTAACGTAGGATATCAGGCGCGGATTTCCGGAGTTAATGTCATCGATGCTGATGTTGCCATCATTATCAATTTCAACAACGGCTTTTACCTGGTTGGCCGGATTGTCGCCTTCAATAAAATCAGGGCATGTAATGCTTCTGATAATTTCGCGGCGAACGCTTTCTTTTGCGCTTTTAGCAATTTGCCGGTGGTTGGCGGTGTTAAGTGCAAAACTGCTCATAAGTAGTAAAACTGATAGCAGGGCGGTGGTGGTGATTGTCTTTTTCATGGCTTTTATTTTTTTAAGGTTAATTAAGTGCTATACCGATTAGTTGACGATACAAAGATATAGTTATAGGATGGTATTATGCAAGACATAGTAGTGTATATTTTTCAAAATCGTTGCAATTGATTGGTTATCAGGCAATTTATTTTTTACATTTTTTAATGGACCTGCAAAATCCTGGAATGGGGGATTAAAAAACTGTGTCTTTAAAAACAAAATTTGGCTTTTGGGCGGGAAATGGGGTATATGTTGTAACATTTACAACATAGTTTTTATACTTGCACCTCGAAAAATGTAATATCTCGTTTCAGGCCATTGCATTTCGGATTCACTCCCCACTTATTGGTTTTTACTTTAGAACAAAGTATATTTTTTATTTAAATAAATAGCATGAGAAAAATTTTTCTACTTACAATTACCACTCTTTTTTTAGGTGGTTGTGCCATTGCACAAGGTGATACTACTGCAGTACATAAAAAGAAGCGCGACCCTATGGCTATCTTTAATGGCGATGGTATGTATTTCAGGGACTCTACCTGGAAAATTGGCGGTTTTTTAGGTTTCAATGTTAGCCAAACTGCGCTGTATCAATGGTCGCCGGGAGGTTCAAATAACCTATCCATGTTGTTTGCAGGTAACTTTTATGTGCAGTATAAAAAGAAAAAAGTAAGCTGGGTTACCAACCTGGATATGAAATACGGTATGGTGGCTAACGGGCTGATCCGCGAACAGGCACTGGCACAGCGCAACCTGCAGAAAAATATTGATGTGCTGCAGTTTAATACCAACCTTGGTTACGACATTACCGACCACTTGTACTTTTCGGGTAAAGTGGGTTTTTTAAGCCAGTTTTCACCTACGTACGATTACTCCCAGACAGATACTGCGCATGGCCAGTTCAAAAGATATGTGGTTTCAAAATTTGCAGCACCGGCCGTATTAACCTTTGGCCCCGGCTTTACCTGGAAGCCTAAAGATTACTTCACCATGTTTTTTACACCCATTGAAGGTAAGGTGACTTTTGTAAGCGGTGCTTTAAAGGATACGGCGAAATCTGACGGTAATTCGAGCTATTATTATGGTGTTGACCCGACCCGTTTTGGGCTTAATGCCGGAACTACCTATAGTGCTGCGGTTGGAGCAGAAATTGACATTTTATTTCAGAAGGACATAGTGAAAAACATTAACTGGAAATCGCACCTTAATGTATTTGTCTCATACTATAACAACAACTATAACGCTACCATGCCATACTATAACAGCAGCGATAGCTTAATGGGTACTACCACCATTAAAACATCTACGGAGCATATACCGGTTGTAGCCTGGGATAACGACCTTGTGTTTAAGCTGTATAAATTTTTGACAGCAACACTTTCAACGCGTTTTGTTTACCAGTATAATGCGGTAACACCGGTTGATAAAGTCCATAATTCTACCGGCGCCAAGGGCCCGGATGGATTAACTGACGTAGATAAAACCGGTGCCCCTATACTTACTTACAACAAGCTGCAGATATTTGAGCAGTTTGGAGTTGGTTTGTCGTTTAAATTTTAAAAGAACCACGGCTGTTATTTTGCCTATGAACAAAGGTTTAATGACGGGTTAAATCATAATAGTTGTGAAGGAGCGCACCAGCGCTCCTTTTTTTTGACTTTTATTCACTAACCTGCACTCAAAGGCATGTTTGCTTAACAAATTTTTGATTTTAACAATTGTCGGGGCGATTATTTTTGTTGCCCAATAAAAAAAACGTATGGATATAATTTCAGGAAATACAACAGTAGACATTGCGTCGCTGAACGAGCGGATAAACCGCGAAAGCGCATTTGTAGATGTACTGAACCTTGAACTGGGTAAGGCCATTATTGGCCAGAAGTACATGGTTGAAAGGTTAATGCTGGCATTACTAAGTAACGGCCACATTTTACTTGAAGGTGTTCCGGGGCTGGCAAAAACACTTGCCATTAAATCGCTGGCATCGGCCATACATGCCAAGTTTTCGCGGATACAGTTTACGCCTGATTTGTTACCCGCCGACTTAACCGGGACTATGATTTATAATCAGAAGGAAAACAATTTCATAGTAAAAAAGGGCCCTATTTTTGCCAACCTTATTTTGGCCGATGAAATTAACCGTGCGCCGGCAAAGGTACAGGCGGCACTACTGGAGGCCATGCAGGAGAAGCAGGTAACCATTGGTGACGAAACCTTTAAACTGGAAGAGCCATTTTTGGTGCTTGCAACCCAAAACCCAATTGAGCAGGAAGGCACCTATCCGCTGCCCGAAGCGCAGGTTGACCGTTTTATGCTGAAGGTGGTGGTTACTTATCCAAAAAAGGAAGAAGAAAGATTGATTATACGGCAGAACCTTGAATACGCCGGTAAAACTATTAACCAGGTTGTAAAGCAGGAAGAAATTATAAATGCCCGCAAAACTGTGCGTGATGTTTATATGGACGAAAAAATTGAGCGCTACATACTGGATATAGTTTTTGCTACCCGTAACCCAAGTGAATACAAGCTGGATAAGATTAAACCGTTTATTAACTACGGGGCTTCTCCGCGTGCAAGTATCAACCTGGCGCTGGCTTCAAAGGCATATGCATTTATTAAGCGCAGGGGTTATGTAATACCTGAGGACATCCGGGCTATATGCTTTGATGTTATGCGCCACCGTATTGGCTTAACTTATGAAGCTGAGGCCGAAAACGTAAACACCGAAGAAATCATCAGCGAAATATTAAACGCGGTTGAAGTTCCATAGTGAGCAAACACCCTGCTAACAGGAATTTATTTCAGTTAAATAAATGCGCTATACTATAACGGCGCCATTATTATGACAACCCAGGAAGAGAAAAGAAAGAAACTTAGGAGGATTGCTATTAAAACCAGGAAACTATCAAGCCAGATATTTTCGGGCAGCTATCACTCTGCTTTTAAGGGCAGGGGGATTTCTTTCAGCGAGGTTCGTGAATACCAATATGGGGATGATATCAGGGCTATTGACTGGAACGTTACTGCGCGCCACGATAAACCCTTTGTGAAGGTTTATGAAGAGGAACGCGAGCAAACCATGATGCTGATTATTGACGTTAGCCAGTCTTCTTTTTTCGGAACCCAGAATGAATTTAAAAACCACATTATTGCCGAAATAAGCGGGGTGCTGGCGTTTTCAGCTATTACCAATAATGACAAGGTAGGGGTTATGTTTTTCAGCGACCGGGTTGAAAAGTTTATTCCGCCTAAAAAAGGGAAAACGCATATTCTGCGCATCATATCCGAGATATATGATTTTCACCCCAAGAACACCGGCACTAATATTGGCGAAGTGCTGAAGTACTTTAATAACGTGGTGAAGAAAAAGAGTATTGCTTTCCTGATATCTGATTTTATGAACTCGGGCTTTAATGATGCTTTAAAGATAGCTGGCAAGCGGCACGACCTGATTGGATTGCATGTGTATGATGAGCGTGAGGCAGAACTGCCCAACATGGGGCTAACCCGGATAGTAGATACCGAGAGCGGCCAGGAGATTTGGGTGGATACCTCGGATAAAAAACTGCGCGATAACTATGCAAGGCTGTTTAAAGAAAACCAGGCGCAATTAAAAAGCCTGTTTGGTAAAAGTGGCAGCGACCTGGTATCTATCAGAACTGATGAGTCGTACATTATTGCGCTGATGAATATGTTTAAGCGCAGGGAAACAAAAAGATAATAACCGGTGGTAATTGATATGAGCTGTAAAACAAATACAAAAAGTAGCCGTGTGCTGAATGCAGGGGAATGGGGCCCTGTGCGGATGTGCGGATATATTTGCCTGTTTATGCTGCTGTTTATGCTTGATACCATGCAGGTGTTAAATGCCCAAACAACTGTTAGTGCCACGCTCACTGCCGACTCAACCCATATACTTATCGGCGATCACTTAAACGTAAAACTAACGCTTAAACACCCGGCCAGTTTAAAAATTGCTATGCCGGTGGTTAAGGACAGTGTTGGTAATATGGAATTTATTTCGGCCTCAAAAATTGATACAGTTAACGAGCCTACTGTTCAGTCGTTTTCTCAAACATATACTGTTTCTGCTTTCGATTCAGGGCAATTTCATGCAGGGCCAATCGCTATCCCTTACAAAAACACAAGCGGTACTTATGACACTTTGTTTTCGAATACTGTAATAGTAGATGTAAATACTGTGCCGGTTGATACGATGCGCCCGATTAAGCCCATTAAAGGCCCGCTGGCAGTGCCTTATGCATGGCAGGAGTTTGTACTATACGCGCTGGCCGCTTTACTACTGTTGCTGCTGATAATTGGCGGAATTATTCTTTATGAAAGATACACCCGCGAAAAACCGGGTGCTTCCAATGCAAGGCCCATACCTAAAGACCCGGCACATATCTGGGCACGTAAAGAGCTGAAGAAGCTTGAGGACGATAAGCTATGGCAGAAAGACCAGGTTAAGCTTTACTACAGCCGCTTAACTGAAATATTGCGCCTTTACCTGGAATACAGGTTTAACTGGCTGGCGCTTGAATCAACCACTGGTGAAATTGAAAATGCAATTGACAATTACCAGATGAAGGAAAAGGCAAAAGACAACCTGCTGCAAATACTGCGAGCTGCCGACCTGGTGAAATTTGCCAAGTTGCTGCCGGCACCGGAATCGAATATTAAAGCGATGGAAAGCGCATATAAGTTTATTGATTTGACTGAACCGAAAGAAGAAGAGCAGAAGAAGAGTTAACTAAAGAGATAAAGAAGCGTGGTTTTATATGTTTAAGAATCTGACACATCTTACGTTTGCATACAAATGGGTATTATGGTTAATACCTGTGGTACTGGTATGGGCGGGCTTGTGGTGGTATTTTCTTTCTAAAAAGGCTTATCCGTCGCTCAAATTATCGTCTACCAAGGCTTTTGCGGGGTACGGAGTACCGGTAAAAGCGAAAATTAAACAGTTGCTGCCGTTGCTTCGCATTGCAGCACTTACGCTTTTGCTGGTTGCTATAGCCCGTCCGCAGACTTCGTATGACGAAGAAAAAGTAACTACTGAAGGGATTGATATTATGATGGCCATAGACGTATCGGGTTCTATGCAATCGAAAGATTTTAACCCTAACCGTATTGAAGCTGCTAAAAAAGAAGCCATTGATTTTATTGATGGCAGGCCACATGACCGGATAGGGATGGTTATATTTTCGGCGGAGAGTTTTACGCAATGCCCTATCACCATTGACCATGCAGTTTTAAAAGACCAGGTGGCCGCCATTAAAAATGGCCTGCTTGAAGATGGCACTGCTATTGGCATGGGATTGGCAACCTGTGTGCAGCGTTTAAAGGATGGCCATGCCAAAAGCAAAGTGATTATACTGATGACCGATGGTGTAAATAACCGCGGCATGATTGATCCGTTAACTGCGGGCGATATTGCAGCGCAGTTTGGCATCAGGGTTTATACTATTGGTATTGGTACCAATGGCAAAGCCCTGACACCGGTTGCCATGGGCCCTGATGGTAAACTGATATTTGATTATGCACAGGTTGAAATTGACGAGGCTCTGCTGAAGGACATTGCAAAAAAAACCGGTGGCCAGTATTTCCGCGCCACGGATAATAAAGCACTTAGAGGAATTTACGAGCAGATAGACAAACTGGAAAAAACGAAAATTGAGGTTTCGGCCTATCAGCGCAAAACGGAAAAATTTTACGCCTTTGCGCTGATGGCGGCTATATTTTTGTTAATTGAAATATTGTTGCGTTACCTGGTGGTAAGGGCGATTCCTTAGGGGGTGCGCAGGTGCTTAGGTGTTCAAGTGTTCAGGTTTAGGCAGATAGTTGAATTGTCAAAATGAGGTTAAAATAATTTTATAAGAAAACTAAAAAAAGAAGGAAGGGTTCAAACAGTTATTATGTCGAGGTCAACGATTTTACATTATTTGTGGTTATTGGTGCTTATAGTGCCAGTGCTGGGTGTATTTATATTGTTGCACGAAACGGCTTTCAGATTTGCCCATAAAGAATACCTGTGGCTATTGTGCGCCATGGCCCCGGCGCTGGTATTGTTTACTGTTTTCCATAACTGGCGAGAGAGTAACCTGGAGCGGTTTGCGCGGCCGGGATTGCTGGATAAGCTGATACCTGAATCATCTTTTAATAAACTGCTTGCCAAATTTATTTTACTGGCTTTGGCTTTTGAATTTATTGTAATCGGGTTTGCGGGCCCACAGATTGGAACCAAACAGGAGAAAGTAAAGCGCCAGGGCATTGATGTTATGATTGCACTTGACGTTTCGAACTCGATGATGAGTGAGGACGTGAAGCCAAGCCGTTTAGGCCGCGCAAAAAATTTCATTTCAAATTTTATCGACTCGCTTCAAAACGACCGTTTGGGGATGATTGTGTTTGCGGGCAGGGCATACCGGCAAATGCCGTTAACGGTGGATTATAGTGCCGCTAAAATGTATTTAAAAACTGCGGCGCCGGGCATGGTGCCAACGCAAGGAACTAACATAGCGGAGGCTATTGATATGGCTAATAAGGGCTTTGTGGAAGAGGAGAAGACACATAAAGCGCTTATCATTATTTCGGACGGCGAGGATAACGAGGGGGGAGTGAACGAAGCAGTTGATGAGGCCGTAAAAAATGGAGTAAAGATATTTACTATTGGTGTGGGCTCTGAAAACGGCGGGCCTATTCCATCGGGAACCGATTTTAAGCGCGACCAGGATGGAAAAATAGTATTATCGAAAATGAACCAGCAGATGATGCAGGATATTGCCACCCGTGGAGGAGGTAAATTCTTTTTATTGGGTTCAGGAAAAGATGAGATTGCATCAATTTTTAAAGAACTTGGCAGAATTAACAGTCGCAGTTATGAGGACCTGACATTTACCGATTTTGATGAACAATACCAGTGGTGCCTGATAATTGCCGCCGTGTTACTTATGATAGAGTGGATATTAAGTGAACGAAAACTGACCTGGAAAATTTAAGCGAAATGGAAAAGCAAATGAAGCTGATTTTCTTTTTGGCATTACTGCTGTTAGTGGTTACCTTACCGGTAACTGCGCAGACTAACATTTTCCACTCGGAGGAGAAGACCGCTACGCGCAATGGTAATAAGCAATACGAAAAAGATAACTATACCGAAGCAGAAGCCAATTATAAAAAGGCACTTGAAAAAAAGAACAACATGCCTGAAGCGACTTTTAACCTGGGCGATGCTGTTTACAAACAAAAACGGTACGATGATGCTATAAAGCAATTCCAGCTATCGGCGCAAACAAATCCTGACCCTAAAGTTAAGGCGCAGGCGTACCATAACCTGGGCAATGCCTACCTGGAGCAGAAAAAATGGGAAGATGCTCAAAAGGCCTATAAAGAATCTTTGAAAATAAATCCAACTGATAAAGACACTAAATATAACCTGGCTTATGCCAACTCTATGCTGATTCAGCAAAAAAATCAACAAAAGCAGAATAAGGATAAGAAAAACGATAAAGACAAGGATAAAAAGGATGACAAGAAGGATCAGGGAGATAATAAAAAACCTGACTCTCCGGAAGATAAAAAGGGCGACAAAGACCAACAGGGACAAAATAAAGACCAGAAAAAGGGAGGAGGCCAGCCCCAAATGACCAAAGAGCAGGCTGAGAAACTATTACAGGCCATACAGGACGAAGAGCAAAAAACAAACCAGAAGGTGCAGCAGAAACAAGTGAAGGCAGTGAATGTTAAAGTGCAGAAAGACTGGTAATTGGAATTATGATTTATGATGGCTGATTTATGAATTTAAATTCAAAAGTCAGAAATCAACAGGGCTAAATGCAGGGCTTTTTGCTAAAAATATTTAAGCAGCCAACTAATAAGTTGACTAAACGTAATTGATAGTTGAAATTTGTAGTGCCATGAATAACCGCAGCCAACAAAATCCATTTTTTGCAGGTGTCAAATCCTATTTGATGCTATGCCTGGTGGTGCTTGCTTTGTCTTGCAACCAGGTTATAGCGCAGGTAAAGTTTTCAATCAGTGCTCCGTCTTCGGTGCCGGTAAACCAGGCTTTTCAGTTAAATGTTACGCTTGAAAACGCTAATGGCTCTAATCCGCGCCTGGGTGCAATGCCGGATTTTCAGGTGGTGGGTGGGCCCAGTTCTTCAACCAATATGCAATGGATAAACGGGAACGTAACGCAGTCGGTTACCTATTCGTATGTTTTAAAGCCTAAACAGGAGGGTACGTTTAAAATAGGTAAAGCCAGTATTACGGTTAATGGGGTAAATATGGAGTCGAACGAATTGACCGTTGCCGTTGGCAAGGCTGTTGCACAACAGCAGCAACAACAGCGTGCATACGATCCATTCGACCCATTTGGCCAGCAACAACAACAGCAGCAACAGGAGCCGCAGGTTACGGAAGGGGATTTGGCCAAGCAATTAAAAGATGCCGTAATCTTTAAACTGGAAATAAACCGGGGCTCGGTTTATGAAGGTGAAATGCTTACTGCTACGTATAAACTTTATATATCGCCCAATATTGGATTGAGCATTAGCAAAATGGACAAGATACCGGCTTTTGAAGGCTTCTGGAGCCAGGAAGTTGAGATGGATCCTAAACGCCAGCCAACAGTGGTAAACTTTAATGGCAAACAGTATAAGGAGGTTGATCTTTTCAAGTATAATTTATATCCGCAGCGCTCGGGGAGTGTAAAAGTGCCTTCGGCAGAAGTTGGAGTTGTTGCACAGGTACAGGTGCGTTCGCGTTCGCGGAATTTTTTTGATGACTTTTTTAACGGGGGCAGAGTGCAGCAGGTTCCTTTAGACCTGAAAACGGACGGAGGTTTGGTAAGCGTAAAAGCCCTGCCTGAAAATGGTAAACCAGCTGATTTTTCAGGTGCCGTAGGTAAGTTTAATTTTGAAACTTCTATATCAACCAAAGAAGGAAAAACTGACGACCCTATTACGTATACCGTAAAAATATCTGGCACCGGTAACCTGAAACTGATAGAAGCACCTAAAGTAAAAATGCCCCAGGCTTTTGAGGTTTACGACCCCAAGACTAAAGAGAATGTAAGCAATGGCGCAGCGGGCTTAACCGGTAGTAAACAATATGATTATCTTTTGATTCCGCGCCAACCCGGTGAGTATAAAGTTGATAGCCATGTATTTTCATACTTCGACCCAACGGCTGGTAAATATGTTACCATCAACTCACCCGAATATGCTTTGAAAATTACCGGCGCCCCATCAAAAAATATGAATACCGGTGCACAGGCTGGAGTAAGCAAACAGGATATTTCGATGATGGGGCAGGATATACGGTATATTAAAACGACCTCACCGGTGTTTACAAAAAGCAATGGGCCGTTTTTCGGTTCAGTGGGTTTTGTTAGTGCTTATAGTGCACCCGTGTTGCTTTTCCTTTTGCTGATTGGTTTAAGAAGAAGAAATGAAACTATGGCCGCCGACGTTGTGGGCACCAAAAGAAGAAGAGCCACCAAGCTGGCAAAGAAGAGATTGAGCGTTGCTGAGAAACATCTTAGGACTAATGACAAGAAGGCGTTTTATGATGAAGTATCGAGGGCTACCTGGGGCTATTTGGGCGATAAGCTGAATATTGATATGGCAGGTTTATCGAAAGATAATGTGGAGGAAAAATTGCAGGCGCGTAATGTAAATCCCGAAACGATTGCGAAGTTGAAGGCCTTAATTAACACATGCGAAATGGCATTGTATGCACCGGTGAGTGATGAGCATACGGAAATGAAAAAGAATTACGATACGGCGATGAATTTGATTGCTGATTTGGAGGATGAGATTAAGGCTTGATGTTTTAATACAGGGCACGCTGATTTTTTATGATAGTTATGATTAATACAGTAAAATATATTTGCAGAACCGGCTTGAATTTTATTCTTGCTGGTATGTTGCTGTGTTTGTCATCAGTGGCTTTTGGGCAGCAACCGGCTGAATTATATAAAACGGCTTCGCAGTTGTACAAAGCCGGGCAGTTTGAGCAGGCGGCTGCTGATTATGAAAAAATAATAAGTCGGGGTTATAAAACTGCGGAGGTGTATTACAACCTGGGTAACTGCTATTACAAACAGAACACTTTGAATAAAGCCATTGTAAATTACGAACGCGGCTTAAAGCTTGCGCCCCAGGATGAGGACATTCAGCATAACCTTGCTATTGCCAATACCAAAGTGGTAGATAAGATTGTACCGGTGCCTACCTTAGCCATTTTAAATGCCTGGGACAGCTTTGTTTCTATCCGGTCATCAAACGGGTGGGCTTTGCTGGCAGTAGGGTTTATATGGCTGGCGCTGGTGTTTTTTGCTATTTATCTGTTTGTAGGTATTCGCAAAGTTTCATTTTCATTAGGAAGTTTGTTTGTAATTGTTTCTCTTGTATTTATCGGCCTGGCAGTAAAGCAAAGCAATAAAGAACAACAGGCTGATGCGGCGATTTTAATGGTATCCAACTCTTTTGTAAAAAGCGCTCCCGATGCCAATGGCAACGACCAGTTTATGCTGCATGAAGGTGTTAAATTTCAAATACTGGACCGGGTAGGTGAGTGGAGCAAAATACGTTTAGCCGATGGCAAGGTTGGCTGGATTGAGCGGAGTAGTTATGAGAAAATCTAATTAGCCAATTAGGCGATTTGATAATGTGATAATTTTTTGAGGGGTTCGCTTTACTTCTTCCATTTTTTCCTTTCACAGATATTTCTAAAACCGGTCCAGGCATTGGGTGCGCTTATTTGAAAGGTATCTGATTTAGCAATTCTTTGACGCACTGAAAAAACGGGAAGAATGAAACGCAACATTTTAGCGGAAGATTGGCGGCGGTAAGATAAATCCAAAATACATTTTTCGCACGGAGTAAATACAGAGTAAACAACCGTGGGGTACACAAAAACAATCATCCCTTATTTTCCATTCGGGAGAGATAAGAGATGATTGTTTTTGTGTGGTGTGAATTACCTGATATTTCTTAACTATTCATAGCCACCAAAAACTCTTCCTTCGTTTTGGTGCATTTCATTTGCTGGCTTACCCGCTTTTTGGGAAAATTGCTGCCTCTTTTTGGACTGATTTAAGGAATTTTTAGCGCCATTTTACCCTATTTTACTTCTTTATGAAACCATTGCCAGTTCTATGTTTCAGCGTTTTATTAACAATTTATTTAAAATCAGACCTTTAATAATGAGCACTAAAATTGCAGAAATAATAAGTGGCAATACAATACCTTTGATTTATTATTAAAAAAGGACTTCGCTAGTATTAAGTTAAACTATTTTTCAAATTAAACTTTATATTTTATGTCTCCAAAATACATTAACCCGTATACATTTATTGGCCCTAATTACAGTGGAGGTATGGATGCAATTGCGGCTGTGCTGGCACCTTTGTAACCGAATCAAACAATTGATGATGTGGTCAATGCCGTATATGCTTATGTGGCTACTACATATCTGGATAGTAGTGCTACTCCTCCTGTACCACCACGTTTGCTTTTTGAACAATCCCTAAAATCGCTTATTTATTCTATTGTTAATGGCTTTCTGAATATACAAAGTGGCGAGTACTTATTGTATACGCCGGAGCAGATGGAATTTATTAACCGCTTGATGGAAACTACTTTAGCTTGCGGAAATCCGGAAGATATGCCGCAAAACATTTCGAATATAGAGGATGAGATTACCAGGAGTAATCTTACGACTGCAGAGCAAATGCCTTTGCTTTATGCCACTGCGGTAGGTCAGGCAGCATATACTTATTGGGTGAATGTTCTTAACACCCCACCCGCGGCGAGTAATTGGACGAATTTTATAACATCGTTTGCACCTGGGATAGTGAAGTTTCCTTATTGGATTGCTGCATCTATGCAGGGTACATTGTTGGGGATAAGCCTGTACGATTCTAAATATAATTCTAATCCTCAAATGAATGGCCAACTTTCAGCTGCACTGCAAATGGTATTGGACCTTGCGGGCGGTAATATCATCTTGGCCTTGTTTGGTTGTTTATCTGTGGGCAGTGGTAAGGTTGCCCTTAATCTACAACCAAGAGGGTTTTCACCTGTTTGCTAATCAATATACAACGATTGGATGCTCGGCATCTGTGAGGATCATACAAAACAAAAAGGCCATTCAAATTTTGAATGGCCTTTTTGTTTTGTATGATATAAAATTCTTAGCTATTCATAGCAATCAAAAACTCTTCGTTAGTCTTAGTGCCTTTCATTTGTTGTATCAGAAAGTTCATAGCTTCTTCGCTGGTCATGTCGGCGGTGTGGTTTCTTAAAATCCACATACGCTGTAATACTTCTTTATCCAGCAACAGGTCATCGCGGCGGGTGGAAGATGAAACGATATCAATAGCAGGATAGATACGGCGGTTGCTGAGTTTACGGTCCAACTGTAACTCCATGTTACCTGTTCCTTTGAATTCTTCAAAGATAACTTCATCCATTTTTGAACCGGTGTCTATCAGCGCAGTTGCAAGGATGGTTAATGAACCACCGTTTTCGATTTTACGTGCAGCGCCAAAAAACTGTTTAGGCTTTTGCATAGCGTTGGCTTCAACACCACCCGATAATACTTTACCTGATGATGGAGCTACCGTGTTATAAGCACGGGCCAAACGGGTGATAGAGTCTAACAGGATTACTACATCGTGTCCGCATTCAACCAAACGCTTGGCTTTTTGCAATACTACGTTGGTAACCTTTACGTGCTTTTCAGCAGGCTCATCGAAGGTAGAGGCGATAACTTCTCCGTTAACGCTTCTTTCCATATCGGTAACTTCCTCGGGGCGCTCATCTATCAACAACACAATCAGGTAAACCTCAGGGTGGTTCTTGGCAATGGCGTTTGCTATTTCTTTAAGGATGGTTGTTTTACCGGTTTTAGGTTGCGAAACAATCATACCCCGCTGGCCTTTACCTATGGGGGTAAACAGATCTATAATACGGGTAGTTAAATTGCTTGGATGTGTAAACAGGTTCAGCTTTTCGTGCGGGAAAAGCGGGGTCAGGTAGTCGAAAGATACACGGTCGCGCACTTCTTCAGGCGAACGGCCATTTAGTGTATCAACTTTCAACAGCGCAAAATATTTTTCTCCTGATTTTGGAGGGCGGATGTAGCCTTTAACGGTATCGCCGGTTTTTAATCCGAATAATTTTATTTGCGAAGGGGAAACATAAATATCATCGGGTGATGAAAGGTAGCTGTAATCAGATGAGCGCAAAAAGCCGTAGCCATCGGGCATCATTTCAAGCACACCTTCTCCTTCAATAATAGCATCTGCTTCTACACTAAAAATATTGCCACCTCTGCGGGTTTGGTTCTCGTCGCGGTTTGGGTTTTCTTCATTGCCACCGTTTCCGTTTCCGCTTCCGTTCCCATTGCCATTTCCGTTGCCGTTATTATTTCCGTTTCCGTTCCCATTTCCGTTTGCTTCCGTTTCCTGATGGGGTTGAGTGCTTTGGGTGTTATGTTCGGCTTTGTTAGGGTCGTTGTGCGTATGGCGGGGAGGATGTTGTGTTTGCTGGCGCTCTTCGTGTTGTTCGGTTTTTCCTTCTCTTAGTTCTACAGCTGTCAGAGGAACGTGTTCGCCGGTAGCTGCTGCGGCAACCTCTTCTTCCTCCTCTTTTTTAGTCTTCAATTCGGGGCCGATAGGTTTACGGGCGCGGGGCTTTTTAGCCTTGTCTTTTGTTTTGTTTGTTTCTTCCTGTGCCTCGGGGTTGAGGGCCTGGGCATCGAGGATCTTGAGGATAAGTTCCTGTTTTTCCAGTTTTTCAGAAGCCTTGATCTTTAGCTTTTCAGCTATTTCCCGAAGTTCGGGCAAGATCATGTCGTTCAGTTGCAGAATATCGTACATGCTTTAAAAGTTTAGTGGAGTGTAAGTTTGATTGTATGTTTTCGAAAAAAAATTCATGTATAGCTAAAAAAAACACAAGGGTGCTTTTCGGGAAACCTTATTGCGAATCGGGATTTTTATGCAGTAAACTTTAGCTGGAAAGCACTAAAAACTGCGGGAATAACTCTCGGACAACACTGCAATGTTAGAGAAAGTTTCTGAAACACCAAATTTTTTTCGGCTAATCTGTTAAAGGGTGGAGTTTTGAGCTATGAGCTATGTGCATTGAGCGGTAAATAATGGGAAATGGCTGTTCCGCCTATGGCACTCAGCCAATAGTAATGTTAACGCCAAATTTTATCTTCGCAGTCTTAAAAGGAAAATATTATGCTTGAAATTGCGAACATCAGAAACAATGCGGAGGAGGTGAAGGGCCGTCTTGCTGTGAAGAATTTTAAAGAACTGAACCTGGTTGACGAAGCGATAGTTATAGATGCCAAACGGAGATCGATACAATTGGTACTTGACGAGAACCTGAACAAGCAAAACATTATTGCCAAAGAAATAGGCGAATTGTTTAAACAGGGAAAAAAGACCGAGGCAGATGCCCGCAAGCAGGACAGTGCCTCTTTAAAAGAACAGAGCAAAGAACTGGAGGCCGAACTGGCGAAAAATGAAGAGGCGTTAAAAGATATTTTGGTTCGCATACCCAATACCCCGCATAAATCGGTGCCGGTTGGAAAAACGCCGGAAGAAAACGAAGTGGTAAAACAGGTGGGTGAAATACCTGCTTTACACGCAGCTGCACAACCGCATTGGGACCTTGCTAAAAAATACGACCTTTTCGACCTGGAGTTGGGTGTTAAACTGACCGGTGCTGGTTTTCCGGTTTATAAAGGTAAAGGAGCAAAGCTGCAACGTGCGCTGGTAGCCTTTTTTCTGGATAACGCTATTGATGCGGGATATTTAGAGGTAATTCCGCCCCACATGGTGAATGCTGATTCGGCTTTTGGTACCGGGCAGTTGCCTGATAAAGAGGGGCAGATGTACTACATAGGCCTGGACCAGTTTTACATGATACCAACGGCAGAGGTTCCGGTTACCAACATGGTGCGCGATGAGATACTTGACGGACTGCCTAAAAAATTTGTGGCTTATTCTCCCTGCTTTAGAAGAGAGGCCGGCAGCTATGGTAAAGATGTACGCGGCCTGAACCGGGTGCACCAGTTTGAAAAAGTAGAAATTGTTCAGATTGCCCATCCGGATAAGAGTTATGAGGTTTTGGAAGAAATGGTGAAACATGTGGAGGGATTGCTGCAAAAACTTGAATTGCCTTACCGGATATTGAGATTGTGCGGTGGTGACATGAGCTTTGGTTCGGCACTTACCTATGATTTTGAGGTTTACAGCGCTGCCCAAAAGCGTTGGCTGGAGGTAAGTTCGGTGTCTAATTTTGAGACCTTTCAAAGTAACCGGATGAAGGTGAGGTTCCGCGATGAGTTAAAGAAAACACGGTTAGTGCATACGCTTAACGGAAGCGCCCTGGCCTTGCCGCGTATTGTAGCCTCGCTGCTTGAAAACCACCAGGTTGAAGACGGTGTTAATATACCTGCTGCCTTGCAGCCTTATACTGTTTATAATAAAATAGTATAGTATTTTATAGTGGCCTGTAAAGTATAAGCTACACGGCATAACTGCTTCTTTATCAGCATAAAATTAATTGTTGATAACCCCTGGTTGTTAAATTATTAACAATCAATTAATTAGCCGGTAAACTGCTTGCGGAAAATCGCGGTGTTGATACCTGTATAATAATTGGCATTATTATAGTGTTGAATAAGAAGATATTGCCGGAATATCTGGTTTACAAGTGATTGACAGGCAATATCTGATTTGGTTTTTTCGTTACAAAATTGAACAGGATTTAAAAAACAAAAACCCCCGTTATGAAAACAGACACAAGTATGAACTTAATGCTGGTGGTGTTCTGCGTTATTTTAATAGGGTTTGTGCTGCTTAACAGCAGGATGTGCGAGGCGATGAACAAAAAGCAAGCCGCATTTCAGCAAACAACCCAGGTTAAATAGTAGTCCCCTGTCAACCTCTCCTATCAGGAGCAGGTTAATGCCTTCACTGGCTGCTAAAATTGCGGCCGGTAATATTAACCCCTAAAATCAGCTAAGAGGAAGTGTGTTTTGGAAACCAGGGTATAAATGAACTGGTGTTTTGTTTGTATAATGAATAAGCGTCATTACCCTCGTATTTTTTCTCAAGCAAGGTAACTCCCGAAACGCGCAATAACATAAAGGTAATTGTAACCGGTGCTATCAGAGATACATACCACAAGCCAGACGGGATAGCTAACATAAACATAGCCCACCATTGCACGGCCTCACCAAAGTAATTGGGGTGGCGGGTGTATTTCCAGAGGCCTGTATTCATAACACCGTGTTTATGCCGGTCGGTTTTAAACATATACATCTGCCAATCGCCGATGGCTTCAAAGAGGAAACCAATTAAGCCTATAATGCTGGCTGTTACATACAGGCCTTTTAAGTGCGGGTAAACTATGCGCGGGGCGGAGTTTACTATAACTATTGGCAACGTATTAATAAACATAATGCAGCCCTGTAGCATAAATACCTGGAAGAAAGACCGCACTACTACATTTTTGCCCCATTCTTTACGCCATTTAGCATATCTGAAATCTTCGGGCTTGCCCCAGTTTCGGATAAGGATATAAACGGACAGCCGCGTGCCCCAAACAATGGTTAAAAAGGTGACCAGTTTTTGCGAGCGCCTTTCGTACCCAAAATAAAAGAAGGTTACCAGGGCTACCACCATAAAGCCTATACCCCAGCCTATATCCACAATGCTGTTATCTTTTTTTACCTGGGCTATAACAAACATGCAGCACATAAAGCAGAAAATACAAATAGCCGATAGCAGAAATGGATTCATATACCCTAAAGTTAAGCTAGTTAAACGTTACTTCAAACCCTTTGGGGAAGAAAGCAGCTTTTTAATGGCAGAATCAATGTTGGGATAGTTAAATACAAAGCCTTGCTGAAGTAACCGTGTGGGCACTACGCGCATACTATCCAGTAACAGCTCTGGTTCTGTGCCTATAAATAATGCCCCCAGTTTAACCATCCATGCAGCAGCAGGTAGCCCTACAGGCATATCCATGGCTTTTCTGAGCGCATGCATTAAATCTGAGTTGGTAACCGGTTTTGGGCTGCAACAATTATATATTCCTTCCTTTTCGGGGTTATCTATACACCATCTTATTACGCGGTAAAAGTCTTCTTCATGTATCCAGCTTAAAAACTGCGCCCCGTTACTTTGCCTGCCACCCAACCCAAACTTTACCAGGTTTTCTAAACGCGGTATCACCCCTTCGTTTTCAGAGAATACCAAGGTTATGCGCAGCACAAACTTTTTGGTAACCGGCAAATCGCTTTTATAAAAGGCCTTCTCCCATGCCTTTACAACTTCCGGTAAAAAGCCGGTACCGGTGTCGCCCGTAAATTCATCCATGTCGTGTTCATCAGCATTGCCATAAATGGCTGCAGAAGATGCATTGAGCCATACCTGGGGCGGTTGTTTTAACTTTAAAATGGCTTTGCCTAATACTGTTGTGCTTTGGACGCGCGATTCCAGAATTTCGCGCTTGTTCTCCTCAGTAAAACGGCAGTTAATGCTTCTGCCCGTCAGGTTTACCACGGCTTCGGCGCCTTCTAATTCTTTTACCCAGGGGCCAACCGTTTTCGCATCCCATTGAACTTCCCTTATTCCATCCTCACGGGTTTTAGGATTGCGGGTGAGTACAACAAATTCATAGCCCTTTAAACCAAAATGGCGGATAATGCCGGTGCCGATAAAACCAGTGCCACCTGCTAAAACAATTTTCTTTTTCATGGTAATACTATTTTACCGCTAAGGGTGCAAAGAGCGCAAGGGACTACTTTAAGCTAATACACGGCTTAAAACCATATTGATGAATTTATGTTTGGTGTTTTAGTTTTTTAAAACTGCAATAAGTATTACTAAAGCGATAGCACCAGCCGCAAAAGCATAGTTTAAGCTTTGGGCGTAGTGGTTGTTATTTACTCTTTTTGCATGAAGCCATATAGCCAATGAGCGGCCACCACCCTGGCCTGCAAACATTAAACCTGTAAGGCCGGTAACCCTTGCCAGTAAGGCGGTAAGCACAAACAAAGTACCTTCAACAAAACCCAGCACTGCGAGGTGGCCGAGGTAATCCCATTTTTGAATGGGGGTAGCGTTGGCGGTTAAATCGAAGCTTAGTAATAACAGAAAATAAAGGGTTACGCAGGCAAGTAACATTGGAGGGTTGATGACCATTAACAGGGCAAAAACATAAATGCAAAATGCGGTATAACCAAAGCCGGTACTGATTAATGCCAGCCGCCAGCCTAAATTAAAATCGGGCGCAAAGCTGAATGCACCTGCATTTTCAGGAGCGCCGCCGGCAATGATGCGCCGGTTATAGCTGATAAAATGATAAAGCGGTTTAAGCATGGCCTTAAACCATGTGCTTGTAACAAGTGGTTTTAAAAACGGGTAAGTATTGCCGGCAATCAGCGTAAGCCCGTCGAGCCCGTAAATTACTTCACCGGTTAGTTCATCTATCATAGGTATTTCGTGGCGGGCGCGGTTCATGTCTAACCGGCATTGAATATCTGCGCCGGCTTGCTCAAAGGCCATCCGGTTGCTTTCAGTTATTATTCCGTTACTTACCATTTTAGCGGTATACCAGCTGCACAACGGACAGTTGGCATCGTATATCAGTGCTTTGGTTTTGAGGGTTTCCATAACAAGTTTTTTATTGTTATCTGAGAATATGAAACTCGCGGTTTATCAGAAACTGTAACTCACGGCGGCAGAGCAAAAAGTAACTATAGAAAATTATTTGCGGAACTATGATAAACAGGGCAATCGCCAACAAGGCATTACTTGGGTCTATAGTCACCACGCCGAAAAGTACAACCAGGTAAGCAATAGAACCGAAAAAGTGTAGCCTCCTTAATTCTGCAAAACCAAGGCTTTTATGATTTAGCAAAAGGTTAATGCCACTGCTCATTAATTGATAAGCCCCTTCCACAAATTGCAGCAACAAAAAAGCGTATGCAAAATCGCGCAAGAACAAACTAAGGCTCAAAAGAACGGTGTTAATGGCTACCAGAAATAATTGAATGTCTACATCCCATTTTAAAATTTTCGTTTTCATACAAGAGTATTTAAACTTTCAGAAAATATTGAAACTATATAAGCAAAAAATTAGCCCGTTCAACGCATTGCGTTTTATCAGGGCTACTTAATCATCAACTTCATCATCGTGCCAAAGAACCAATTCTTATCGGCCAAAACCATTTTATCTGCAATCTTATCTGCTGAGTCAGCAAAGCTATCTATGTCATCCAGCAGCTTGATAAACCGCTGATACTCTTCTTTCTTTTCGTCTTTATCGTCAATCATTTTTAAATCGCGCAGGGTTGAGCGCATGGGGTCTATTTCGCGTTTGCGGCGTTCGCGGATTATTTTTACGGCTACCTTCCAGATATCCTTTTCACCAACAAAAAACTCCATCCGCTCGCCCAATTTTACTTTGCGCTCAGCCAGGCCCCAGTCTATCAGCGCGCGTGTATTCATATTGGCGTTGCCGCGGCTGATATCCAGTATCTCCATTATTTCATCGGTGCTTAAGGGCTGCTCGCTTACCATTAATAAAGCGTGTATTTGCGCCATGGTGCGGTTAATGCCCCAGTTGGTGCCCAGGGTGCCCCAGGTTTCAACAAAGTTTCTTTTGGCTTCTTCTAATTTCATCGCTTTAGTAATTACGATGTAAAGGTATGGGGTGTTTTTGAATTTTCAAAATTTATTGAAAGATAAATGTGGTAAATGCTATAGAACGCTGATTTATTATGATTTTTATGATCGGCGATGATAATAGTACATAAACCATTAAATCATAATTCACATAATGATCATAAACAATCAGCCTTCTGTTATGGGTTAACCTTCTGCGCCTTCGCCCACCCCATCGTAAGCGTAACTGACTTTTTCCAGTGGTTATGAAATTCAGTTCGTGATTGTGGTTTCATGTCTCAGCCCCTTCCGTCCCGTCTTACCATTACCCAAATTTGACTTTATGTGGAAAACCAATTTCAAAGGCATGACATTATTATAGCAAGGAAGCCTACG
>CAISWS010000162.1 GCA_903889265.1 uncultured Bacteroidota bacterium
AAATCATGATACATGGTGGCAAAAGATTTTTCAAAATTGTCAGATTCTTTCAGCACTACCACAAAATCAAGCTGTGAGGTAACAAAGGGGAAACTGTACAGCATGTTATACTTTTCGCCGGGTATTTTAAGGCGCGTATTGTACGTGTATTTATAGTTCCAGAAGTTTCCATCCTTTCTATCACCATCTTTTATACTATCAAAAGATGATTCGCGCGAGGCTTTAAAGACATCCAACAATGCTTTTTTGAATGCAGGTGTTTGATCGGGTACCGGTATTGTTGTTTTGGAGATGGGTTTTGCAGAAGTTGAAAATGTAGTTTGCTCAATTTGCCTTTGCTTATCGGCAATGGTTTCTTTATGAATGGTGACCGGTGCCGGTGTTGCAACTATTTCAGGGCGTTTGGCATCATTACTAAATTTAAGAAAGGATATTTTTCCATTTTTCAGATCGGTAAATGATGCTTCAATAGCCACACGACCACTATAAAATCTGACCGTGCTTCGCCCTATTAATTTTTCGCCGGGGCCTAATTTGCCCGCAAGCCGCGTTGTGTCGTCTTCGAGCGTTATTTGATAGGGTAACCGTGCGATAAACTTTTTAAAGTTTGAGCCGCTGAGGCCAAGATTATCACCTGCAATAATTATGCTTTCGGCTTTATCACTTATTGGGTTAATGTAAACCTTTATTCCGCGGGCAAAGTTTTGATTGTCCTTGTCCAGCAACCAGTATTCTTTAAATTCTTTAAATAGTTGAGAGGATGTAGTTTGCCCAAGCACAGAAAGCATATTATCGCCATCATACTCTTTGGCAGATACAGTTACAAAACACCAGGCCATACATACACAAATAAACAAACATCGCATCAGCGTAACAGGTATTAGATTACCGAAGATATTTAATTGCTGAATTACAGTCGGGATTTAACCCTCCTTTTTTTTCAGTTTATTCTCATCGCGCTTGGCTTCTTTGTTTATAGCACCTAAAATGCCATTCTGTTTTACGTTGCCAACACCCATATTTTGCGCCAGTATAATTTTTCCGGAACCATGTTTATTCTTCATCTCATCAATGGCTTTGTAAAGCAAAATATCTTTTTCGCGGTCATCAAACATATTTATCTGGTAGTTGCCATCGGCAAGGTCGGAGAACCTAACGCCGATTAATCTTACTTTTCTTCCTGTTTCGTATAAATCATTAAATAAATGAATGGCTTTTTCCAACAGGACTTTTGAGTTGGAAGTTGAAGCCAGGGCCATCTGTTTTGAATGGGTTGAAAAATCAGCGTACCGTATTTTTATGGCAACACAGCCCGACATTTTTTTTTCAGATCTTAACTCGAATGCAAGTTTATCCGATAGCAGAATGATTACTTTTTTCAGCCATTCCGCATCAGTTGTATCCCTTTCAAAAGTTCTTTCACTGCTCATAGACTTGGGGTCGTGATAAGGTTGTACTTCGCCCAAGTCTATTCCATGTGCGCGGTGCCACAAATACGAGCCTTGTTTACCAAGCCAGGTTTGAAGTGCGACTAATGAGAACTGCCGCAGGTCGTAAATGGTTTCTATGCCCTTGGCTTTTAAAAATTCAACAGTTTTTTCGCCACACATAGGTATTTTACCTACGGGTTTGCTATCTAGGAATTCCTGCTCTTTACCTTCCGGTATCATATACTGTCCGTTGGGTTTAGCCTCGTTGGTGGCCATCTTAGCCAGCATTTTATTAATGGATAATCCCCAGGAAATAGGCAGATTGGTTTCGGCGATTATCCGGTTACGCAAGTCAGTGCTCCACTTGTAACTACCGAAAAAGCGTTCCATGCCGGTGAGGTCTACATAAAACTCATCAATAGAGGCCTTTTCAAATACAGGAGCCCGTTCGGCAATAATATCGGTTACTATGCCGGAGTATTTAATATACTCGTTCATTTTGCCGTTTACGTAAAAGCCATTGGGACAAAGCTTTTTTGCGGTAACAATGGGCATGGCGCTGTGCACTCCCATTTTACGGGCTTCGTAACTACAGGAGGAGACCACCCCCCGGTTGCTGGTGCCGCCTACAATAACAGGTTTACCAATCAGGGATTTATCGAAAAGCCTTTCAACGGAAACAAAGAAAGAATCAAGGTCAAGATGGAGAATGCTTCTTTGCATAATTATTTCTTTAATCTGGCAAGAATAATTTTTGCCTCAACAGAAATGGTTTTAAAATAATCCGCATCTTTTTCTATTTCTGTGAAATGTTTGCCAAGAATGCCTCTTCTGTTTGTGGCATCATACAAGGAACTTTCATAGATAATTATTTCCAGACTTTCCTTTTCAAAAGGGGTTATCGTGGAGATGTCAATTTGCAACAACCGTCTGATTAATTTATCTCTGAATTCCTCTTTCTTAGATTCTTCTTTTTGATAGAGCTCCAGCGCGGCGCCGTTAATGTTATTGATATCTAACGATGTTGGTGCTACTTCTATAAGCTCATTAGTTGATAGTTCCGGGATCCTTTTCAAAACGCGTAAATTTTTCCCTTGGAATTCAGATTCATAATGAACTAAAACCCATTCTTCTTTAGATTTAATGTCGTAATAATAATGTTCGGAGCCATCTTCTGATTTTCCCGACCAGCAAAGAATCGTAAGCTTTGACTCAATTTCCTCCTTATTGCAAATAAAAAAAGGATGCATAGGCTAACGTTAAGGTCAATAGCATTTCTGAATCTAAGATATCGCTTTCGTGACGAATAAGCAGGGCAATCGGGTCTAAATTTTTAATAATTGCTCTCTAAAGGCATCGCTTCTTGCGGCTTTCAGCCTTTTGCGTTGG
>CAISWS010000163.1 GCA_903889265.1 uncultured Bacteroidota bacterium
CATTGCTACCAACCATTTGAAAGGATTGAGGCAGGTCGCAACGCTAAAGGCGATTAGTAAATCAAACAGTAAGCGGAAGATGTAAGTTAATTTACTCATGGCGTTCATTAATTAAACAACAGTTGAACAGGTCAAAATACTATCTTTTTGTGCCCGATATTCGGCTAATATTTTATGAACAGCCCCGACACTAATCTGGCGACCATTATTGTTTTTATCATAAACCTGAACAGCCGCAGCAATTTGGCGAATTGATTTTCCTTCGGTATACAATCCTATAACCCGACTGATAGTTTGCTTTGGCAGCGATTTCCGCCCCCATTTATTACCCTTATAACTTACTGTTATGCCAGCCGTGTGTTTAACAGCCATTTTAACCCTGTTACTTTTGGTCGTTGATTCAGATTCGCCTATCCAGCCTAATATTTGCAACATCAGGTTATACATGATTTCATTGAACGGTTCGTCCATCAACTGAATCGAATCCAGCCATTTTTGGTTATAGCTGAATACTTTGACATTGCACTTGTGGCATAATGCCAGAAACTCTACCAAGCGCTTTCTATTGCGGTATAGGCGGTCTAAATTCCATACATACAGGTTGCTGATACTGCGACTTCTGATTTTCGCCAGTATTTTTTCAAATTCTGGACGCTTAACATTTTCTTTCCAGGCTGATAACTGCTCCTTATATATAACTGCATCGGATGGCGGGCTCATGCTAAGAATATCATTAAGCTGAAGTTCAGGAGTTTGGTTTTCGGTGCTAACACGGATGACTATTGCGTTCATATTATAAATTTATATAAACAAAATTAGTAATATTATCCGTATCGCCAAATTATTAGCATGGTTTTTTACTAAAATGTGCATATTTAATTGTGTATGAAGGCAGGCGAACAAATTATCTATAACAAGCTGAAAACACCCGTTCAGGAAAAGCGGCTGGTGTCGTTTATGTATACCGACACATCGGGCAAAGAAGACTTTAAACAGGTAGAGCCGTTTCAGGTCGGCATTCACAAAACCACGGGTAATGCAATTTTATCAGCCTGGTATATTCCGAAAAACAATAAGGAAAAGGCTGGCTGGCGCATTTACCTGTTATCCGCTATAACAAATGTAACCGCCTATATGACCACCTTTGGCGATAGACCAGGATACGAGCCTGATTCAAATCAGACCATGAAAGAAATACTTGTAAGCACTGGCAGTTGAGCTTTCGCAGGTGTATGCAGAAAGTGGCGGCGATTTGAAAAATAACAAATTCAAAATTAGACCTGCGCGTAAATTTTCCGCCCCAAAATTTGCTGGGAATGTCAAACCATCCCTCAATACAAGGTTAACATTGTAAATAACAAAAACCCGATGTAAAGTGTAACATTCTGCTTGTATTTTACGTATTAATAGCGCACGACAATATTGTCCGCTAATAAAAATGAATTAATACGTAAATTGATACCTGACGCGCCTGACATCTCCTTATACAATACAGGAGAATCTGACATAGAGAGAAACATACCAGGGGTTCCAATTAAACCCAAAGCTACTATAACAGTAGATACCCTGATACTGTCATTTATTCATAATTATACGCCATACCTTCAAAAAGGTTTAGTTAACGAAACATTGCCTTTAAATTCTTTTACTTATTGCCTTTCAGAAAACTCGGTTAGCAACATATATCGGAAGTCAGCGCAGTTTTATTATAAAAAGCTACTTATAGGTAATTTATCTTTTGATTGTAATAAAAGCATTGATGTATTTATCAGAAATAGAATGACCTTCAGGTTGGAAAAGGCGTTGTTTTATGGAAAACATGATTGGACAAAAATTTTGATGTTATTGCTTGAAGAGCTTAATATTGAGCAATACACCGTGTCCAGATTGGATATTGCCGTTGATGTAGATTGGGGGGTGCTTACCAGGTATCAATATCTTTACTTAGATACCAGGTGGAGACGGGCATCTAAGTCGAAGAAAAAGCCCAATATGATAATAGAGCCAGAGGATGGAAGATTAAGCAGCCTCCGTATTTCGCTGGATGCACACCGTAAAAACATAGTGATTTACGAAAAGGATAGTTCACCCCAGCTTTATCGGCAAGAAGAGAAACAAACGCCAGTTAGCGATAAAGAAATTCAACCATATCAAATTGACTATTGGAGTGCCAACGGTTTAAACACTGAATTGGTAGAAAGAGTAGAGATACGGCTTGGCAGTAAATACACTAAAGAAGTCAAGTTAAATAACTTACGTAAAAGGGATTTTTTACTCACGCAATTTAAAGCGCAATTAGGCAATCATCTTTCTTTCAGGAATAACACCAGCAAACAAAGAAATGTTAGCAGAATACCAATGATTGATAGTTTTCCAGTGGATGAATTAACTATCGGTGGCAAGTCGGTATTGGCTAAAAGAGTTTATCAATTTCATTTGCCTGCGGATATAGGGGGCATGATTAAGAATCACTTTTACGCAAAAAAAGTTACGGTGGTAAAAAGCATTACTAATAAAATCGGATTGGTGGATATAGGTGACGGGTTGAAACTGAAAGTAATAATGCACCCCAAAAATGCACCTGGAAGATTCCATTGGGAAAAACTGTTTACCGACAAGGCAATTATGGCAACAGACCGTTTTCCTGTCTGGGATGCCGATTACGATAAAGCGGAAAGAGAATATTTCGAAAAATATGGCGACCAGCCAAATCCAAGAGCCCCAAGAACAGTTTTTTGAACCGCTTTTAAACGCAGTATTCAAAGAAATGTTGCGCCAACAGCAAATTATTTTCGATTTTCTGTAACATTTTTTCATTTTTTACGTTAGTATAAGTAAATATGTAAGTAGTTTACACGGTTTGCTCTGACACACTAACGGTAGGTTATCCGCGCCTATTATTCAGGCTCTTTAAAAACACACTTATTTATTTTGTTGACATTGGCATTAAGAATGTATTGCTGGTGGTGGCTGATTTTATGAAAAAACAAATGTTGATAATTAATTATAATAAAATATTAAATAAATAATGTGAAACGCACTAAATTACACCCTGAAATAACATTTGAATACCCACTTGAAAAAGCCAGGAAGATTTTGGAAGACGATGACACATACTTACCAGAAGATGAGTTGAAGCAATTGGTAAACGTTTTAACTTTAATAGCCCAACAGGACGCGCAATTAATTAACGCATTAAATAAAAGAGCATGATTTCAAAAACCAAAAAGGCAATCTTGTATACCAGGGTAAGCACGGTTGAACAAGACGAAGGAGCAAGCCTCCGATACCAGGAAGAGCAATTGCGAAACTATTGTAAAAACCTGAACTACGAAATTGTAGGCTGCTATACCGATAAAGAAAGCGGTAGGG
>CAISWS010000164.1 GCA_903889265.1 uncultured Bacteroidota bacterium
CTTGCCAGAGATGTTACAATCCCTTTATCCCTTAAAACTTAAATCTAACTGCAAAATCCGGGTTTAAAACATAGAACCGCTGGTAACCAGTAAAAGCCTTCATCGCTGTCAGGTTTTTTGTCAGGTAAAAAAATACGAGCAACCGCATCCTGGTTTAACCATAATGCACGTGCCATTCCAAAATGTAAATTCAGATGAGTATCAAGCGACAGTTAAAGGGGGCTATGGGTTCAGCGAAGGTGATTTGGGAATGGTTTTGGCTGAAGATGGGGCCCTAATTAAAGCAGATAGTTTTTTTGTAAAACGTGATCTAATATTACTTAAAAATCGTTAATTCAAATGTATGATTAATTTATTTTCTATTAGTTCAAATTTCGCAAACGCCAGAGAATATGGTTCGTATGACGTTTTTTTAATTAATTGAACCGTTTACAAAACATATGTTTATTTTAGTATTCGTTAATTAAAAACAAGAAATCGTCTTGAATTGCCAGCATAATTGACAAAATTCAAAAAAACAGCAATTTCAATGCGTTTTTTACCAAGGCTATCCAGTTGCAGTAATTCCTGTTGAAACAGGGAGCCGTCTATGCCCTGGCCATCGGTTTCATCGCTGCCGATGTGGGTATTGATGAGCATGATAGGTTCGTCGGAGTGGTGGTCGATGCAATACATTTGTTGCTTTGATAATTATGTCATGGTGAGCGAAGCCGAACCACGGAAATGTGATAATGAACAGCCAATGCGGGGACGCTGATTGGTTATGATGATTATGGTTTGAAAGGCAGATGTGCGATGATTAGATGTGCGAACTGAGGATTCAGGTCTTGATTCTTACATCTTGTTTCTTGTTTCTAATTCCGATGCAAAGATAAGTAGCAGAAAATAAATGAGGTTAAAAGTGACTTGGAATTCGTTCGGTTTTTGAAAACTTTTTTTTAACCGCAAAGAAGCAAAGAGGGCAAAGAAATACATTGATTAAATTCCGATGCAAAGATAAGTAGCAGAAAATAAATGAGGTAGAAAGTGACTTGGAATTCGTACGGTTTTAGAAAGATTTTTTTATGCAGCTTATGCGGAGAATGCCAAGGCATAAAAAATACTTTGCGGTTCTTTGCGAAAGCCTTTGTGCACTTTGCATGAACCTGAATTAGTCTGTTGGGGTTGCAGGGCCTCCCATATAAGATGCAAAGGAGTTGATGATGGAGTTGAAATGTATAGTGCAGTCTCTTACAAATTTTTGCAGGGCCGGGGTGGCGGGCTTAGTACCGGCTGTCAGTTGTTCCAGGGTAATAGTGCTATTGGCTTTATCTCCGGATTTGGCCCGGGCGTCCTGAAGCCAGATATTTGAAAGCTGGATAGCGCAGCTGCCTTTCCTGAATACAATGTAAACGGTATAGTGTACCGTTTTTGCCACCATATTTTTATCAAGCCCCATTGACTGAACAAAAGAATCAGTTGCAAATATTTTATGTTTCCGGGTATCGGAGGGGGATAGCATTTTGCATCTTGCACCGAACATGGTATTGGCCCAAACATTAGCTTTTTGCCATAGCCGCGCAGCTGTTAGTGTATCACCATCAGTTAATTTTCTGTTGAAGGTAATTTTACCGGTGGCGGTATCAATGGGCAGCTGTAGCTGCGCGGTTGCAGAACCGGTTGCAGCTATCATCAAAAACATTGCGATAAGAAACTTCATGGCGGCAATTTAGGGAGAAGTTGAGAGAGTTACCGCAGGGGGGGTATAATCTTTTATGCCAAAATTGATTTGCAGTAGCAGTTTAACCGTCACTATATTATCTTACCCCGGCTTTACCTATTAAAAACTATACCTTATGACCGATTTTTTAAGAACACCCGATAGCGCCTTTAATAACCTGCCGGGTTATCCGTTTTCACCTCATTATGTTGATATAAACGGTGGCCGGTTACATTATATTGACGAGGGGCAGGGCGAAATAATATTATGCCTGCACGGCGAGCCCAGCTGGAGTTATTTATACCGTAAGTTTTTTCCGGTGCTAAGTAAAAACTACCGGTTAATTGCCTTTGATTTTTTCGGGTTCGGGAAATCAGATAAGCCGGTTAGTGAGGATGATTGCACTTACCAGTTTCACTTTAACACCTTAAAGTTGTTTGTTGAAAAGCTGGAACTGCAAAATATTACCCTGGTGGTGCAGGATTGGGGAGGCCTGATTGGTTTGCCTTATGCAGCCAGTTTTCAGCAACGCATAAAGCGTTTGGTGATTATGAATACCGGTTTACCCTCAGGTAAGGGAATCAGGAGCCTTTCAGAATTTATTAAAGGTTTCGGATTTTTTATGTGGCGCAGGGCCAGTAAGGGCCTGATGGCTAAACCGGTTGGCAAAACGATACAAATGGGTTGCAAAACCAAATTACCCGATGATGTAAAGAATGCCTACAGCGCCCCTTTTCCGGATAATACTTATAAAGCAGCCGCGCGTAAATTCCCTTACCTGGTACCTACCAAACCCAGTGCAGAGGCCACACCTTTTATGCAAATGGCGAGGAAGGAATTAGCCCAATGGAATAAACCCGTCCTTATCATGTTCTCGGACGGTGACCCTATAACCGGGCACCTGGATAAATTCTTTTACAGGCTTATTCCATCGGCCAGCAAAAACCCGATGATGAAGATTACCGGTGCAGGGCATTTTTTGCAGGAGGATAAGGGGGAGGAAATTGCAGGGTTTATTGGGGAGTTTATGGAGAAGAACCCATGATTATTAGAAACAGCCAGCCTCACCCATCTGTCCGCCGCGGGGAGACATCTTCCCTATCCATCGAAAGCAAGCTGCGCAGACAAACGATAGAGGCGGGAGAACGATATAGCTTTAGAAGGTTGTTATTAGTTGTGGTTAAAATACAAACAGCCACCTCCCCCTACGCTCCTACCTGAGGGGACAAATGCAAACAGCCAACTGCCCCGGTTTGGGATAGTTGGCTGTTTGCGTGAGGGATAGTAGTGGAAAGACCCGAGGCCAGGGCTTTGCCA
>CAISWS010000165.1 GCA_903889265.1 uncultured Bacteroidota bacterium
AACGTGGCAGCAGTGACAGAAGGCCAGAGCTACTTTAACGTAGCCAGTTATGTTACACCATCAGTTTCAATAATCAACTATCCTACCACAAGCCCTGCTTGTCCGGGCACATCATACACTTTCGATGCTATAGTTACCGACCTTTACAATCCGAATAATTATTTTAACTATAATTTGAAGTGGCTGATAAACGGTGCTGTGGTTCAGGGAGAAACCAGTTTTAGTTTTCAAACATCATCATTAAATAATGGCGACGTTGTTACTGCTGTGGTTACCAGTCTGGCTGCGTGTAATACTGTTGATACCGCCGTAAGCAACGCATTTGTGGCGCAGATTTATGCCTATGGCAATCCCATAGTAACTTTTAATCACCCTGCCGCCGATACTATTTGCCATGGAACGAACGTGCCGCTTAGTGTGCAGGTAAGGGATACGGTAGCAAATCATGCCCCCGAAACTTATTACTATGAATGGGTTGTTAACGGCGCAAACCCCCAGGCCTACGATTCGGCATACGACCCCACTAGCACTTTTTATTTCCAAAGTGGAACCAACCTGGTGTATGTTATTGTACGTGCATCGGGGTGTTATCCGGGAGGAGGCGGAGCCTATTGAACCAGCGACGTCGATACCATCGTTTCCGAAACTGTTTTCAACATAACCGGGGCTTATATATATGGTATAAACACTGTGTGTACCGGCTCTACCGGAACATTTTATGCAGTGGTTAATACAGGGCCTAATCCGATTTACGAATGGTATCTTGATGGCCGGGTAGTGCAATACGGGCCATCCAGCACGTTTAGCTGCGACACGCTTAAAAATAACGATGTAGTTACCGCCACAATTATCAGCACCCAAAAATGCAATGTAATTGATAGCCTGCAGCTTAACTCATTATCTGTAACCGTTTTGCCCATTGTCAATCCCACCATTTCGCTTTCAACTCCAAATCATATTTGTGGCTCGGGGGCCGCAAATTCCACAGGATATGGCGAGGTGCTTGCCACTGTAAGCAATGGCGGCCCGTACCCAACGTATTACTGGTATGTAAATGGTAATTACAGAGGATACAGTAGTCAACCGGCGTACTATTTCGGAAACCTGAATACAGGCGATATTGTAACTTCCCAGTTTTATTCCTCATGCTCAACTCCCTATCCTGTTATTTCCGCTCCAGACACTATTTCGGTGTTACCCTATGTTTACCCGTCTGTTACTCTCGCTCCGGCTGGTAACCCGGCACCAAATTCAATATGCGACAATGACCCGCTGATTGTGGTTGCCCATCCGGTAAATGGGGGCCCTGCACCGCAATACACGTGGTATCCTTTCGGAAGCGCCCCGGTCACTACCTCTTCTGATACTTTCTATTATACCGGCAACCCATATGGGTATATTTATTGTTATATGAACAGCGACGCAGTATGTGCTGCGGAGCCCAGTGTTGGGTCGGTTGATTTAAATGCCAGTACCTATTATGCCCAGCCCTCCGGTCCGCTTTATTACCTTTACTCTAATATTGCATACGTAGGGCAGGTATACTATAGCGCCTCTGTTTGTCAGGGAACTAATGTTCAGCTTCTATCTTCCTATTCTGCCACTGGCAGCAATGCTGTAAAGGCTTTGTTTGCAGACTCGTGCGGTGGTATCCCTATCTTCACTACTACCAGCAATACTCTCAATTATCAACTCAATACCGATTCGCCGGGCACCCATATCTATTACCTACGCACACAAAGTCCATGCGACACCAGTGCATGTGTTAGTTTTACTTTAACGGTTAATCCCGCACCACCCACACCGGTCATAAATGTAAACAACATTACATGCAGTAACGTTATTGTTACAACAGCAGCTTATACCGGGGCCAATTACCAGTGGGGGCTTACGCCCGACAACAACCCAGGTTATAATCAAAGTGTTACCAACCAGGATTCAGCTTTTATTGCTACCTTATCGGGTAGTTACAGTGTTACGGTTACCAATGCTTATGGATGCTCCTCTTCTTCATTACCGGTTGAGGTGAGTGTTCATAATTTCGTTACCATTGATTCCACAAATTTTACCGCTAATGGTACTGTCAACGTATCAACAAACCCCTCTTCCCCAAGCCCTAATATTGACATGGACGGCTATAATTTTGATGCTGAAGCCTCCATCTGGTATAATGATTCTATCAGCTTAAACAGAGATTTTTCGATAAGTTTTTACTTAACCGGGTATGATTACAGCAATGGTATTTCATTTGTACTACAAGATAGTTCAGTTAATGCGCTTGATGTTTCCGAAAATTATAACGACGATGGATATTACGGCGATTCAGTGTTCGCACATTCGCTGGCAGTAACCCTTGATTATTACGGGGCTGTAAGTAACGCTCCCGCAATGGCCATTGCAGAGAACTCCGGCACCGTTCTCGCCGGGCCTGCATCTTTTGCCAATTCATGGCAATTTAGCAGCGGGTACTCCTTACTATATAACATTACATGGGAACATAATAGCCGTACGCTTACTGCATATTTGAACGGAGCACCAATAGTTTCTTATACCGGCGATGTTGTTGATAGTATTTTTGGCGGTAACCCTTTTGTGCATTTTGGATTAAGCGCACCGGGTTTCCAGGATTACATTGACCACTACGTTCAAATTAATTACTTATCCACCCAACCGTATTTAACCCATAGCGGGGCCACAAAATTCTGTGCCGGCGATTCTGTTATTCTTACTTGTTCGAAAGGTCCCCAATATTTATGGAGCACCGGTGAAACTACCCAAAGTATAACCGTTAAAGCCACCGGCCTGTATAGCGCCACTGTTACTGATTGGGGAGGGTGTTCTGAATCAACCGATACAGTTGCGGTAACCGTTAATCCTTTGCCAACAGTTACTGGCCATGCCAGTGCCGATAGCATCTGTCAGGGCACCCCAATGACGTTAAACGGAGGAGGCGCACTTACATATATATGGGATAACGGCCTTGCGGACGGAGATACCTTTGTGCAAAGGATACGCCCCCGACACCGCATTAAATCTACCGAGTTCGATTACACGGTAACAGGTACCGATGCCAATGGCTGTTCAAATACTGCCGTGGTTCCTGTAATAATTGTTTTCTCGCCGGGTACATCCATTACAGCCAGTGCAACTAATGTTTGTGCCGGAACGCCGGTTACACTTTATGGTAATTCGGCATTGAGCTACGTGTGGAGCAATGGAACCGGAGACAGTATTACTTTTATACCAACAGCCACAAACACCTACACTGTAACCGGAACAGGCTATTTGGGCTGCGTGGATAGTGATTATATAACAATTAATGTAATTCCTGGGCCTC
>CAISWS010000166.1 GCA_903889265.1 uncultured Bacteroidota bacterium
AATATTAAATTTAAGCCCGAACACCTCCATAATACCCAATATCCATATCATAGATATCAGCATGGGCAGAAAGGTTATTATCGTCAGTTCAATGCGCCCATAACTTAACAGCAGGGCAAAAAATACCAGCAACGAACTATAAGCCAGTATCGAATTAAAATCGTTGTAAATAATGTCAATAAACTTATTGGTTATTATGCCTATGTCCAATATTACCGTAGAAGGCACCGGCTCCAGTTGTGCATAAAGTTTAAGCCGTGTATCCCGGTCAGTCACTTTTACGGAGTTTACAACGCATTGAATGTTCCCCGCCTTAAACATCAGCTCATTGCCAATAGAAGTATAGATGGCGGAAAACGAAGTATCACCTACCGGCGCGTACTCTTTGTTCAAAAGGGCCTGAAACCTTGAAAATGCCTGTGGAGTAAATTTATATTGCGCTCCTGCTTTTTTTAAATCTTCCAGTAACGTTAGTTTCTTATCCTCCGTCCAGTAATCCTTCCACCTCTGCAACTTCTGCTTTTGCATTTCGATGGAAGGAATGTAATGGCTGATAGAAGAATATCTCCGCACCCAGCCTTTCTGTTCAGCTAAGTCCAGTTGTTTTAACAGCTTCTCATTATTCCGTAAAGCCTCCTGAATATCTTTTCCGGTTGAAGCAATATAAACAGTATGGGAAGAATCTATCTGAAGGGCATTAATTTCATTCTCAGATTTTCGCAGGTCCGGAGTCAGGAAGTTAAAACTGGTAAGACTGCTTTCAAAGCTCACATTCATTGCGTGCGGAAACAGAAAGCCGGTAATAATAAATACCAGCGCAACCCCGATAAAAGTATAGCGCGAATTGAAAGTTGGCAGTTTTGAAAACCACGATACATGACTTACCTCTGCATGTGCTTCCTTTTGCAGAGGAACCATGTGCGGTAAAAATATCAGCGTAAAAATAGTAGCTCCCGTAAGGCTGATAGAAGCAAAGAGTCCAAAGTCATTAAGTATCTGCGATTTCAAAAATACCAGGCTGAAAAAAGAGCCAACCGTGGTGAAACTGCCCAGCGTCATAGGTTCCAGCAAATCCGAAATAGTGTCTTTTATAGAACCGCAATGTTTGTAATGATTAAAAAAGTGTAATGAGAAATTAATGGCAATCCCCAAAACAATAGAACCCGCCGCCAGCGCAATACCTGAAATACTTCCCCTGAAAAGCGCCATAGCCGCCACGGCCAACAACCCGCCAAAAATTACGGGCAGCATCATTATAAACGGCACCCTTTTGCGCCTGAAAAAGAAACCGATAAACAACAATAATGTTACAATGGTAATAGTGAGCGTAAGTGCGGTGTCTTTCTTTATTTGCCTGGCGTTACAAACTGCTGCTACTGTACCTCCGTAATAATAAATGGTTACCTTCTTTGACCCCGCATTCAGCTTTGCAACTATGTTTTGCAGCCCGTCAATTAAAAAAGTATTCTTCGCTGTTTCGCCGGAAGGGTAAGCCGGGGTTACAAACATCACTACATTGTGTTGGTCTTTGGTTATTATATGGCCATCATAGAGTTCATAATTATCATCTATTTGCAGGCCCTGCAATTTTTTAAGCGCAATAAAAGAGATGCCAACAGGGTCATCCGCAATTATTTTTTTCATCACCATGGCCGCTGGTGAAGTCAGCGCCCTGTAATCATTGGCAATGGCACTGTCAATACGGACCGCTGTAATCAGCGTATCAATGGTTTTGTAATCTCCTTCTTCAAGGTACAGCGGCAGGTTCTCATGTACCGTATTGTAAATATCAAATGCCGTTTGATCGTCAACTTTTGATTTAATTCCGGCAATGTAAGGCTGGTAAAGCGCTCGAAGCTGGCTTTCAAGCGAATCAGCCTGTGCAATCAGGTCCTCTGGTTGCGCATTTGCATTGCCTGCTATCTTAATAATTATTTTTTCCGAAAGGCGCGATTGGCTTAGGATTTTATTTATCCGGGCGGTTTGCTCGCCATTCGGCATCATGCGCGAAATGTCTTCCTCTACCTTAATATGCGCTGCTCCTAATCCGAGCAGAATAAACAGGAATATCGTAAGCACATAAAAGAACTTTTTATGTACGCTGAAGTAATCGTATGTATCAAGTAAAAATTTCCTCACCCGCAAATATTTAAACCCGTTGCTTTTTCAGGTTGCTCACAAAAACAAAGGTAACCGTACCAGCAATTAAAGCGCTTACAGCGGCCAAGATAAAACTACCTGCAACATATTGCAATAAACTTTTGTTTATCATGTCAACGGTAAGCTTATTACTGTAAACCAGGTGTACTGCATTATGGCCCACAACCAGCCGCCCTGCCTCAAAACTTAAAAAAACAATCAGTGGTATCATGGGGGGAATACTGATATTGGAAGCCAAAACCGACAGCGCCTTATTTAAACCGAAAATCCAGGCAAAAAACAGCACAAACCACATCTGCAATCCCCATAACGGAGTA
>CAISWS010000167.1 GCA_903889265.1 uncultured Bacteroidota bacterium
ATCTTCGGGTAAGAGCTACCGAACTATGGCCGAATATTTCACTCAAATAAATCAAGCTTCTTTCTGAATGGTTGTCCTGCAACCATACCCGGCGCCCGAAAGTCTTTCTGCACAGGTGCGAGCTTGGGTTTGACGTATTGATATTATACTGCTTAACTATTTTGTGAAGCTCTTTATTAATGTAGCTCAGCGATAGCGGCCCGCCCCATTTATTGGCGAAAAGAAAATTGCCTGGTTGGTATTTTTTCCTTAACATAAGTCTGGCCTTTACAAATTCCAAGGCTTCTTTAACGCTGGCGTTGACAGTTATTTTTCTGGTTTTGCCGGTTTTTTTTTCCGCAACATAAAAATCCTCGCGTTCAACGTCCTGCCATTTCAACCTTAGCATATCCCCTGCGCGCAAACCAAAGTAACTACCGCAACAGATGAACAAATACATTTTCAGCCTGCCGTCTTTCTTCAGGTTATGAAGTAGCACCAGCATTTCATCCCAAGCCAAACCAGAACAAGTAGTTCTTATACCGAGTCTTCCCATAGTCATATTTTTTATATACCCCGAAGAAGCAGCAAAACCGCCTAATTTTATTGCTAAATAATCGTAAATAGGGTGTAATATTTCACCGGTAAATTCCTGAATTGCGCAACGGCTTGGCAACCAGCTTTCCGTTGCGTTTTCCGCCCGTTAATAGTATAAGTAGGACATTAATTATCGGCCAGGTTTTTAATATGGAGCGCCGGTGGGTTAACACCAAGCTCGTTAAACGTCGCATTAATTATGTCAACTGCTTGCTCAACGTGTTCTGGCAGCACCAGGAAAGCATCGTGTATGGTTAGGTATGGCGTTAAGCCTCCTGCAATCAATTTTTCGGCGATTAATTGAACCGTGCGAGATTCAAGCCTTTGTAAAAGGCAAGGAAGTATCTTATGACTGTTGTTGCTCGCGCGATACTTTCCTTTGGTTTCTTTAATAATATGCTGCAACTCTGGCAGGTCAATTTCAGTAAGTCGCTTTGCCGACATAAAAAATTTAAACACACCAGGAAAGAAGCGTTTGAATTCATTACGCATCGCAGCATCGGCAGGGCTAATTTTGCGCTTAGAATATATTACGGCTTTAAAGAATTCGATTTTGGCAACGGCGGAGTCTACACCACGTATTGTGGCAAGAAAAGAATTGAACTTACCCCTTTCGCATAGGTGGCGGTAATGCACATAATCCGGTTGCATAGAAAGCTCATTAATCAACTTGCTCATGGGGTAAAACTCAGGCAACAGTTCATCAAAAATTTTACCTGTTGTAAGGATGCTGGAAAAATAAGGCTGCGAACACTTTAAATCTATGCACACCAGCGGTGTGTCTTCATACCCCTTAAACCTGATGGCCGGCCTAAATCGCTTAGGCAGATTAGTTATGTGGCTGTGCAGCCTTTCACCGAAATCGTCAACTTTTACCCAATGAGTATCGCCGTTGCACACCGTTTGAAGGTGCAAGAAATCAAGTTCGGCATAAGAATCAGTGCCAAAGTTGGGGTCACGCGCCCGTTCAATATCAGCTGCATGTTCCATGTCAATAGTAGTATCCATAATATACTGCTTAAGCGTTTGATGTATCGGCAACAACTTTTTCTTACCTGTTATATCTACATCTTCGAGCCTATACCGGTCGCGCGTCTTAAGAACGGCTTTTATTATTTTGTATTGAGTTACTTTTTCATCACGAAACCTTAAAGGCCCGGAAACATTATCAGGCTGCCGCCACCGGTATAGTTGTGAGTGCACACCAATTAGATAGTTAGCACCACCTTCATAGTTTGTCTTTCGCTCCAATACACCGTGTTTAATGAGCAGCGCCAGGTATTCAGAATACCTGTCAGTAGCTACCTGCCGAAGAATAACTGAGTATAACGGAAAATATCCATCTACTATAAAATGTGCTTTCTTTTTGCTTTTGGATTTGGCCGCCGCGAGCCAACATAAAAAGCATTGGTGTATAACTATTCTTAACCGGTCGGGTTCAAGGTTTGCCGGGTTTGCCAATTCTTCAACCGGTGGTAACCAGGTTGGAATTTTAACCATTAAATAATCCTTGCCAGCACTTTTTTTCCGGTTATTCATAACCTATATAGCTTCGGTAAAATGCAAACCGCGACACATAATAGCCCTATATAGGCGGAGGGGAAACATTTTTTTTATTATACTATTTAGATAGGTTAAAGCGTAATGAGCAGTAACGACACTTAGCACACCTGTTAAGGATACCTGAGCAGAAGTATAACTACTGTTGTAGACACCCTGCATACACAGACCCTTTAACTACTTACCCAGGCTGAGCCTGTTGGACTACTACAGGCAATAAATATTAGGCCAGGCCCAGGTGATTACAGCAACTGTTATTAACCCTTCGCAGCCGGATTCAAATTTTAAGTGCAGAAGCTGCCGTTATCGGCTGCCGGCACTGCCAACAATAAGAATGTAATAACTGACGCCAGCAGCGCCTTAAACTGAGCCTAATGCAGCCGGTTGAACAGCAGTTGAATTATGCCTTACAATCTACACGGTTTTAAGACCCGCAAGACCAATCTTCCCGTCTCCCTATTGGATTCCCTTCTTTTATTTGAACTGCAAATACTCCGGGTGTTTGGCCAGGTTCATTTCTAACCCTTATTGTGGTTGGGTTCAATACATGCAGATAGTATAGGCCCCCATAAGTTGAAGGGCTACAGGTAATATTCAATTTACCCTTTGATATGCTCACCCTCACTATTCTCATTTCCATGCCATTGAACTGTATATAATTCCCTGACCTAAAATGTTCGTAACCTGGATTATCCGCGAACCATTGCTTTGAAATTGATAATTTTTTCATGATTTTATTATTTTTAAAATTATACAGCACAGGAAAAATAGGTTTCGCTCGTTACCGCACCTGCTGCACCGCCGCCAGCAATAACACCGCCGGTAAATTATTTACCGATAAGCATTTTGTATTCATCGGCATCTATCGGCTCTTCGTCAACCACAATCAAATCATCAAGTTCTTCATACATCAGCCAGGCGTAAATTTGCTTCAGTGCTTCATCAAAGCCCACCGGGTTAACCAGCCAGTATAAGGTTACCCCATATTTGCTTATTGCGGAAAACTCAAACAGAAAATTACCATCGCCCAGCATTGATTCAACCTGTGCTTTCAAACCAGGCAGCACAGCACCCGGTTCAGCACCCCAAAACTCAGCGCCAAGAGCCAGCATTTCAGCAGGTGGTGTTTTTTCATCTATATCCAGCAAACCGTGCCCCATGTATAAATGCCGGCTTACTTCCGGTAGGCAATCCACAACAAGCCTTTTTACTTTGACTGCGTTTAATGTCCTTTTCATTTTATAGTTAAATATTTTAGGTAATACAATTTCGAAACAATGGTCGTTCGTGTTACAGCAGCAACCACCGGCAGCAAGAACGCCGCCGGTGGGTCAATAATCAGTTCTAATGCTGTTAGTAGC
>CAISWS010000168.1 GCA_903889265.1 uncultured Bacteroidota bacterium
AGATAGATTTGACAACTTTTAAAAAGTTGTCAAATCTATGCGTTGGCGAATGGTGCGGCGTTTAATTGGCAGCAGTAAAAATACACGCATTATAAACTTGCCTAACGGCAGGCAGGTGCGAAAGCCGGTTAATCCTCGTTGAAATAAACGAGGACCAGTTGGAATGGCGTGCTGATGAGGTGCGAAATACAGAAGTCCTGAGTCGGCTATGCAATAAGCCTTGCAATAAGACTCAGGACAGCAGGCGAAGTTGCTCAACATTCATGTAACAAAGTTCTGCCGCCTAGCCAACTTTATAAATACATGATGTACACTATATTACGTGCATTTTCCAATGTTTCGAACACTTATAGTCGTGAGACTCAAACCCTTCATATTAGGTTCGAAGTTGTCCTTCGGAACACTTCGAACAACGGGGTTATTTTACTTTTCTTATACAAGCGTGGCTACAGTCATTTTATTCAGGCCTGAAAGAAAAATTTCGTTCTTGGATTTACTGAGTATCTTTTTTAACTCATCCCAGTATTCAGGTGTTACCAATTTTGAGATTTCTGTGCAAATAATAAAAGCAAGTTCCTCTTCAAAGTCAAACCACTTTTCACTAACGATTATTTCTGTTCTTGAAGAGTTTAAGTCAAGATCTCTATTGCCACAAACATCTACGACTAGAATTAATGGAAAAGGGAAGGATAGTTCCACCTGCTTTTCTTTTCGCCTCCAACGATCTGGAAAAATTGAAGAAGGAATTTCGATGCCATGTAATGATAACCTTGATTTGGGCTTTGCTAAATCGCCCAGTGATTTTTCTTTACTTATTCCACCCTCGTCATTTACCGTAATAGAGTTGGATTCTTGCATAATAGAATTTGTTGCTGTCCATAACTTTTTTTCAAGAGTATATTCTTCGTCTTCCACGGTAATATCAATTGATGTCAAGTCAATATTTTCAACAGGTTTGTCATGCCTTTCTAAAATAGCGACCAAAGCAGAACCCAAAATGCCACTTTCCATTTTGTCCAAGGGAACTTCAAAAATTTTTATATTATCATGCTCACGCCATGTATAATCTCGCAATGAAACTGCAGTTATCTCTTTAAAACTATTTTCATCTCTTACTTTTTTGTGCGAAGTTGTTTGAATATTTATTTTAAATGGGGGATTAGGTATTACATTTTCTACTGAATCTATAAATGCTTGTTCTGACATTTTTTCCCAGGGATTCCTGGACTTTCTTAAAATAAGTTTAGTCGTTGTTCCTGGCAACTCTCTTTTACCCTCTCTGATCCAAAAAATGCTTTCTTGGCCTTCGACAGTTATGTTCAGCGCGTCACTTGACTTGTGCTGAGCGTAAACTCTTTTTGTATCAACCGTCAAAGTGTCCGCCACCATAAAGCAAGAAAGAATACCTATGCCAAAACGAGATCTCGGTGTGAAGTCTGCATTTGATTCAGCCTTTAGATTGTAAAAATCGGTTGATTTATAGAAAGATGAACCTACTTTTGAATAATAGTTATCAATTATATATTGGTCCATGCCCGTGCCGTTATCATCAATTTCAAGAATTACTTCGCCATCTATTGTATAGTATTTTACAAAAATTTCAGGAATATAGGGATTACCCCATTTTTTTTCTTGCGCTGCGCGCAACTGGCATGCATCAATCGAGTTTTGCAACAGTTCTCTAAGTGCTACCTCAGGATTGCCATAGAGTTTTGTTCCCATCAATAAATCTATAACCTGGCGCTTGCTCAAATTAAATTGCGTATCTCTATAAATATATAAAGGCTGGTTATGGATGTTTCTTTTCGTCGTAATCTTCTCGCGATTTACTTTGAATGGAAATTTTACTAGAATGTCTCTCCCCTTAACTTTATTAAAGTCGTTTAAAGTGTTGATTACATTATTGCAAACACTTAACTCATGATCAATAAAGTTGCAAAACTCATGGATAGAGGCTTCAATGGCAGGATGAGTGCACTTGGCATTAAATTGAATCAAATCCGGGCTAATTTCCCAAGCCTCTACTGCCCGGTGTTTATTCCATTCCTTTATTGAAATTGGACTTCTCACGTACAAATGAGAATATAAAATAGCCGGTGTCCTCTTTGCATCAAAATCCAAGATATCAGCTAATCTTAAAATAACACCAATTAGGGGCAAACAAGCAAAGGTATTTTCTCCGCATAAATAGTTCCTGTCAAGGTCAAATAAAGTTAATGCATCTTCGTTATGGCTATTGCAAATTTGCGCGAATTCAACTGTCAAATCAGCATCCCGATAAATGATTTTATTATTCCAATCCTTCTCGATTATTTCTCTTGCTCTATCGGCATGTGTTTGTCTTATATACTCAGTTATTAGATACGCTTTTATAGTGTCAGCGTGTGTGTTTTTGCCCTGGTCAATAAGTTGTTGAATAATTTCTTGCTGCTCGGGTCGTGCAGAATAAAATCGCTTGAATTCATTAAATGTTTTTTCTTCATCTAAGTCAATTTCGGGTTCATCGTCCCAGATTTTTCTCCACGCCATGACCTGACGTTCTTCAGGGGCCATCCCTATATCGTGGAAGAATGCGCTCAAAATTAGAAGCATTAATTCCGGGGAGGATAAATTCTTTATCGTTGGCTCCGGCAATAATTTTTCCATTAAATTTAGAACCCGAAATAAATGATCTCCATCGTGAAGAGTAAACTCCCCCATATGTTTAATAATGCTCTTGGTCCGTTGAAAGGCGTAGGAAACTGCAGCATTTACCAAAGTTACAACCTCGGGATCTTTCGTGCCACATTTTTCAACCAAAGTATTATAAATACCATTTTTTTGAAGTCTTAGTAAATATTCATCTTTATAATCGTCTGCCATAGGTTATATTAATTATTTTATTAAGTTCTCAAAAGTATTTAACCCAAGAACAATTCAAATCACAAATCAAATACATTCTTTCCACAACTGCTCTACGGGATCCCGTAGAATTAAAAATATCCTAAAATATATCTGCTTTGGTGTACATTAAATGTTTATTCCCTTTCATCTTAACCTGCCTTTAATCCTAGCTGTCCCCTTTCGTCGTAGCCTATCTTTGAGCGAATGCGACCCGCTCTGTAGCATTTGGCTACTATACAATCAGAAATCAACACTCTTTGTCACTTTCTAAAAGTAAAACATTTTCGAGAATCGAAAAAAGTTTATCTTTACAACAAAATGGTTGTTATCAGTTATAAAACTATCAGGGAGTTTGCTAACAGCATGAAAACTAAAAAAGAATATGAAATGGCCATGAGCCGTATTGATGCTTTGATGAAAAAAGGTGATTCGAAACTTAATAAGCAGGAAGCTAACGAATTACGGAAGCTTGCCCTTGCTGCACAGAAATACGAAAAAAGCATCTACACCATCCCTGCACCCAAAACCATCCAGGGCATGATAGAATTGCGTATGTATGAGATGAAACTTACACAATCGAAATTGGCAAAACAGTTGGGTGTTACAGATGCGAAACTTTCACTTATACTTAATGGCAAACGCAGCCCCGATGTATCATTTTTAAAAGCGGTGCATGAGAAACTACAAATAGATGCTGCATTTTTGCTTACGCACGCTGCTTAATATACGGTAAGCCGTAAAAGCGGAAAGGGGGTGGTTTCCAAAGAAAGGGGTCTTAAGAATTTTGGGTATTGATAATCAATGATGTAAAAAAAAAGTGGAAACACCCCCCCTGTTTCAGGGGTGTTTCAGGCGGTCGTTTGTTTTAATGTTTTGGCGATTTGGGTAGAGGCTCACCTCCCCCTACGCCCTCCCGCAGAGACTGCGGGACAAGCTCTCCGTAGGGGGACAGGCTTCGGCTTCGCCGAAGAATTAATCAGCCGTCTCATCCTTACCGGTAATGATGAGTTCTATCTTTTTTAGTTGCTCGGGGTTTAGTTTTTCGATGATTTGCTGGTTGATGATGATGTTGTTTATCTGGAGGTAGTTGTTTTGGTTAACTACCGTGGCTGGCGCTGTGGTTTGTTTGCTGGCGGCATCTAAATATATTTTTGAGGCTTTGAGGTCGCCTTTAAGGGCTTGCTTTAATACGTTGCCTATTACGCGGGGCACCATCATGGCCATGCTGCTGGTTTGATCTTGTTGGTTAGGGCTGTTATTAATAGCCGTTAAATGTTTGCGCACCGTGGGGCGGCTTAGTTTAGTGTGGTACGCTATTGTAGCTGTTGTGGGGATGACGCCTGTTTCTTTAATATAGCGTTCAATTATAACTTCAATTTTGCGGTGGTTGAATTCCCAAACCTCGTTTTGGTCGAGCAGTGCTGAGGTTTGTTCCATGTACCGGTCTAGTTCCTCTTCGTGCAGCTCGGGTATTTTGGAGTGGATGAGTTGGAGGAACTCGACCTTTTCGGTTGGGTCGAGGATGTCGAGGTGGTGGCGTTCGATTTTTTCGAGTTTTAAAAGGTCGTCGAACTTTTGGGGGATAGAGGGAGTAGTTTCCATGGTGATTGTTTTTTGTATGCAATTTAGGGTGGTGCTGCGCAATGTATTTGCGTAGTGAACGGCCCCTCTAAATCTCCCCGAAGGGGAGACTTTAACAGCCAGCAGTCAACAGCCTTTACCACCTCCAGGGCGGCTCCTCCTAAAACAGGAGGAGAGTTTATATAACAGCCGATTGTGGTGGCAGTTCTGCGTGAAGGATTCCCGGTGAGACATCGGGATAAAATCTGCGGAAAGAGGCTGTTCAGCGTGAGGGATAGCAGCGGCCCCCCCCCGATAAAAATCGGGATAAACTGCGCAATGCTTTGGGAGTGCGGACTTCCCGATGAAGCATCGGGATAAATTCCACGGATAGCCTGACCCGAGGCCCTGCGAGGGGCACGCCCTGCAACTAAAAATCAGTTGCCCCCTTTAGCCTCATATTTTGTTGGTTTAGTGTTAACAAAATATATTTAGGCAAATCGTTAAAAATATGGGTAAATCTCACCTACCTTTGCCGCCTTATTTTAAAAATGGACAACGGACATTTTAAAAAAGTTACCCTTGGGGGGCTTTTAGTTACAATTGGAATTATCTACGGAGATATAGGAACTTCCCCACTCTATACTTTTCAGACAATTTTAAAGGACGGTGGCCAGGCCACAACAGAGTTAGTACTGGGAGCAATTTCGTGCGTATTCTGGACCCTTACCCTTCAAACAACCTTTAAGTATGTATTGCTGACCCTGCAAGCTGATAATAAAGGCGAGGGGGGGATTTTCTCGTTATACGCGCTGGTTAAAAGATACGGCAAAAACCTGGTTTACCCTGCCATGATAGGTGCGGGCACCTTACTTGCCGATGGTATTATTACCCCGCCCATTACGGTAACCTCGGCTATTGAGGGATTGAACGGGGTGAAATCGCTTGAAAATATAATTGTACCGGGCAATTTGCTGGTAATGGAACTGGTGCTGGGTATTTTGCTGGCACTGTTTATATTTCAGCGGTTTGGTACTAAAGTGGTGGGTGCCGCTTTTGGGCCGGTAATGCTTATCTGGTTTTCGATGCTGGCTATACTGGGCCTCAATCAGATTATTCACTATCCGGAAATTTTTAAGGCGTTAAGCCCTCACTACGGTTTGCGATTGCTTATTAATCACCCGAATGGGTTTTGGTTGTTAGGTGCAGTGTTTTTATGCACCACGGGTGCGGAAGCCCTCTACTCAGATTTGGGGCATTGCGGAAGGAAGAACATACAGGTTAGCTGGATATTTGTAAAAATTGCGCTGGTGCTTAACTATTTGGGTCAGGGTGCGTGGGTGTTAATGCAGGGCAAAACTAACCTGGGTGATATAAACCCGTTTTTTGAGATAGTGCCGCATTGGTTCCTTATCCCAAGTATTATAATTGCAACTGCTGCATCC
>CAISWS010000169.1 GCA_903889265.1 uncultured Bacteroidota bacterium
GTTATGGAAAATTTCGGGCAACGGGCTTAAAGATACCTCGTACTTGTATGGCACCATGCACACGGCTGATGCCCGCATTATAAACATGAGCGAACGGGCCAAGCCTTATTTTGATGGCTCAAAAGCTTACGCCATGGAAATTGACCCTGACGGCGAAAAGAATATGATGGGCCTGATGAGTAAAATGATGATGGGTAAGGGCTACAGCCTGCAAAAGATGATTCCTACCAAAGAATATACATACCTGGATTCAATTTGTACCAGCCAGATTGGTTTCCCGATGTCGATGTTCGACAATGTATCACCGGTGATTGTAATGACACTTTTTGAAGGCGTAAGTATGGGGCTTGACCAAAGTGCTGCAAACGGAAACACCCAGGTGCTCGACCTGTATTTGCACGACGAAGCCAAAAAGGCGAAGAAAAAAATTATTGGTATTGAAACCGCAGCCGAACAATTAAGCGCGTTGGGTTCTTTGTCGTATCAGGACCAGGCTGATAAGCTTACCCAGGAAGTAGACTCTTTTCAGGTAAACAAAAACAGCGGACAGGAGGTGCTGAAGTATTATTTGGACCAGGACCTGGATAGCCTTTCGGCTAATGATAGCGATACCAAAAAAGAGGAGAAATTCTATAAAGCTTTGGTGGTTGACCGTAACGAGCGTATGGCTAACCGTATTGGAGAGTTCATTAAAAAGCAACCCACATTTATTGCCATCGGTGCTTTACATCTTCCCGGTGATATCGGTGTAATAGGCCTGCTTAGAAAAAAAGGTTTTACGGTTGAGCCGGTAATTTAGACCGGTGGCTTGAGGTTGTGATCTGTTTGTCGGGTGATACCAAGTGGTAAGGGGTAGGGGGGGTTACCAGTTTTTTGCTGTTTTTAGTGGTCAACTCATTCATTATCAATCACCTAACTTGCTGCACCCCGGTTACCACTGGTAACCCCCCCTTTCCAAACCTGCCTGTCAGGAGAAGTAGGTTTTACGGTTAAACCGGTAATCTGAAACTTCTTCAGCAAAAAATGCCAGTACAATGATATCTGCAAGTATAAAATACAAGGTATAATGCCCCGCATCTGGTATGGTAAATGAAGGCATGGTATAGGTGATAGAAATGTTGTTGTAAACAAGATATACCAGGCAAGCCACCACAGCCAGAATGACCGGTAAAACAAAAATAATCAGCGGCTGAATAGAACGTTTTGCGGGAGCAGTATCAACGGATGCCATTACTTTATTGGTAAATGAGGCAGATGGCTCAAGTAAGGTTTCTGTCATCAGGGCTTTATGCATAGCAGATATTTCCCTAAATAACTCAGCGGTTGCTTTGTTATTGGCAATGGCCTCTGCTATTTCTTTGGTCTGGGCCTCGTTAAGGTCTCCATCCAGGTAGCTCCATATTTGCTCTTCGGTTATCATAAATCCTGGTTTAAAATTAGCTTATCAATTCCATTTTTTCACGCAATTTTTTTCTTGATCTGAACAGGCGGACTTTGGCTGCATTGGGTTCAATATTCAATATCTCCGCAATTTCATCCAAACTCTGTTCCGATAAATAGAACAGGGTAATAATTGTTGCCTCTTCCGGTTCAAGCATGCTTATTGCTTTGTTTAAGTCTGCTTTAGTAAAACTTTGCTCTGCTTCGTTTAATACTGAAGGGCCGGCATAATAATCTGTTGTGGTATCAATTTGTTTATGTTCTTCTTTTCGTCCCCGTATTTTAGTAAGCCCTGTATTATGCGCTATCCGGTATAACCAGCTCGAAAACTTTGAGTCGCCTTTAAAACTTCCCAGGTTATTATATACCTTCATAAATACATCCTGTGCCACCTCTTCGGCCTCTTCGCGGTTATTGGTTATTCTAAACGCTATTGTAAAAACCAGGTTCTGATATCTTTCAACAAGCACTCTGAATGCGCCCTTATCACCGGTTAATATCCGGTTTATAAGCAGATCATCATTTTGCTGGTTGGGCATGTTCACATAAATTAGACTACCGGTAAGTTAGTCAGGTTACTGAAAAACTTTTTTTATTTTTTCTGTAACCTCGGCTTAAACGGTGTGGTCTTAAACTTGTAAGCCAATTATTTTAAAACAACTAAAAACTAAAGTTATGATAGGCATGGAAATGGTAGAAACAAGATTGGAAGGCGTTTTGGGTTTAATGATACCCATAATAGCTATTGTAGGCGGATTAAGCCTGGGTTTTGCCGGATGGTACATGCGTTACCGCGAACGCATGGAAATGATTAGCCGGGGCATGGATATTTCACAAATGGAGTTTCCGAAAAGACAAAGGAGCCCGCTACGGTCAGCTTTAACTTTTCTGGGTGTGGGAATAGGGTTACTGGTAGCATACGTTTTATGCCATACCGTATTGGCAAACGACAGCGGCGAAAATACGGTGATATATGTAGGCTGTGCTTTTTTGTTTGTAGGGCTTGGCCGCATGTTAACGTTCTTTATTGAAGGAAAAAACCAGAACAATACCGGAGGAATCCAGTAGTGAACGGTTAGTTAAATTTCTTTACAAGCTTTCATGATATATTGATATAAGTGCTGCATTTTTGGCGGCACTTATACTTTTTATGAAGAAAACCTTAGTTCTACTATTGCTGCTTGTTTGCACAGCCGCTTTTGCACAAAAGCACAAAACCGAAAATGTAATTCTTGTAACGTTTGACGGCTATCGCTGGCAGGACCTGTTTACCGGTGCTGATAAGACCCTGATAAACGATATCAAACAGGTTAAGGACAGCGCTAAAACAAAGGGCCAGTACTGGGCCGAAACACCACAGGAAAGAAGGACCCGCCTGATGCCCTTTTTTTGGGGTACCATTGCCAAACAGGGTATATTAATTGGCAACCGTCATCTGGAAAGCAAAATGAGCCTTACAAACTTGTATAAGTTCTCCTTTCCCGGATATAACGAAATTTTTACCGGCCATAAAGATATCCGCATTAACAGCAACGATTACGGAGATAACCCAAACAAAAACATTTTTGATTTTTTAGCCAGCCTAAAGGAGTTTGAACATAAACTGGTGGCTATTGCTAACTGGGATGCTTTTCCTAAGATTATTAATGCGCACCGGAACCTGGTGCCGGTTTATGTAAACTTTAAGTGTTCGCCAAACGGAGCAAGCTGTAATGGCGAGACTTATGATAGCTGGCAAACCAATATTCCTGCGGCCAACCATTGGGCTATGGTTGATACTATCACCTATCACTTTGCCAAAGAGTATATACACCGCAACCATCCCCGCTTTGCCTTTATTGGCTTTGACGAAACAGACCATTACGCTCATGAGGGTCAGTACGATGCATATCTTGCAACAGCCAATATGCTTGATAATTACATGAATGACCTCTGGAACATGATTCAGAGCGACCCTCAGTATAAAGATAAAACCACCCTGATTATTACCTGCGACCATGGGCGCGGCCATGCCGGTAAGAAATACTGGCACCACCACGGACCGTTGGTGCGCGATGCACACCAGGTTTGGATGGCGGTTATGGGGCCCGATACGCCTGCAAAAGGTGAACTTTCAAAGGGTAAGCATTATCACACTAATCAGATAGCTTCAACTATAGCTAAGTTTTTTGGATTGGAATACAGAACCGACCACTCGGTTGGCAAGGCGATTGACGTGGTGATGCAATAGTAACCGGTAGAAGAGTAAAACTTTGTAAGGTTCCGTTTGTTTATACGACAAACAAGAAAAACAATCATGCAACTTAAATCTGTTTTTCCAACCCTTGTATTTGCGGCTATGATGCTTACGGCATGTGCGCAAAAGAATACTGATTCTAAAACTAAAGCAAAATCTAAACCTGTTATGAGCGAAAATGCAAAATTAGATACCATTACCCTTGCCGGGGGCTGTTTTTGGTGTGTTGAGGCTATTTATCAAAGATTAAACGGGGTTATTTCAGTTACCTCGGGCTATGCGGGTGGCAAGGTTAAAAACCCAAGCTACCGGGAGGTTTGCACCGGTACCACCGGCCATGCGGAAGCTGTGCAAATTGTGTATGATGCGAACGTAGTTTCGTTGGCCGAAATATTTAAGGTGTTTTTTAAGGTGCACGACCCTACTACACTTAACCGCCAGGGAAATGATGAAGGCACCCAGTACCGCTCAGCTATTTTCTTCCACAATGAGGAACAGCATAAAATTGCCTTGGAAGTAAAGGCCGGGCTGGATAAAAGTGGTGCCTTTAACGCGCCTATTGTTACTGAAATTACACCGTTCACTAACTTTTATAAGGCCGAGGATTACCATCAGGATTACTACAACCAGAACAAATATTCTAATTCCTATTGCCAGTTTGTTATAGTGCCGAAAATTGAAAAGTTTGAGTCGTATTTTAAGGATGAGTTAAAGAAGTAGGGTGTCACTAATAATGGCCGGTATTGCTTTGGCACTTATGTTGCTGTAGCAATACCGGCCTTTGTTTATCTGTAACTCAACAATTTTTTACATCTTTGATGAACTGATATGGACATGGAGAAGCTGGTAAAGCTTGGAGACAAATCTTTTCGTTTATACAAAAGTGAGAGCGAGATTCTGGCAATTGTCAGGGCCGTGGCGCATCAGATTAACAATGATTACATTGGACGGAGGCCGTTGATTATACCGGTGCTGAATGGCTCGTTTATGTTTGCCTCCGACCTCGTTAAGGAACTGATGCTGGACTGCGAAATTTCGTTTGTTAAGGTAGTTTCTTATCAGGGTACACAGTCAAACAACAACGCAGCAACGCTCATTGGTTTAAATCAAAGCATTGAAGGGCGTCATGTTATTATTGTTGAGGACATTGTTGATTCTGGCCACACGCTTTCAAAAATATTGCCACAGCTGGTTCTGCTAAATCCTGCTTCGCTTAAAGTGGCTGCCTTATTATCCAAACCGCTTGCTTTACGCGCCAATGTAAAAGTTGATTATGTAGGTATAGAAATTCCGAACGACTTTATAGTTGGCTATGGTTTGGATTATAATGGCCTTGGCCGCAACCTGCGAGATATCTACCAGGCTATAGAAGAGGAATAGTATCTCATTAAAGCATATAGACCGGGTAAAATGCAAGGGTGATGGGTATTTGTATTAATCTTTATACCTTATACTTGCTACTTTATTTCCTTATTCAATGGCTAAAAACATAATCATTATTGGTGGTGGCGCAGCAGGTTTTTTTGCAGCTGTTGCCTGTGCCGAAGCTCACCCCGATTATCATATTTCAATTCTTGAGCGTTCACCTAATTTGTTGGCCAAGGTTAAAATAAGCGGTGGCGGAAGGTGCAATGTAACGCATGCCTGTTTTGAGCCAAGGCAATTAGTAAAATACTATCCCCGGGGCGAAAAGCAATTGCTGGGGCCCTTTACAAGATTTAACCCTACGCATACCGTTGACTGGTTTCAAAACAGAGGAGTTGAATTGAAGACAGAGGATGACGGACGCATGTTTCCTGTCACCGATAATTCGCAAACCATCATTAACTGTTTTTTGAACGAGGCGAAACGACTTGGGGTTGAAATAAAAACGCAATTGGGTGTTGAAGAGCTGATTCCACCTGTTGAGGCCGGGGCAAAGTGGAAGGTTGTAACTACTGCGGGCAACTCGTTAATGACTGATGCCGTTATTGTAGCCGGAGGCTCTTCAGCAAGGATTTGGAGCATGGTGGAAAAGCTTGGTTTGCAGATTGTGCAACCGGTGCCATCTCTATTTACTTTTAATATCAAAGATGCGCGGATCAATGGCCTTGAAGGGCTATCGGTAGAAAATGCAGCGGTGTCGGTTGCTGGTACTAAATTAAAAACCGAAGGGCCCTTGCTGATTACTCATTGGGGAATGAGCGGGCCGGGGATACTGCGCCTTTCTGCCTGGGGTGCACGGATACTGGCGGAGAAAAACCACCAGTTTGAGATAGAAGTTAACTGGGCAGGCAAGCCAACCTACCAGGATGTTTTGGAAGATATTAAGCAGGTAAAACGGCGGCACGCAAAGAAACAAGTTACCGGTAACCCTTTGTTTAATATTCCCCGCCGTTTATGGGAGCGTCTCTCGGGTTTGGTTACGGGCAATAAACCGTTATTTAACTACGCCGATTTATCAAACAAACAAATGGAGCAGCTGGCACACCAGGTGGCCATGGGCCGTTTTGTGGTTACCGGTAAGTCTGCCTTTAAAGATGAATTTGTAACAGCAGGTGGCGTTGAGCTGGATGAAATTGATTTTAAAACCATGCAAAGCAAAAAGCTACCCGGCCTCTACTGTGCAGGCGAGGTATTGGATATAGACGCCATCACCGGTGGCTTTAATTTTCAATGTGCCTGGACGACTGGCTGGATTGCGGGTAATTCTGTCTGAACTATGATTTTTTTGATTTTTCGATGGACTATGATTGGTGGGGGCCGGAACCGCTTTTTTTAGCACGGTAATTTTTATTTGGTTTCATTACGCGTTTAAATTGAAGAGAAGTGTTACCGAAGTTAATTAGTAAGCCGATGTCAGGACCATAGGCTTCTAGGAAATTGATGGCTTGGGCCAAATGTACATCTTCCAGTTGAACCACAGCTTTTAGCTCAACCATTATTTTGCCATCTACAAAAAAATCTACTCGTCTTTGACCAATGCTTTGGCCCTTATAATAGATCTCCATCTCATGCTCACGCGAAAAGGCCAGGTCCTGTTTGGTCATTTCTATAGCCAGTGCCCGCTGATAGATTACTTCCTGAAAGCCATTGCCCAATACTTTGTGGACCTCTATGGCGCAGCCAATGATTTTACCGGTTAGTTCAGAAAGAGGATACTCTTTGTTGACAATCATAAAAATACCCGCTGATATAACAAAACTAATCTATAGTTTGATTTCACGCTAATCAAAGTCCGTCAAAAGATCAAAAAAATCATAGTTCAGACAGCCTGGACTACCGGCAATTCTATTTGAGAGAGTGGCAATGTAAACCAGAAAGTGCTGCCTTCGCCTTCAATGCTGTCTACGCCCATTTCACCGCCGTGCAGTTCAACTATTTTTTTGCAGATGGCCAGGCCAACACCGGTGCCTTCGTATTCGCGCTTGCTATGTAATCTCTTAAAGGCTTTAAAAATGGTGTCAAAATATTGGCTGGGTATGCCAATGCCATTGTCCTGCACATAATAGCGCACAAAGTTTGCACCCTTATTGCAGCCTATGGTAATTTTTAAGGTGCGGTCCGGATTGCGGTATTTGATAGCATTTGATAACAGGTTTTCAAACAACTGAGCAAGCATGGCGGTATCACCGGTTACCGGTGCCACAGGGGTTAAGTGTATATCGCAGTCGCTTTCGTAAATAGACTTGGCCAACCGGCTTCTTACCATGCTTATAACCCCGGTAACGTTTACGGTTTCCTGTTTTTTTTCCGCTTCGGTTAATTTGGAGTAAGTAAGTATATCATCAATCAATAATTCCATTTGGCGCGTGCCGGCGGTTACATACGCAATGTATTCTTCAATTTCATTATCATCCAGGCCTTGCTTGTGCAGCTCTTTTTTAATGAGGGTAACAAAGCCTGAGATGGTGCGCAGGGGTTCTTTTAAATCGTGCGAAACGATGTAGGCAAATTCGCGCAGGCTGTTGTTTGAGCTTTGCAGGGCATGAGTACGCAACTCAACCATTTTTTCAAGTTCTTCGTTATGCAATTTAAACCGCTCGGCGTATTCGCGGTTTTGCTGCAATAGAGCTTCCATATAGGCAAGTAACCAGGTGCAAATGGCAGCTATTATTACCATACCAATAGATATCGCGCAAAAATGTTCTATAGTGTATGCGCCCATTTTCGGGATGGTGTGTATTTGGCGGTAAATTACAGCCGCATGTAGCGATAACAGTAATTCAAACGCCAGCGCATAGCGCATAACGTATTTTTTTTCCCTGAAGAAAGACAGGATAATGAAGTAAACCGCCAGTAAGGCGGTAAAGTTTACGTAGAGGCGGTAACGTATTGCGGGGTCGTTACTAAAACTATCTACCAGGATAGATTCGAGGGAAATACTGAACACGATAGTGCACGCCATCATGTGGCCGGCTGCATTTGTTTTTTTTAGTTTAAAAAGGTAAAGTGAGGTTACAAGGCCGGCAAGTGCAATCAGGTTGGCAGATAAATAAACCGGCCCTAACTGCAGGTATAGTTGCGAAACCGTTGCTATAACTACGAAGAGAAGTGTAGCAAGTATTATATAAAACAGGTATTTGGCCTTTCGGCGGTCAAAATAACTGGCGTTATTAAAACCGGATAAAAAGAAATTATTAATAGTGTTAGTCATGCAGGGGATAACGAAAGGGGTCTTTTAACTTTTCGTTATCTTATACGACAAAAATACAATAATGTTTTATTGGGCCTGCTTCCCCTGCTTTTTCAGGTTGCCAAGGTCAAAAGAGTAGGCTACATAATACAATGCACCTATTTCAGGCGAGCCAACTGCTTCTATGTGTTTGTTATTATAAATGTTTGAGCCACCCACTCTGATAGTGGAATATGCGCTTGGTATTTCGTAATATATCTGCAGGTCCAGCGTGTGGAAACTTGGTACAATGCCATTGGCAAAAGGGCTTTCCCATTGGTACGAAGTTACCCATTTCCAGTTACCGGCAAACCCAAGGCCTTTCCAAACTTTACGGGCATTTAGGCCAACATTTATTTTATGCTTGGGTGTATTAAAACCAGAAAGCACAGTAAGTTGGTTATTACTGATGTTATTATCGTTCAAATCAGAATATGTATAGTTGATGTAGGGGGTAATGCCTCTGCCGGCATAATAAGAAACACTGGCATTGGCACCCCATGAAGGCACCGTACCGGGTGAATTAACCCAGGTTTGCAGCGGTTGGTAGTAACCGGCTATAATGTTATCTGCGGGGTTACCGCCAGTGTGCGTGGCATCGTAAGGCGATACCACGCGCGTAAAGCCAATAAAGTTTTTGTAAATACCATAATAACCGGTCAGGTCAATTAATAACCTGTTTCTAATTTCGCTGCGGTATCCGAATTCAAAAGAGGTCAGGTGCTCGGGTTTTATAGGTGCCAGGTTAATGGGCACAAGGGCGGCCTCGGCTGCGGCACTATTACTTCCTGAGCCGTTTTCAGCAAGTATATTCTGGGCATTGGTTACAGAGTTTTGGGTATAAACATTATTCAGCCCGTTAAGATTGCCTATTAGTTTTATGGTGCCTATATCAAGAAATAAGTATTGATCCTGCAGCGTTGGGTCGCGGAAGGCTGAGGTAGCTGAAAACCTGAAAGTGTGTGTGCTGTTTTTGGCTTTATAAGTATATACCAGTGAGCCGCGTGGCGATACCTGTGCGTTAAAGTTTGAATTCTTATCGGCGCGGATTGAGCCGATAATCTTAAAGGCATCATTAAATAACCTTTTGGTGGCCTGCAGATAAGCGCCTACTTCACTAACCCGTATTTTTTCACCGGCAGTGTCCTGCAAAATGGTTCCCTGAGAGTTGGGCAGGTACAGGCGATATGATGCGCCGGTTATAATATCTATCCAGGGTACAAAATCCCAGTTATACTGGCCCTCTACATGCACCAGCGCAGAGCGGTCGAAGAACTGGGCTCCGGTTAATGAGCTTTTATCGTGCAGAATCTTGTTCAGTGAGTCATTAAACGTTTTGCTGCCTGCCGGATACCATGCAGTTGCTGCTGCCCTGTTGCCCACGTTGCGCGCGCTGTCTAATATCCATTGGTTCTGGGCATTGCTAAAGCAGGTTGGGCAATTCGCAAATCCGCCCACCAGTGTTTGAATAGTGTTAAAATAGGCGGTTGTAAAAGCCGAAACATAAGCGGGCACGGCATCGCGCGAAACGTAAGCACCAGCTAAAGCAATGTTATATGAGCCGCCGGCATTTTCTGTAGAGGTATAAGCCCGTACAAAAAAGTTTTTCCCTTTTATCTGCACAGATGGTTGATGAAATACAAAGTCCTTTATCTGGTAGCGGGTAGTAGCCTGGTAAACCGCTGTGCCAAAGCCAAACCTGTAGGTGGCCGATATTTCAATGCCATTCTTCAACTTGTAGTAAAGCCCGGTTGAAAATTTAATGTTTTGGGCATTATTATCGGCAATTTGGGTTTCTGTATATCCGGGGGCCTGCACGTGCAGAAACCCGGTCCGCGATTCTGTTTTATCAAAAACCTCTGCTGCCGGGTTAAATGCCAGCCAACCAGTTAATGCGGCAAAGCTATTGTGCTGTGCCGTAGTAACCGGGCAGGTGGGGCAGTAGGGCGCGGTTGCATCCTGTTGTATCACTGATGCAACATTTACATCTGCGGCAATATTACCGTACCGGTTTAGTGAATCGTTGGTAGCTGGCCAGTCGGTCATTTGGGTGTACTCACCGGTAAACTTAAAGGCCCAGCGGTCATTTTTACCAAAGGTAGTTGCATAGCGCATTTGTGCATCAAAATAGGGGCCGGGAATAGTGGTTCCTCCTCCTTTAATTTGTACGGCCAGTCCCTGAAAATCGTAAGGGCTTTTGGTATTCATGGCTATAAGGCCCTGCATAGCGTTTGCGCCATATAACGCTGAGGCTGGGCCTGATACTACTTCTACGCTCTGCAGGTCAAGGTCGTTCGAGCCAACCATATTGCCAATGGGGAAGTTAAGCCCTGGTGATTCGTTATCCACACCATCAATAAATTGTTTGGTACGCAGGGAGCGTGTGTCGCCAAATCCACGCAGGTTTACTACTTTAAAAAATGCTGAGGTAGTAACCATATCAACCCCCTTAAAGTTGGCTATACTTTGATAGAAGTCTCCCGAGGCCGCTGATTTAATTTCATTAGCGGTCATTTTTTGTATTTCCGCAGGGGCCTGGATAATCGATTCAGATACGCGCGATGATGTAACAACAACCTCTTTACCGGGTATATCGGCTGTTTCAAGCTTTACATTAATGGTTGTGTTGTTGCCAATGGTTATGTCCTGAAGGATATAACCTACATAGGAAACAGAAAGGGTTTTTGCATCTGCACTAACACTGAGGCTGAACTTACCAAGCGAATCGGTAACTGTGCCTGTAGTGGTACCTTTTACAACTACGGTAGCCCCTGCAAGCCCTTCTTTTGTGGCCTGGTCTGTTATTTTTCCGTTAATTGTTCGGTTTTGGGCAAATAGCACTGTAGTAAACAGGCTGAAAAAAAAGAGAGGTAAAAGTTGTTTCATCTGCCGGGGTTTGATTATTAGGCCACATAGGGGTAATCCGAAGGTAATAAAAAAAATAGTTGATGGAAATTTTCGTTATAAAATGTAATGGGGTGCAGCGCCAGGGGTAAATTTACAGTCTTGCATAAGCTTGGCAACTTTAAATGTATTTCTCATTTTCGCTGTATGGCAATTAAGATTTTGGTCACCGGCGGAACATTCGATAAGGAGTATGATGAAATAGCCGGCAAGCTTTATTTTAAACATACGCACGTACCTGAAATATTGCAGTTGGGAAGAAGCCATTTACCAATTGATATCTGTCCGCTGATGATGATTGACAGCCTTGAAATGACGGCGGCTGATAGAAATATGATAGTTCAGCATTGCAGGGAATGCCCGGAGGAGAAAATTGTTATTACCCATGGTACAGATACTATGGAAATAACGGCCCGGGAGTTGGGAATGGCAAAGCTTAACAAAACCATAGTGCTTACTGGTGCTATGGTGCCTTATAAATTTGGCAGCTCGGATGGATTATTTAATCTTGGAAGCGCCCTGGCATTTGTGCAAAGCCTGCAAAAAGGGGTTTATGTAGCCATGAACGGACGTTATTTTGACTGGGATAATGTTAGAAAGAATAAAGCTTCGGGAGTTTTTGAAGAGGTGACTTAAAATATTGATTAACAGAACAGACGGCTAATTTTTAAAAAACGTTTTTAAAATTGATTTCTTTTTTATCTTCGGCTGTCAGAAAAATTAATTGTAGAATGAAGAAAATATCGGGAATTGCGGTTTTAGCGGTGCTGTTGGTGCTTGCTGCCTGTAACAAGGATAAGATGTTTACTAAGGACCTTACAGGCACCTGGCATGTGTACAAATATCTTTACAGAAACGTGGATGAGACTTCGCAGTACCTTGCTGCTAATGCCGGTTATACCATTTCATTTACTTCCGATGGGAAGTTTTTAGAGAGGTTTGCTGCGGTGCATGATACTGTTATTAACGGGGTTTCTTATCCTGATACTACTTATAGCGGCCTTGACGCCGGCACCTGGGCTTTTGCCAATAATTATAATAATCTGGTGCTAACAGATTCTACATTGGTGCTTAACGATACCGTATTGGTTTCCACACTTAGAAAACGTACATATACCATTTTTGACCTTACCGGTAGCAGCGTTCAGTTTGATACTGATACCACCCAGGAGTATTTAGCTAAAAATATGTAGTCATTACAAAAGCCTAAAAAATAATATCTGTGAAAAAATTACCTGTTGTCCTCCTCGTTTTGGTTGTTGTGCTTTGTGCCTGTAACCGTAAAGATTTTGTAAAGAAGCTTGTAGGTACCTGGAAATCCGATAAATACATTATTCACAACAGTGGCAACAGTAACACGGTTGATATGACTGCCGGCTTTAAGGATTCTACCAACGTTAATTATCAGCTGGTTTTTAATAATAATAATGTTTATAATGAAACCTACATTACTTATACTTTCGTAAAGGACTCAACAATTCATGTTCACCTTCCTTTAGATACGATTTCAATTGACACGCTTACTCAGACCGTTACTTTAAAAATGGACACCCTTCGGTTTGTGGATACTACCGTAACCCCATACGCAGGCACCGGTACCTGGGAGTTGATAAACAGTGAGGAAGACCTCGAGTTATTAGGAAGCGGAAGCGATACCAGCGTAAGAATGTTCAACATTTTAAAACTAACTTCAGGCAATCTGAATATTCAAAACGGATTTAAGGAATACGATTTGAAGAAATAAGTAAGAGTTTAAGTATCACATAGAAAGCGCTTATATGCTAAGGCCACAGCCGGTATATAAGCGCTTTTGATTTGTGGTAAGCCTTAGCGCTTTTTCCTCCGCAATTGCTACCTTTTTTGGGTGATGAAGGTTCTTCGAACCTATCCCGGCCGGCATAAACTTGATATCATACAGCACCAGCCAGCGTTTGTCAGGATATTGAAATACTGAAAACGGTTGAAAGAAAGCCGGGGATTATTATTTCTATTGAATAGGTGTGCGAAATTGAAAGAGGGACAGAAAATGAAAACAGGCTTTCTATGCATTATTTGGCAACTACCAAAGTTTGTCCCGGATGAAGGTCTGTATTATCTAAGTTATTCAGCGCTTGCAACTGTTGAACGGTGGTATTAAACTTTTTGGCAATTGAATAAAGGGTGTCCTTTTGCCCAACAGTGTACTGGGCATTGTAATTTTGTTTGGCTATCGTAGGTACACTATTATCGGTGCTGGCGTTAGCTGTTGTTACGCTAATATTATTTGTGCTACTGCTTGTGGTTTGTGATTTAAGAAAATCACTGTAAGCCATGGTTTTTGGAGGGCCAGGCCGTTTTTCCTGCAGGTAAATGGTTTCACCGGGCAGGGGTTGGTCGTTCATGGTCATCACGTTCTTCTGGTACAAATCTTTCAGTTTAATCCCCAGCTTTTGTGATATGTAATGCATGCTTTCGCCTGGTTGAACAACGTACAGTGTTTCGCCTCCTTTGGCTCTTTTATTTTGCAAAAAGATGTTTTCTCCGTCGGTGAATTTGTCACCTTCATTCATGTCGTTAAAGGCTAACAGTTGTGCGTATTGTATCTGATAGGTGTAAGCAACGGCAAGCGGATCTGTTGTTCCTGTCGCTTTAATGGCTTTGCTACCGTTTACTATTAGTTCTTTTTTGGCAGCGTCATCATGGGCAGTTACAAATGCCGTGCTGGTGGCCTTTGTGAATATGGTATGCTTTGTTTCCGGCGCTGTTGCTGTGGCCGTTTGTGGTATTACAATTGTTTTAGGTGTTTCTGCTTTGGCCAGTGCCGGTTGTTGAGGGGTGCTTAGCGGTTGCATCTGTTTTTCCCTTTCTGCTATGATGGCCAGTCCCTGCTGGTCGTATACTGAAAGATTGTAATCTTCTATTGTTTTGATTAATATTTCTGCGTACTTGGGATTGGTGGCATAGCCGTATGATTTAAGGCCGTGTGCCCAGGATTTGTAATCGGTAATGGGCAATTGAAATAAATCGGCGTAACGACTGCGGGTAATCAGAAAGTCAGAGTGGTCGGCATATGAATCTTCCGGGTGGTCATATACACGGAAGCATTCGTTGGGGGCATCGTCGTTTTGATAGAATTTTTTTCCATCCCATTCATCTTTACATTTAATTCCAAAATGGTTATTGGCCTCAGTTGATAGTTTGCTTTTGCCGTAGCTGCTTTCATGTAGTCCCTGCGCAAGTGTGATGCTGGCGGGTATTTTGCAGCGCACCATTTCTTCCAGGGCAATACCCTTATATTTTTCAATATAATTTGCAATGTCCTGTTTCATTTGGCCGCATGCATTCTGCAGAAGCAGAAAAAGGCAGCTTATGGTGATTATTGGTTTCATTGTATTACGCAGTATTTGCCAATATCGAAAATATGGCACTTTGCGGTATAATGTAACGGTGGATGTTTACCAAATGTTGTTCGTTAGGGCAACTGTGTAGCATTTTTTGTTCGAAACAAGGGAAGCAAAATCGCGTGCGACGATTTAGCAGGTATTACAATTTTCGCGCAATGTTGAGGCCATCGCGCAGGGGTAGAATAAAGGTTTCTACCCTTTTATCTGAAGCAATTTTTTTATTGTATTCATCAATCGCCGTAGTGTCTTTATCTTTCTTTTCGGCCAATATTTTTCCGCTCCATAAAACATTATCGGCTATGATGTAGCCGCCGGGGCGAACCTTATCAAATACCAGGTCGTAATAGGTGCTGTAATTTATTTTATCAGCATCAATAAAAACCAGATCGAAGGTTTCGTTAATGGTGGGAATTATTTGCCTTGCATCGCCAATCAACTGTTTCACTTTATCGCTGAGTGCGGCTTTGGCAATATACTGTTCAACCATAGCCTGAAGCTCTTCATTGATATCTATTGTATATAGAAGCCCGTCTTCAGCTAACCCTTTGGCGAGACATAAACCGGAGTATCCGGTGAAGGTGCCAATTTCAAGTATTCTTTTGGGCTGTTGCATGCGGCTCAGCATTTCAAGAAACTGTCCCTGCAAATGACCCGATAGCATGTTGGGCATTTGTACTTTTACATAAGTTTCACGGTTGAGCTCTTTTAATACAGCCTCTTCAGGCGATGAATTTTGCTCAATGTATTGTTCTATTTCGGCAGAGACCAGATGCATATAGTGAGTTTAAAATACTTTCTTATTTTTTAATTCTGTCATAATTATTTTAAACCAGAAAGAATATTTCTCGGGATGCAGATCCATGTCTTTTTCAAGTTCCTGAGGCTGTATCCAGCTAATAGCCGCAATTTCATTTTTGTTGAACTCGAAAGTGTTGTTGAATGTGCCGGTGAAAACGGTATCGTATTCGTGTTCGGTTAAGCCGCTGGGTTCGTCGTATGCTTTGTATATAAAGTGAAAGGCTTCCGTAAGGGGGGTCTTAAAACCCAGCTCTTCAAATAACCGGCGTTCAGCGGCTTCTTTAAATGTTTCGCCTTTACGGGGATGGCTGCAGCAGGTATTGCTCCAAATACCGGCCCAGTGGTATTTTTTTAAACCGCGTTGTTGTATCAGCATTTCACCTTTGTCGTTGAAAATAATCACACTAATAGCTCTGTGCAATAATCCTTTTTGGTGGGCATCCAGTTTTTCCCTGTAACCTGACACTTCATTATGTTCATTTACCAAAACAACCTCTTCCTGGATATTCAAATCTTCCATGAGTACATTTATTTTTCATTAACATCAGGCTCCTTAAACCAACCCGAGTACATAATATAGTTATTACTAATTTTTTCAATCAGTTCGGTAAATTTTTCCGGGTCAACTGATTTTAATCTTTTGGCCGGTATGCCGCCGTAGATGGAACCAGGCTCCACAACCGTGTTTTCAAGGACAATAGCGCCGGCGGCTATAATGCTATTTTCGCCTATTACTGCATGGTCCATTACAATGGCACCCATACCTATTAAAACATTGTTATGTATAGTGCAGCCGTGTACAATGGCGCGGTGGCCTATGGATACATTATTGCCAATTGTAACGGAAGCTTTTTTGTAAGTGCAGTGCAGTATGGCTCCATCCTGAATATTTACTTTGTTGCCAATTCGGATTGTGTTTACATCTCCACGAACAACCGAAGTAAACCATACGCTGCAATCATTGCCCATTTCAACATCGCCTATAACTGTGCTGTTTTCTGCCAGGAAACAGTTAGAACCAAATTTTGGGGAAATGCCATTTACAGAAAGAACCAATGCTGCCATGATGCAAGGATACGTGCTATTTTTTGCAAAGCAAAGTCAGAGTATTTAGTGGTTAGTATTAAGTATAAAAACTTCAGGATTGGTTGATTTGGAAAAATCTGCCAGGGAAGGGGATTTGTCTTTGTCTAAATTCTTAATACCTGCTACTAAATAGCTTTTCAAAGATGCACTTCAATATCCAAATCCCAGCCGCCTTTAAGTGTATATGTGTCTTTAAATGTGATGATACGTTCGGGTTGAATTTTTTCTTTAAAATTACCTGTGTCCCAAACGCCGTTGTTGTTGGCATCGTCAATAGCAATTACTTTATAGGTTCCTGCCGGAACGTTTTCAACCAGTAATTTTTTTTCGGCTTCATTGCTGATATGAATTTCGGCAATTACTACATCACTGCTAACGTCAATAATTTTTACTACAAAATTTTTCTCGGGATGAGCGGATTTTAGAATGACATTCAAATTTCCGTAATTGTCTTTGCTGGTGGTTTTGAATTTGTATTTGAAGGCCGTGTTCCACGTTCCGAACAAATCCTGAAAGGCGGAGTCTGGAATTTCAAGTGTGTAGTTAGTGCTCTCCGTTTTTGGAAAATCGAAAATCAAAACCTGCTTGCCTGGCGAGTCAATACTGAATTTAACAGGCAGGTCTTTTTTAACAGAATCAGCGTATAAATGAAAAGCCTTAGAAGCATTTATTCTTGTGATAGGATAGGTGAATGAAATTTTAAGCGGTTTAAAGAGCTCTTGTGTATTAATATTTTCTTTGTTGGGTGCGCTGGTTATGGATTTAACTAATTGAAAATCAGGTGTAAGTGCAAGCCTTCTGTTACGAACAATTGAATCAACGGTAATGTTTTGTAATGTGATTCTCACGCTATCTTTCAGGGTATCATTAGCCACGAGGAACATTCTCGCTTTTTTCTCACTATATGCTGAATACCAATAGTTTACAGTGTCTTTTGTAGCATTGAAATAATAAAAATCCTTATCTGTAGAAATATTTGACTCTATTCGAAGTGTTTTTATCGGCTGCGAAAAGTAAAATTGTATAAATCCGGGTTTCATAACTTTTTCACCCATGTAACTAAGCTTACCTCGTCGCTCTTCAAATAAGTGTAACTCCACTTTTTGGGGAATGGTATCGCTTAGGTCTAATATTGTATCGCTAAAGGCTATCATTTCATTGGGCTGGTTGTAGAGGTAATCGTAGTTCTGGTCTTTTAAACCAAAAACGCGTTATTGACCAGCTTTGATTTTGTTGATTTTAAAATTCCCTGCTTTGTCTGTTTTAGCAAAATAAAAAGTCTTCGA
>CAISWS010000170.1 GCA_903889265.1 uncultured Bacteroidota bacterium
CATTATTCCTGTAAATAGTTTCAGCCGAATACATTGTAAAAAGACCAACCATCGGAACAGAGAGGTTAAACTTCCGGACAATTTCAACAAATGTTGTGCTTGGTGTAAGCGCCGGCTTAATTAACCGGAACCACAGCCAAACCACTATAATACCAAAACCAAGTGCCGGAGCATATAAAAACCGTTCGGCAAAAATGCCCCCTTTTAATAATACAAAACCCATGGCAGGGGCCAAAGTGATGCCGGAGATAAGAAGACCGGTTACCAGGGTTGGTTGCTTTATGATGTTTCTGACTAACAGATACAACATCCCTAAGACCATTACAATGCCCAGAATAACCAGGCCGGAGCTCCAGCCCGCAGCAGGTATCTGATCGAAAGCATAGTTATACGAAAGCGGATAGGGGATAATTAATAACCTGATACACCATGTAAAAAGCATAAACATAGACGGCAAACGGATCGACGGATCGGCGTAAGGATAGTTGACCACATCTTTTGCCTCAATGCCGGTTCCGGGGCCAATAAGCATGTATTTTTGAAATTGAAACAGCGCTACCAGTATTATGAATGGAAGTGTGGTTACAATTATTTTCCGATAGTTCAATCCTCCTTCAAAAAATAATAGCACCGGAACAAGAAGGAAACCTGCCATTGCTGTTTCTTTTGATAAAAGAGCCAGGTAAAAAAACAGGCAGGATACTATCCGTAACGTATAAACCCGTGCTGCGGAAATTTTGGTTGCAGGGCTTACAGGAATTGACCTGAGTAAAAGATAAAGCGCAATTACCAGGTTAAGAAATGAAAGAATTTCATCGCGGCTTTTAATATTGGCCACCACCTCAGTATGCACCGGATGCGCCAGGAAAAAGAGGGTAACAAATAAAGCAAACGCCGGATGGTAATGCTTAAACACCCTCATCAGTAACAGGCAGAGAAAAAAACCGGTAAGGGCAAATAAAATAACGTTACCCAAATGGCTTACGTGCGGATTGCCAGGGAAAAACTGATTTTCAATAGCAAAGGTTACCAGGGACAAAGGACGGTAGTAACCCAGATTGAGATTGAGAAAGTGCCAGATATCAATAGTGAAAAGTGCAGGGATTCCTTTTAACCCCTTCATTACATAAATATTACCGGTAATTACTGCCGCGTCATCTAAAACGTATTGATTTAAAATGGTATTGGCGTAAAGCGCAAAACCAACAATAGCAGCTAAAACCGCATAGCGGTTATCAGGAACAAAAAGTTGCTTAGCTACCTGCCGGGGTTGTTGGGGGATTTGTTTACTCTTTTTCCCCACTTCCTTCTTTTTCATCCACACCTGGATTTATGGTGACAATAAAAATCTGATACGAATCAAACAAATCTAGATAAAGTTTTAAAATAGGGGTAATGGGTAGTAAAGCCCATAATAAAGCCCGAATTGTGATAGAAGTCAAAAATATTACTAATTGTAATCATGATTAGCCGAATCAATACCGCCTAACTTGCACATAAAATATCTACTTATGAAAATGAATGCCCTTGTTTACCATGGCCCCGGACAAAAAGCCTGGGAGGAAAAACCGAAGCCAGTTATTAAAGAAGCTACTGATGCAATAGTCAGAATTTACAAAACCACGATTTGCGGAACTGATCTGCATATAATGAAAGGCGATGTGCCCGAAGTAATCCCCGGCAGAATATTGGGACATGAAGGCGTAGGAGTTATTGAAGAAACCGGAAATGCAGTAACGAACTTTAAAAAAGGCGATCATGTTTTAATCTCCTGCATAACCTCATGTGGCAAATGCGATTATTGTCGCAAGGGTATGTACTCGCATTGCCAAAACGGAGGATGGATATTAGGACACCTGATAGATGGAACACAAGCCGAATATGTAAGAATACCCTATGCTGATACCAGCCTTTATCCAATCCCCCCCGGAGCTGATGAGGAGGCACTGGTTATGTTGAGTGATATTTTACCTACCGGTTTTGAATGCGGGGTATTAAACGGACAAGTAAAACCCGGTTCATTAGTTGCAATAGTTGGCTCAGGTCCAATCGGACTAGCGGCTCTGTTAACCGCCCAATTTTACTCTCCTGCCGCAATTATTATGATAGATCCGGATGATAACCGCCTGGCAATTGCAAAAACTTTCGGGGCTACACATACCATAAATAACAAAACTGAAAACGCAGTTGATAAAATAAACAACATTACTGACGGCAAAGGAGTTGATACTGCAATTGAAGCCGTGGGCATACCGGCAACGTTTGAATTGTGCCAGCAAATTATAGGTGCCGGAGGTGTTATTGCCAACATTGGCGTGCACGGCAAAAGCGTTGAGCTGCACCTGGAAACACTCTGGTCTAAAAACATAACCATTACTACCCGGCTTGTAGATACAGTTACTACACCTATGTTGCTTAAAACGGTGCAATCAAAAAAACTGGAACCCAACAAACTGATAACGCATCACTTTAAGCTGAGCGATATTGCTAAAGCTTACGAAACATTCGGTCATGCAGATAAGGAAAAGGCATTAAAGGTGATATTGACCAATGAATAACACGTTAAACGTATAGTTATGGACGATTTACTTAAACTGATAAAAGAAAGGCACTCAACCCGGGTGCCTTTCAATGCCTCAAAGCCTGTGCCCAAAAGGGATTTGAAAAAAGTGTTGGAAGCAGCCCGATGGGCTCCCACTGCACATAACATGCAGAACTTTGATATAGTAGTGGTTGACGACAAAAAAAAATTAGCTGATATCCATAAAATAAAGTACCCCACCTCCATCACCTTTGTGCGCGAGAATTATAAACAATTGTCCTTTTCTGTTGAAGAATTACGGAAGAGAAAGACTGGTGTATTGGACACAATGTTCCCTCCCGTCTGGCGAAATCCGAATGTGACTGAAAAAGATATTAATGATAATGATACCCATAACAGCCACGACCAGCTAATGGAAACCCCTGTTTTGCTGCTGGTGATATATGACCCTAACCGAAGAGCTCCCGCGTCTGAGGGCGACTTTTTGGGTATTATGAGTTTAGGCTGTATGATGCAGAACATGTGGCTGATGGCAGAATCACTTGGGTTAGGTTTTCATGTAGTAAGTTCGCTCAGCAATTACGAAGTTGAAAAAGAATTAAAAAGGATACTGAATATACCAGCCCACTTAATGATTGCAATTTCGTTCCGCCTGGGTTACCCGGTAAAAGCGTTTAAATATTTAAGAGTAAGGCGCAATGTGGAAGACTTTGTACATTTTAACGGCTATTAGTGTTTTGATATCCGGCTGTAATAAATTTTTACTGGTTGGCCTTTATCGGTTTTGCCGCCGACCCAGGTTTTTGGGTCAAGCTGAATGATATCTAAAATTACATCCTTCGGATGGTCTTCTAATTTTCCGGCAGTGTAATGCCTTTGGGTAAGCTCAAGCATACCCCTTTTAGTGTTCACTCGCCATTTGCCCTCAATAATCCAATGGTTGCTTTCATATTTCACCTCCTCGTAATAACAGTGGTTAGAACGAAAGCATATAATACAATCGTAATCTTCTTTTTTTACCTGGTGCAAGGCACCCATGGAAAATGTTTGCACCAACTGCCACTTGCCTTTAAACAGCGCGGGCCTGATTTGCAAAGCCACTGTGCTTTGTGCCCACGCTTCAAAGCCCGTTGCCAACATGCAGGTGATTAATAGTGTTGTTGCCGCCCCCCGTTTCATAAATGTTTCTGCAATGGTAATGGTAATATCTCAAAGCCCTTTCAGGTTAGTATTAATTATTTGTGGCTTCAAAACCACCGTTTGTAACCTCAAAAAAGCATTTTATTACCTTACGCTAACAATACAACCGCCATGCAAATAGATTTGCCTATAACCGAGAAATAAACAGTTTGGCCGTTTTTCGTTATGTTGCTTTCTATTGCACTCATCCATTAAACCCCTAAAATACATTGAACATGCGGTTTTCTATTGTCCTTCACCTTTCATTTGTTCTGGCATTTACAATTTGCGTAGGTACAACCAGCGTTTGGGCACAAGTGCCCACCCCTTCTGAAAGTAACATCGCTGCATGTATACATATTGACCTGCCGCCGGGTAATGGAAGTATTCTGGTTGTCCCCAATCTCATAAATAAACAAAGCCATGTGTCGTGGACGCATGTGCCTTCGGCCACCAGCAACCTGACAAGCCTCAGTTGGACAGATGTATCATTTAGCCTGGCTGATAGCACTTATCCGGGTATTGTTGGTCTGGCCAATAAGCCTGGCAGTAATCAGTTTTACATTGTGTATCAGAATGGCACAGTGGCCATAAGCACAGCATCTGTAAACGGTTTAAGCGCCCCGGTTGCACTTGGCCGCGATACCAACTATACTCAGTTTACTTTTACAAAACTTATAGTGCGAAATGCGCTGTATATCCTAACCTCCAACGGCAATATTGATATTTCGCGCGATAATGGACAAAGCTGGCAGGTTGATAGCGGCAGCGCGCCGTTTAATTACTTTATAGATCTTGCGGTTGATGCATTTAACAATGCGTATGCGTTTTACGCGCCCGGAGGTACAGTTGAGGTATATAAACAGGAAGTCGGATCAAACACATGGACACAAATTAATTTTCCGTCAAATCAATTACCAACGGCAATTTTTATTGACAGGCAAAACCGTTTCTTTGTCAGCACTTATACCCATGGCGTGTATTGCAGTAAAGATACCGGCAATACATGGTCGCGCAGCACTACCACTCTTAACGGAACACTTGGAGGAACTTTTGGCGATGATGCTTTGGGCAATATCTACATGAAGGGGAATGGCGGCCAGCAATTATGGCGTAGCGTTGACACCGGTACTACCTGGACGGAGATCGGTGCGCAAGTTACAGCCCCCGAAGTAGATTCAAATCACATAGATGTGATAAACAGTATCTCAGGCGATAGTGTAATTACTGCTTCAACTATTTATGGGCTTTTTGTTTCAGCGGACCAGGGGAATAGCTGGACAAAAGCCAACACCGGGCTTCATGAAACACAGTTTAACGGGTTTTATAAAACCTCAACGGGCAGGTTTATTGAAAACAGCAATAACGGTTCATTTTATATTGACCCTCAGGCCTCCTCTTTTACACACCCGCTTCCATCAGCAGGATACGGATATGCAGGCCCCATCCTGGCAGATACCCTGGGTAATATTTATACGACTACCGAAACCGGCTATATTTCCAGCACCACCAGCTTCTACTGGAAAAGCGGTGACTACGGTACCAGCTGGCAACCGGATACTGCAGGCATGGCGGAAATAAATGGCGGTGGTGGATTTGGTGTTGATGAATACGGCACCGAGCATTTGAGCGGCCATGGTAGTTTTGGCGTACAGCTGCTATATAAAAAAGCCAGCGGCAGTACTGCTTTTATCTTAGACACTGCCGGGTTATACATCAGAAGCGACTTCTTTTATGCTATCAATGCCATAGCCTCTGACAATAATGGCAGATTATTTATTGGTGGAGGTGGAGATGCCAGCCTTTTAACCTGTTGGAGCCGGCCCGTTAACGGAACAAACTGGGTAATTGATACGGCAGGGTTGGGCGGTTATGCCACGGTCAGCTATTTTACCCGCGAATCTAATCATAACATGTTAGCCATAACCGGTTCGGGCCTTTATTATCACCAATCCGGCAGATGGAACAATATTCCCTTGCCTGCAATTGATACTGGTTACCTGGCTATAAATGCCGTAGCGGCTGATAACAGCGGCGGTATTATCGCTTCCTTTACGTATACCTTCCCCTCTGTTATAACCGCAGTTTCGATCGGATACGGCGTTTATTGCACACATGACCATGGAACTACCTGGACCGAAGTTGGATTAAAAGGTGTAAACGTTTATGGCCTGCATAATTTTGGCGATACCACCTATGCGCTTAGCGACCTGGGCATTTTTGCGCTTACATGTAGCGGTGTTGTTGGCCCGTTGAGTGTTGCAGAAACCAAAGTTAAATCAACGGGTGACTTGTTACTTTTCCCTAACCCAACTTCCGGAAATTGCCGTGCAGTGTTTGATCTCTCATCTGCTCATACAAAAAATGAATTGATGATAGTGGATATAGCCGGGCGCATAATAAAAACCATTTCCATTGGGCCGGATACTAATGAAGTGAACTTTAATACCAGCGACATGAACAGCGGAATTTATTTCTGCGTATTGAAATCGGATGAATCACCGTTGGACGTAAGGAAACTGGTGGTTGCCAAATAACTCGAATCCATGTTCACGCAAAGAGCGCAAAGGATAATACCAAAGAGCCGCAAAGAATGAATTTCTTTGCGGCTCTTTGCGTGAACATGGATTACTTCTTGCTCAACTTAATCACCGGCACAATCATTTCTTCTAAAGATATCCCTCCGTGCTGAAAAGAGTTTTTATAGAAGTTCACAAAGTGATTGTAGTTATTAGGGTAAACCAAAAACTTATCCTCTTTGGCAAAAATATAGGTTGAGCTTAAACGCGATTTTGGCAGACCAATGGTTTCAGGCTCTTTAACGGCATACACATCCTTATCATCGTAATTTAAATTTTTGCCGCTTTTGTAACGGATGTTGGTTGTGGTTTCGCGGTCCCCGATACAGCGGGAAGGGTCCTGCACACGAACTGTTCCGTGATCCGTGGTCAATAACAGGTTAATGTCCTTTTCTGCAAGCTTCTTTAATGCATTTAAAAGGGGCGAGTGGTCGAACCATGAAACCGCGAGCGAACGATATGCTGCTTCATCACTGGCAAGTTCTTTTAAAACTTCCATTTCAGTACGGGCATGGCTCAGCATATCCACAAAATTGTAGACTATCACCGTTAACTTGTTGTTCAGGTAATTGGTAATGTTGTTCTCCAGCAACTCCGCATCGCGGTGGTTGGTAATTTTTACATACTGATGCTTAATTGGCTCATGCATGGTTTTCTTCAGGAAGGACTCCAGAAAATCAGCTTCATGTAAGTTTTTGCCTCCTTCCTCATCGTCATTCTTCCACATATCACCAAACTGCTGCTGTATTTTAAGTGGAGTCATACCTGCAAAAATGGCATTGCGGCTATACTGCGTGGCAGTGGGTAAAATGGCAAAAAAGGTATCCTCGTCATCCACCTTAAAGTTTTCCATTACCAAAGGCTGAATTGCTTTCCATTGGTCGTAACGCAGGTTATCTATCAAAATCAGAAAGGTAGGCTTAGGGTCCTTCAGCATGGGTACCAATTTCTGGCGCAGCAAAGTGTGCGACATTATAGGCGAATCATCCCCTGCCTCGCTGTTTATCCAACGTTTGTAGTTCTTAATCACAAATTTGTTGAACTCCTTATTGGCCTCAACCTTCTGCGAGTCGTACACAGCAACCATGCTGCTGTCGGACTTATTGAGTTCAATCTCCCAATAAACAAGCTTCTTGTATAATTCTACCCATTGCTTATAATCCAGGTTTTCCTGCATGGTCATAAACAGGCTTTGAAACTCCTGCTGGTATGAGGATGTTGTCTTTTCGGATACAAGCCGGTTATTGTCAATAATCTTTTTGAGGGTTGAAAGAATTTGCTGCGGTTTTACCGGCTTAATCAGGTAATCGGCAATCTGAGAACCAATGGCATCTTCCATCAAATTCTCTTCCTCGTTCTTGGTAATCATTACCACCGGCACGTGGTTATCAATCTGCTTAATGCGCGAAAGGGTTTCAAGCCCCGTTAAGCCCGGCATACTTTCATCCAGAAAAACCACGTCAATTCCTTTTTGCGCCACGCGGTCGACAGCGTCTTTGCCATTGGTAACCGGTATTACTTTGTATCCCTTGTTTTCAAGGAACATAATTGAACTCTTTAATAAATCTATCTCATCGTCTGCCCACAGTATTGTAATTTGGCTCATTTAATTGTTGATTTATGAATTGTGATTTATGAATTGATAAAAGTAAGATGGTGTTAATTTACAGAACTATAAAGGTAATTGAAACAAATTATTGTGTAGGATAGTTGTTAAGAAGAATAAAGAACATTTATAAGAGATATTAGAACCAAGATAAACGCCCTTTTTAGCCGTGACTCTTGATTCCTAGTTCTATAATTCTCTTAATTGGTATATTTACGGGAGAAAACAAGAAAAGCATGGGTTTTGTAAAAGCAACAATAGAAATAGCCAATTCCTTCGATATGGGAACTGCCCGAAGGGGTAAGATGAAAAAGGATGAAATAAGGAAACAAGAAATTGAAATCCTGGTTGATACAGGTGCATATAACCTTTCTATCAATGAAAATCTGGTAGCACAGTTGGGTCTCGAAATAATAGGCTCACAATCGTTTGAACTCGCAGATGGGGAAATCAAAAGGTTTGCTGTAGCTGAACCTGTGGAAATTCGCTTTAAAAACCGGACAACCTCATGCAATCCCATTGTGTTGCCAGGTAATACTGAAATGATTTTGGGCTGTATTCCTTTAGAAGATATGGATGTTTTGATTGACCCAAGAAGGGAAGTGATGGAATTACCGCCGGACAGACCTTATATGGCGAAGAAGAAATTGAAATAAGTTAATTGGGATAAATATTTAACACCCTAGTAGTTCATAGTACAGAGTGGAATGAAGCCGCTGTCAGAACATAATACCCCTATGAATGAAGAAATTTTGTATAGTATAGGGTTCATTGCATTAGGCGCTATCTTTATATGGTTTGCCAAAAACAAAGAACCTGTAGAAGGAACAGATGTTTTACTGTTAGAGTATCGGGGATGGGTATTTGGAATATTATTTATTCTTTGTGGAATATACATTTTGTGGGATGCTATTAAAATGTATTTATAAATGAAGCTAACCGTAAAGGAAACCGGGATTAAATGCTTTGCCTGATGAATATTAAATGCCTTCAAAGTTCCTATTTCCCCCAATAAAAGTTTTCTTCGCAGGCTAATGGAATCCTGTATTAGCTGCGAATGAACAAACGTAAGATATTCAACGACCCCGTTCACGGGTTTATTACCATACCCCATGAGTTGATTTTCGACATCATTGAACACCCCTATTTTCAGCGTTTAAGGCGTATTAAACAACTTGGGTTAAGCGATTATGTTTACCCCGGGGCTATCCATACCCGTTTTCATCATGCATTGGGGGCATTTCATTTAATGCGCAAGGCCCTTTCTATCCTCAAAATAAAAGGCCATAAAATAACTGAAGAAGAAGAATTGGGAGCTTGTATCGCTATTTTGTTACACGATATTGGCCACGGCCCTTTTTCGCATACGCTGGAGATGAGTTTGCTTTCCAAAGTACATCATGAGCACATCTCTAAAATATACATGGATAAACTAAATATCCATTTTAAAGGAAAACTGAGTTTGGCTATTGAAATTTTTCAGGGCACATACAAAAAGAAATTCCTGCATCAATTGGTGTCCTCGCAACTGGATGTTGACAGGTTGGATTACCTTACCCGCGATTCCTTCTTTTCCGGGGTCAATGAAGGCTCTATCAGCTATGAGCGGATAATTGAAATGATGAATGTTCATGCGGGAAATCTTGTAATTGAACAAAAAGGCATTTATTCGATTGAAAACTTTATAGTAGCCCGCAGGCTGATGTATTGGCAGGTTTACCTGCACAAAACAGTGCTTTGTGTAGAGCAAATGGTTGTAAAGGCCATTGAGCGGGCCCGTTTTTTAATAAACCAGGGAGAAAAACTGGATGCTTCTCCTGCCCTCTCCTATTTCCTTAAAAATACGGTGAGTTTAAACGATTTTGAAAAAAATGAAAAAGCCCTGAAGTATTACTCAGAGCTGGACGACTTTGACATTTTTTCGGCCTTTAAGTACTGGAAGCACAGCAACGACAAGGTTTTAAAAACGCTTTGCGAAGCCATTTTAGACCGTAAGCTTTTTAAGATTGAGATTGGTAACGATCCTTTTCCGGAGGGGCGCTTAAAGGCCCTGAACCAAAAGGCAATGAAAAAGCTGAAACTGACGGAGGAAGAAGCAGGCTACCTGGTGTTTTCAGATTCAACTAGCAATTACGCTTATAACCCTACCGAAAATCACATTAATATTTTGACCAATACGGGTGAGGTTATTGATATAGCAAAGGCCAGCGACCAGCTTAATATTTCGGTGCTGAGTGTTGTTGTAACAAAGTATTATGTATTTTATCCGAAGGGTCTTGAGCCTTGAGCTGTGAGCTTTGAGCAAAAACCAAAACTCATAGCTCATGACCCAAAGCCCAAAGCAAATAAATTAACGTAAACACAATAATTCCTAAACAATGCGTTTAAATCGAATTATCCAATAATAGTGATGGAGATAAAAGCGAAAGAATTAGCGGTAATGCTGGGGGCCAAACTGGAGGGCAACCCCGAAACAAAGGTTTCAAAACTTGCCAGGATAGAGGAATCGGATAAAGATTCATTTTGCTTTTTGGCAAATCCCAAATATTACTCCTATGCCCAAACTGCACAGGTAGGCATTTTGCTTTGCGATGAAAAGCTGGAGTATAATGCAGATAATATTTCTGCCGCCTTACGTGTTGCCGAGCCTTATGCGGCTTTTCAAAAACTGATGGATTTATACGCCGCAATGAACGCCAACCAGAAGTCGGCAGGTATTGATGAGCAAACTAAAATAGGGAAGAACAGCAAATACGGAGATAACTTTTACCTCGGGGCTTTCAGCTATTTAGGCGAAAATGTAAAAGTGGGGGAAAACGTAAAAATATACCCCAATTGCTACATTGGCGATAACGCAGAAATTGGAGACGGTAGCACCATCTACGCCAATGTTTCTGTTTACAATGATTGTAAAATTGGCGCTGACTGCATCATCCACTCAGGGGCCGTTATAGGGGCCGATGGCTTCGGATTTGCTCCCCAGCCTGATGGCACCTTCAAAAAAATACCGCAAACAGGCAACGTGGTGATTGAAAATAACGTTGAAGTCGGAGCTAACACTTGTATTGACCGGGCTGTAATGGGCTCAACCATTATCCGTAACGGAGTAAAGCTGGATAACCTGATACAAATTGCGCACAATGTAGAGTTGGGCGAAAACACAGGCATTGCAGCTCAGGCTGGCATTTCAGGCAGCACCAAAACGGGTAAAAACGTAATGATTGGCGGGCAGGCCGGCATTACCGGGCACCTTAATATTGCCGACGGTGTTAAGATACAGGCACAGGCAGCAGTAATAAAAGATGTTAAAGACAAAGGCAAGGGTATTTCAGGTGCCCCGGCTATTGACGCACGGGAGCACTACCGCATTATTGCCTATATGATGAAGCTGCCGGAATTGGCTAAAAGAATAGAAGAATTGGAGAAAAAGCTAGGAAAGTAAGCAGTATTACCCCATTATTAAATCATTGTGATAAGTACTAAAATTTTAGATTTGCGCTTTTTAAGAAAATAGTTGATGACCCATACCTACCAGCAAACCATCAAAAAAGAAGCTACCTTATCGGGCGTTGGCCTGCATACGGGCATGAACGTAACTGTTAAATTTTTGCCGGCAGCCAATAACCATGGAATTAAGTTTCAGCGGGTTGATTTACCTGGTCAGCCCGTTATTCCGGCCGATTGCGACCTGGTAACCACCGTTCAAAGAGGCACTACCCTTGAAAAAGGCGCTGGTATGGTTGCTACTGTTGAGCACCTGATGAGTGCCCTGATTGGCCTTCAGATTGATAATTGCCTGGTGCAGGTAGATGGAATTGAGATTCCTATTATGGACGGCAGTGCCAAATATTTTGTTGAAGCATTGGAAAGTGCCGGTATACTGGAACAAACTGAAGAGCGCGATATTTTTGAGCTGCGCCAGAACATTCATTATATAGATAAAGAAAGCGGCGCTGAATACCTGGCAATGCCAAGTAACCGCTATAAGGTTACAGCCCTGATTGATTATAAAAGCGAGATTTTAGGCCAGCAACATGCTACCCTGGATAAGGTAGCCGATTTTAAAAAAGAAATTGCCCCTGCCCGCACCTTTGCCTTTTTGCACGAGCTTGAAATGTTGTATGAAGCAGGACTTATCAGAGGCGGGGATTTAAATAATGCAATTGTGGTAGTTGACAAACCGGTTACGCCCGAAGAACAGGCTAAACTGGCTATTATGTTCAACAAGCCGGATATTAAAGTTGTGGAAGAAGGTATTTTGAATAATGTTGAACTGTATCACCACAACGAGCCCGCACGCCATAAATTATTAGATGTTGTAGGCGATTTGGGCCTGATAGGAACACCAATACATGCCAATATTATTGCTACAAAGCCGGGCCACAAACACAATGTTGAGTTTGCCAAGGTATTAAAAGCCCACATTAAGCAGGAGAGAATGAAAGATCCTGCACCGGTTTACGACCCCAATAAAGAGCCGGTTTACGATGCTACTGATATTGAAAGAATATTACCTCACCGCTACCCTTTTCTTTTTATTGATAAAATCATTTCGCTAACCGAAACTGAGGTGGTTGGGGTTAAAGCCGTAACGTTTAATGAAGAGTTTTTCAGGGGGCACTTTCCGGGCAATCCGGTAATGCCGGGTGTATTGCAGGTAGAGGCTATGGCACAAACCGGTGGTATTTTGGTGTTGCACAACCTGCCCGACCCACATAATTACGACACTTACTTTTTGAAAATAAATAACGTAAAGTTCAAAGCACGCGTGGTGCCCGGCGATGTTATATTATTTAAACTTGAATTACTAGCCCCAATGAGGAGGGGAATTATTGAAATGAGGGGCTCGGCTTACGTAGGCAATAAACTGGTAAGTGAAGCGGAACTAATGGCAAAAATACAGCGGAAAGAAGGCAGGTAATATGGCAGAAATGAAGCTCAATACCAACACAACGTTAAAAATAGTCGCATATCATTTATAAATTGCCCCATTTCCGGATTTTGAAATAGTAAAATGAACCAACCCTACTCCTATATTCATCCCCAGGCCGAAGTGGCTGATAATGTGGTGGTGGAGCCTTTTGTAACCATTTCAAAAGACGTAACTATTGGCGAGGGTAGCTGGATTGGCCCACACGTAACAATTATGGAAGGTGCGCGGATTGGTAAAAACTGCCGCATATTTCCCGGCGCTGTTATTTCAGCCATACCGCAGGACATGAAGTATAAGGGTGAAAAATCTGCAGTTGAAATTGGCAATAACGTTACCATCCGCGAGTATGTTACCATCAATCGCGGCACTGAGGCTTCTATGAAAACCGTTATCGGCGATAACTCGCTTTTAATGGCTTATGTCCACGTAGCGCACGACTGTATCATCGGCAAGAACTGTGTTATTGCCAATAATGCCAACCTTGCAGGCCATGTTGAAATTGGCGACTACGCTATTTTGGGCGGGGCTACTAACTTTTCACAGTTTACTAAAATGGGCCGCCACGTAATTGTATCAGGTGGTTGTTTGGTTAATAAAGATATACCGCCTTTTGTACGGGCAGCGCGCCACCCTACTACTTATGCCGGTGTAAACTCAATAGGGTTAAGAAGAAGAGGATATACCACTGAACAGATAAACCAGATACTGGACGTTTACCGAATTCTCTACATCCGCGGATTTAATACCAGCACTGCCTTAAAATACATTGAAGCCGATATCCCTTCAAGCGCCGATAAAGATGAAATAGTAAATTTTATCAGGGAGAGCGTTCGGGGTATTATGAAAGGGTTTAAGAGCACCAGCGAAGAATAAATACATTAACCCCGGAAGCACTAAGGACGCTCAGTTTTTTATACCCCAAATTATTGTTCTCCTTGTATTCTATTTTACAAGCTAAGTGGTTCTAAGCGATCTAAGTGCCTTAGTGGTTAATTTCTCATTCAATTTCTTACTTTGCAGCCGTGATTACTGGTCAATCAAATATACTTATTACGCTCAATAATGTTTCCAAAAAATTCGGTAACATCTGGATTTTTAAAGGTGTAACCGCTGAATTTGTTGCGGGCAGGAAGTATGCAATAACCGGGGCTAACGGCAGTGGAAAATCTACTTTATTAAAAGTGCTGGCGGGCATTATTACCCCCAATTCAGGTGAAATCAAATTCGCGTTTGAAGATATTTACCAGCACATCTCTTTCAGCGCCCCTTACATGGACCTGCCTGAAGAATTGACTTTGAACGAACTATTCAAATTTCATGAAAACATACGCCGGCTCAGCATATCGCGACAGGCGTTTATGAATGAAGTGCAACTGGAAGGCAATAAAGAAATACGCAACTACTCATCCGGCATGAAACAGCGGTTAAAGCTGGCCTTTGCCTTATTTACAGAAAGCAAAATCCTTTTGCTGGACGAACCCTCTGCCACACTCGATGAACATTGGAACAACTGGTATTTAAAAACAGTGCAACAGGTTGCTGGTAACAAACTGGTTATTATTTCATCCAATATTCCGGCTGAGTATGCTTTTTGTGATACTACTTTGGATATCGGACAGTTTAAGAAGTAATACTTTCCGGAATTAGAAGTCCCGCTTCAACAAACTATATTTCGAATCATAATTATCCGCCACATCCTCAACTGGCTTTTCAACCTTAGGTTTAGGTGCCTGGTAAACAATGGCATCCATCCGCTGCTTAACAGATTTGATTTTAGCCATAAAATCGGTTTTATATTTGGCGGGCATGGGGTCGCTGAAGGTAAGTTTCTGTTTCAGCGGGTCTACCTGCTGGCCATCTTTCCAAAAGCGGTAACAAACGTGTGGGCCGGTTGCCAAACCTGTAGCGCCAACGTAGCCTATAATTTCACCCTGCTTAACTCTTGTTCCCGAATGGATGCCCTTCCCGATTTTACTCATGTGCAGGTATTGGGTTTTGTATTGCCCGTTGTGGCGTATTTTAACGTAATTGCCATTGTATACTTTAAAGCAGGCATCTTCAACAATTCCATCGGCAGTAGCCATAATGGGGGTACCAAATGGAGCCGCATAATCAGTTCCCAAATGCGCTTTCCACTCTTTGGTAACCGGATGGAAACGGTTTAACGAGTAGTGGGATGAAATTCTGGAAAACTTAACCGGTGCTTTCAAAAATTCTTTTTTCATGCTGTTGCCATTCTCGTCATAATAGTCCCCTTCGTGCGCTGCATCTTTGGCATAGTAAAACGCATAAAAATCCTTTCCGCTGCTGTTAAATACTGCCGAGCTGATTTCACCAATTCCAACCGATTCGCCGTTTACAAAATCCTCATCGTATACAACTTTAAATTTATCGCCTTGCTGTATTTTGTAAAAATCCACCGTCCACGCAAATATTTCAGACAGGCGCACTGCCAATGCAGGGCTCATATTATTCGACTCCAGCGTTTCATATAACGATGAATTAATAACCCCGCTTACCTCCTGGTGTTTGCGTTCTACCTTATTTTGCCCACGATAAGTGTAAAGTGAATCATCCAGGTTAAAAACCACATAGTTCACTTTATCCTCCTCGTAAACCAGCTTTTTAGGTACCAGGCCGTTATCAGTCTTCTGACATAAAACAGTGTAGTTATTCCCGGCCTTCATTTTATTCAGGTTGAAAATAGATTTTGATTCGTGCGCCAAAAAATCAATGGTCTGGTAAGCAACATTGTATTGCATCAGCATATCCGCAAAAATCTCATTCTGCTTTACAACATGTTTCAGTACTTTAAACTCCGATAGGTTTAATCCATATTTAAAAACAGGTTTTTCAACAGCTGCCGCCAGTAATTTCGTTGGAACCTGGGTTGTAGCCACTGGCTGCTGCATATAGTATTTCATAAAAGCACCGGTTACCCCAACAGAAACAACCAACAATAAGGCGACCGGTAAATAGCTCTTCCGCATAGATTAAATTTAGAGCGATAAATATAACCGGTACGCGTCAAACACATACCCAATGCATTACCCGATTAGTAACAACACCGGTTATGCCGTTTAGCGAAAAGGACAAGATAATGTTATCCGGAGTATTGTTTTTACTCAGCAACCTCCCAAACCTCGTTGCGGCCCAGAAAAGTTAAACTGCAAAGGTATCCTCGTAAATCAAGCGATTTTCCTTTAAAAGTAATTTTACCGCAATAGGTTTTGCCTTTTTTAGGATCGTATATTTTGCCGTCTATGTATTCATCCTTATTCTCCGGGTTCTTTTTAAAACCGGTCATAATTACAAGGTTTTGGATAGGCTGGCTGCGCAGTTTCTCGTCAGGATTTTCCTTATCCAGTTTAGGCTTCCCGGTATCTTTATCGTTAGGCTCGTTTAACCAGGTTACCCTACCGCAATAGGTGCCGTTTTTAGCCAGGTAAATTTCAATTTTGCTGGTCTTATCACCATTAAACCATACTTTTTCTACCTGGTCTTTTTGTGCCATTGATTTGCTTACAAAAGCAAGGGAGAATATAAACAAGGCGATTGTGGCGATGGATGCTTTTTTCATATTTTAATTCGGTTTGTGATTTTTAATTAAAGCCAAAATAGAAAATTTAAAATTATCCGGGAACCTCCGCCGCTAAAAACGCAACTACCGGTCAAAACCGCGAATAAGCAAATACCCTTATCTTCGCAACTTCACAAAAACACGGCATCAAATATTTAGGCCAGGGCGATGAACTTAATTGATTGATTTGCGGTTTATAGAACTTAATATGCTTTACTTAACAAGAAGAGAACATTTTAACGGGGCACACCGGCTGTTTAACCCTAACTGGACCGATGAGCACAATGACGCTACGTTTGGAAAATGCGCCAATAAAAACTGGCATGGACATAACTTTGATTTATATGTATCTGTAAAAGGTTTACCCAATCCGGATACAGGTTTTGTAATTAACGCGCATGATTTGAGCAGGCTACTTAAAAAAGAGGTATTGGATAAGCTGGACCACAAAAATTTTAACGTGGATGTACCTGAACTAAACGGTGTTTTACCCAGCATTGAAAACATTGTTCAGCTGATATGGAGGTGGATAGTGCCGCACCTGAAAGGATGCCAGCTGCATTGCGTTAAGCTTATTGAAACAGAAAATATTTACGTTGAATATTACGGCGAATAAAAGTACGGAACTAATATAAAATAACCATGAACAGATACCGCAAAGTTGAAGAGTATAACCCAAAATCGCTGGAGATTGTAAAAAACAATTTTGCCGGCATACTGGAGGCACTGGGCGAAGACTTAAATCGCGATGGCCTTACAAAAACGCCGGAAAGAGTAGCCAGAGCGCTGCATTTTATGACCCAGGGCTATGAGCAGGATGCGCTGCAGATATTAAAATCGGCGGTGTTTGATGAACATCACAGCGAAATGGTGATTGTAAAAGACATTGAGTTATACTCCATGTGCGAGCATCATGCGCTGCCTTTTTATGGCAGGGCACATATTGCATATATCCCCAATGGCAAAATAGTAGGCCTTAGCAAACTTGCACGCGTTGTAGATGTTTACTCGCGCCGGTTACAAGTGCAGGAACGGTTAACTACCCAGGTAAGGGATTGTATACAGGAGGCACTGCATCCTCTGGGTGTAGCAGTGGTAATTGAAGCAAAACACCTTTGCATGATGATGCGCGGCGTACAGAAACAAAATTCAGTTACCACCACCTCAGCGTTTACCGGCGAGTTTGAAAAAAATTCAACCCGTAACGAGTTTATAAAACTCATTGCTTCCCGGTTGAGTTAATAATAACTTCAATATTTATTTACCGCAAAGAACAACAAGTTCACAGCGGAATACAAGAGATTTCTGTGCCTTTATCATTTCTATTCAACTTCCTTTTTAATTAAAACCTTGGTATTCTTAGCGTGCTTAGCGGTAAATTATAATTTGTATTTTCGAAGTTATGTGGTTTTGATAATTGGCTTTCCTGGTGTTTCTTCGTATCTCCAGTGCTTTAGTGGTAAATAAAACATAAGAAATGAAAGCATACGTTTTTCCGGGTCAGGGTTCGCAGTTTAAAGGGATGGGGAAAGAGCTTTTCGACAAGTCGGAAGTAGCCCGTGCGATGTTTAAAGAAGCTGATGATATTGTGGGGTTTTCTTTATCACAGGTAATGATTGAAGGCAGCGATGAAGACCTGAAACAAACCCGCATTACACAACCCGCAGTTTTTTTACACAGCGTTATATCGGCGGCCCTTATCGGAGATTTTAAGCCCGATATGGTGGCCGGCCATTCTCTGGGCGAAGTTTCGGCTATGGTGGTGGTAAACGCACTCAGCTTTGCCGAGGGCCTGCGGTTGGTAGCCAACCGCGCCATTGCCATGCAGGAGGCCTGCGAAATGGTGCCCTCTACCATGGCCGCCGTAATAGGATATACCAGCGACGAGCAGGTAGAAAATATTTGTAAAGAAATTACAGAGGAAATAGTGGTGCCTGCAAATTATAATGCACCCGGGCAACTCGTTATTTCAGGGACAGTTAAGGGAGTTGATTTAGCTATGGAAAAGTTAAAAGCTGCAGGAGTTAAACGGGTAATAAAATTGCCGGTTAGCGGAGCCTTCCATTCGCCGCTGATGGAGCCGGCCAGGAAAAAACTGGTTGAAATTATTAATCAAACTACATTTCATAATCCTGTTTGCCCCATATATCAAAACGTAACGGCAAAAGCGGAAACCGATGCCGCCACCATAAGGCTGAACCTGATGGCCCAGCTTACCTCGCCTGTTAAATGGTCGCAATCAGTAAAGAAAATGATTGCAGACGGGGCCACCGAATTTATTGAGGTAGGGCCCGGTAACGTATTGCAGGGATTGATAAAGAAAATAAGCGGTTAGCCGAAGCCTGTTACCTGTCTTTAATAATTATGAATATTAGGTTGCCCCTCTATTTTATATTCAGAGATGGTTAGGCCTTTTCTAATCCGGCAGCGCCCATCGTAATAAGTGCTGTTTCCTTTATTGTTTTCAAAATAACGAAGCGACAAATAATAACCTTCCCCTTCATACACTTCAGTTTTTTCGCCGCTAATTGCTTTTTCCGTAACCAGGTAAAGCACCCTGTCCGTGTTGTTTATCTTTACAATAGCTGCCTGGCGGTCATCGCCACCGCCCGGGGTATAAAATATCCCCGTTTGTATTAGTATTTCGTTCTCCTCGTCCAGCTTTTTTACGCTGTATCCAAATATTTTGGTACAGTTCATCAGTTCAGATGAATGGCGGGTTACCTCAATAGCAATATCTCTTTGCTTGCAGGAGGCCAGAATAATAAACAGCAGCATAGCCGCTTTAAAAATATATGGTTGCATTTGGGGGGCATTCAGCAAATGCAAATAAGAATATATTTTCGGAAAAATACAATTTACCTGGCCACTACCGGAGCAATTACTTTCCCAATTGAACCACTTGGCTCCTGAATATGCAGCAAGGCGGCAATAGTTGGGGCAATATCTGTCATGTCAACTGGTGAATAATCCTCACGGTGTTGGATTTTACCTCCCATAAACAATAACGGTATATGAGTATCATAAGCATAGCTGCTACCGTGGGTAGCGCCCTGAGTGAAACTTTCAACCCAGGCGGGGTTATATAGTATCTGAAAATCGCCCGAGCGTTTTAGGTTAAATCCGTTTGTCAACTTAACCCTTATGTCGCCCTGTACTTGTGAATTGGCTATATTTTTAAGGTCAATAACATCCGCTATGCCTTCAAAATTCATCATATAAGGCCTTACCACATCAAATATTTCAGCTTCCGTAACTTTCTTTTCAGCCATCAAATCCCGGTTCAAATAAAGCTGCATATTTTCATGACTAACCACCCATTGTCCGGCACCAAACTTATCTGCCAGCATAACATTCACTTTATCTGCAACTGAATCTATCTTGAAAACTCCTGATGGAATCTGGTTTTCAACGTTAAAATCAATAGAGTGAGAAACGCCATGGTCCGCAGTTAAAAACACCACGTAATTTCCTTTGCCAACAGTTTGATCCAGGTACGAAAAGAAATCTCCCAGTTCACGGTCAAGCCTCAAAAAACAGTCTTCTGCTTCAATACTGTTAGGGCCAAACTGGTGGCCTACCAAATCCGTTGAAGATAAACTGATGGCCAGAAAATCGGTAAAGCTTCCGCTACCTAAATGCTCACCCGCAATAGCTGCTTTGGCAAAATCAAGTGTAATGGAATTACCAAACGGCGTATAGGAAATAACATCCGGATGCCCTCTCGAAATTTTACCCAGGTGGTGCGGAAATACGGGTTTTGACTCACCTTCGTAGCTGCGCTCGTATGGCTCATCATCCTTAGTGCTTTCAGTGTATTGGTCAATAGGCAGCATGGTATTCCAATCCTGATCTAAATATTTGCGGGTAAGGTTCAGGTGGTTAAAATCATTCACCCAGGCTGGCACCTCTTTCATGTACCAACTAGTGGTAATAAAATTGCCGGTAGTGCCATCTACAAAATAAGCACCTGTTGGATGATGCCCGCCGGGCAACACAGCGCTGCGGTCTTTAAGCGCCACAGCAACCACTTTGCTTTTAAAATTAGTAGCTAAACGCAACTCATCCGTAATAGTGGTTGAAAGCAGGTTGCGCGGCGAAATATGACCAGCCATGGTACCTAAACCTACCATCGAAACTGAAGTATCCTCAACGCAATTAATCTGCTTTTTTAAGTCGCGGTTGTACCAGGCATTACCTGCTATACCGTGTATAGAAGGGACGGAACCGGTATAAACACAAGCGTGGCCCGGGCCTGTGTACGAAGGGAAATAGTTGATATGCGTATTTTGACAATTATAGCCTTCCCGCATCAAACGTTTAAAACCATTTTTAGAGTATTTGGATGAGTAGCGGTACAGGTAATCCCAACGCATCTGGTCAACCACTATGCCTACCACCAGTTTTGGCTTTTTTCCCGGTGCTCTGTTGCCACAGGAGTTGAATGAAACAGCCAGAATACATAAAATAATCAAAGAAAAAAGAGCCCTGTATCTCATAAATTAATTTTAAATTATAACGGCGAATAATTTTATAAAAACCGGGTTCGGGAATCTTAACTGGTTAAATGTTTTTTCCGGTTAAAATACATCTGACTTAAAATGGTAAAAACAATACCGGTTGTGCAAACCCCGTAAATCATTAAACTGAAAAAACGTATCCACGAAATATTGTGCTGGCCAAACTCCTTATAAAACAAAACCCCGATACTGCCCAGGTAACCAAAGGAATCCGCTATGTACATCAGAAAGCCAACATTGGCCGGGCGTTTAAACGAGGCTATCATCCGCTCAAACATCATACAGTTAAAAGGTACGTAACCCATGTATAAACCAAGGCCGTTAAATATCATCCATGGCACTGCGCTTATTACCCCCGTGCTATATAAAAACGTGGCAAGTATCGCAGTGCCAAAACCGGTTACCACCATAATGTGGTTTATAACCAATGCCTTAAAATTATTTTTTACAAGTATCAAAAAACTCATCATCACCAGTACTATGATAGAGGTGGGTATTTCGGTGGTAGTAAAAATAGAGGGTGACTTTTCAAAGCCCGCTTCTTTCCAGATATCAGCGGCAAAACTATCGCGGAAATCGCGGATAACGGAAAGGCCGATATAGGTAATAACCAGTAAAATAATACCGGGCAAAAAGCTCATCACAAAATCCTTGCGTTGTTCGGCGGTCATGGGCAAACGCTCTGTGCGCAGTTCAATATCCTCAG